>NZ_VKHP01000198.1 GCF_010811875.1 Bradyrhizobium uaiense
AGCCCCAGCCGCCGCCGCGCCAGCCGCCACCCCAGCGAACCTGAACGGCGGCATTGTCCGCCGCGCCCTTCATCGCGGCGACGTTGGTCGGCATCGGGGCCGCCTGGGCTGCGCCAATGCCGACCGTGCTCGCGAGCAGGATCAAGGCCAGCAAGGTCTTGGTGTTCTTCATGACATCCTCCACATCGGGGTGACACAGGCAGTCGCGATCGAAAGCCAGCGACATCAAGCCGGCCTTCGCGATCATTCGCGACCGAGCCTGTCAGCCGCGGCCAGCCGAAGCTTGATTTGAATCAAAGTCGCGACGGGGTGTGCGGACGATTGATGCTGCACCTTGGGACAATTGCGCGCGGGCGGCAGGCCGCCGCCTAATGAGCGGGCGATCGCGTTCGTGATCCCGGCCGTGATCGCATCCCGACGAAGATGGAGCGGCCCCGATTCCTACCCCCGAACCGGGGCCGCTTCTTTGGTGAACGTCCGGACGCGTCGCGCTTGATCTGAATCAAGCCGTGTGCGGTCGCGCGATGGCACCGCTTCCCGCGTAGCTGCCGAGGTTCAATCGAAAGCACGCTCTTGAAAACCCTTCGCCAGATCGTGGCCGGAGACGAGTTCATCCAGCTCGCAATTCGTCTCGGATTGCTGGCGCTGCTGATCTACTGGTCGTTCGTGCTGGTTCGCCCGTTCGTGCCGATCCTGGCTTGGAGCGTAGTGCTCGCGGTCGCGCTCTATCCCGTCTTCACCTGGCTCGCACGAATGCTTGGCGGTCACGCAGGCATCGCGGCCCTCGTGCTGACCTTGATCTCTCTGGGCGTCGTCATCGGACCGGCGACGTGGCTCGGGATCGGAGCGGTCGAGGGGATGAGGGACCTCGCCGAACAATTGAGCGCCGGCCACGTTATCGTGCCGTCGCCACCGGCGGAGGTCAAGGATTGGCCGCTGATCGGCGCGCCGCTCTATGATTTCTGGGATCGGGCGTCGACCAATCTGCGCGCCGTGCTGCGTGAGGTCGTGCCGCATTTGAAGCCGTTGGCCGGCATCCTGTTTGCGTTCGCCAGCAATGCCGGCGTCGGCATGCTGAAGTTCCTGCTGGCGGTCGTCCTGGCAGGCTTTCTGTTTCCCTATGGCCTGCAGCTTGCTGCGGTGTGCCGAAGCTTCCTGTCCCGCATCGTGCCCGAACAGAGCGAGCACTTCCTCGACCTTGCGGGCACAACCATTCGGGCGGTCTCCCGGGGCGTCATCGGCATCGCCGTTCTGCAATCGCTGCTGGCCGGCATTGGCTTCAAGCTGGCCGGAATTCCGAGTGCCGGGCTGCTGGCGTTTGTCGTGATGCTGCTGGCGATCGTGCAGATCGGAGCGGCGATCGTGCTCCTTCCGGTCATCATCTGGCTCTGGTCGGCCAAGGACTTCACGACGGCGCTCGCCTTGACGCTTTTCTTCCTCGTCGTCGGCGTCCTCGACAATGTGCTGAAGCCGCTGGTGATGGGGCGGGGCTTGACCACGCCGGCACCCGTCATCCTCGTTGGGGTGATCGGCGGCACGCTTGCCCACGGCATCGTAGGCTTGTTTATCGGTCCAATCATTCTCGCGGTCGCCTGGGAGTTGATCTCGGCATGGATCCGCGACGACCGCGCCCGGCGGGCGGGAGAGCGATGATGTTGTTTCAGCTCCTCGTGGGGTTGGCGGTCAGCGCGATCAACATCGTGATCCATTCGCTGTTCACCGTCGCGGTGATCGGGCTGGTGCGGAAAGTCGCGCTGAGCGCGTCCGGCCGGTTTGGGCTTCAGCTCAGCGGCATGATGGTGGCGACCGCGCTGATCCTGATGGTGGCTCACACGCTGGAGATCGTGGTGTGGTCGCTGGCCTATCTGGCTATTGGTGCAGCGCCCGCGGGTAGCGATCTGCTCTATTTCGCGTTCGTGAACTACACAACGCTCGGCTATGGCGACGTGATCCCGGTCAAGCAGTGGCTGCTGGTCGGACCGATGGCTGCCATGAACGGTATTCTGATGTTCGGCTGGTCGACCGCGGTCCTGTTCGAGGTGCTGCAAAAGACCATCGAGCGCCAGGCGGCGCTCGCGAAATCCCGGTAGTCTGTCGCGGTCAGTTATCCAGCCTGGACAGCTGGTCGCGGTCGATCAGCATGATTTCGCGCTGGTTCGAGCCGAGGAAGTCGACTGCTCCATAGCCGTGCAGCTTGGACAGCGCACGCGATACCGTCTCGAGGGTGAGCCCGAGGTAGTCGGCGATATCGCGCCGGCACATCGGCAACGCGACGACGCCAACCCCGGTCAGCCGGCGATCCATTTCGAGCAGGAAGGCGGCAACCCGCTCCAGCGCGGTCTTGCGACCGAGCAGCAGCATGTGATCTTCGGCGTGCTGCAGGTTGCTGGTGGTCATGATCAGCAGGTTGCGAGCCAGGGCGAAATCGGAATCTGCCACCCGTTCGAGGCTCATCCGCCTGATCAGGCGCACGTCGGTGTCGACGACGGCTTCGGCGGTGAAGCGATGGGTTTCGGCATTTTCAAGGCCGAAAATGTCCCCGACGAGATGAAATGCGCCAATCTGGCGGCGTCCGTCGGAGAGGAGCTTGTAGCTGCGGACTGCCCCTGAAACGACCTGGTAGACGTACTCCGCCGGCTCCTTCTCCCCGTAGATCTCGGAGCCCTTCCTGTAGTGGAATTCGCTGGTGATGCAGTTGGCATGCCGGGCGGTCAGCCCACCGAGGATGCTCGGCATAGTGGCCGGTCTGACGTTGACGTGAGCGAACATGGACCAACTCTCTTGGGTAAACGACTGTTGCGGCGTCCGCAGCGGTTCGAAATGCGTGTCCGCGCGCAATGACTACGCCAGGGCTCGGGCGGCCACTATTGGTCTTGAGGTCATTGTCCTAAAGGACAGGGTGCGCGAAATGCGGCAATTTGTTCGTAATTGGTGCGCACAGTCTTAGATTACTTTTCAATTTTCATACTGATAGTCGGGTGCTAGATTTCAAACCCGTTGGTCTCCGGCTCCGAACGCCATGGGCAGTGCATTTCGGCTCTCTGGACTGATCATCCTGCTGGCTGCCTTGTTGTCGCCGGTTGGCCTCCGGGCGCAACAGATGCGCCCGCATTCCATACTGGTGCTGGACCAGTCTGATCGACGTGGCCCTTTCTACTACCAGGTGTCCGTCGGGCTGAGGGACGCGGTGAGCGCCCACGGTCACACCCCGACCACCGTCTACACGGAAAGCCTCGATCTCAACCGTTTCGGCGGCGAGGCCTATCAGGAGGACTTTCGCCGATTTCTCGAGGCGAAGTATCGCGATCGGCCGATCGGTGTCGTGGTCACGGTTGGAGTGGCTGCGCTAGAACTTGCGCTCCGCTGGCGCCCGCAGCTTTGGCCCGACACGCCAATCGTGTTTTCGCTGGTCGAAGAGGCCGATTTCGAGCGGCTGCAACCGCCGGCCTATGTCACCGGCGGCATCGTAAGCCTGAAACTGAAGGATGCCGTCACGGCTGCCCGCGCCGTGGTGCCGGGCCTCAAGACCATCGTGCTTGTTGGCGCGGACTGGGACCAGCAGGTTCTGTTTCGCAATTGGAAAGGCCAGGCAGCGGCCGGCATTCCGGGTCTCGACATCATCGAGATCATTGGACGGCCGATGTCTGAGGTCGTCGAGCGGGTCGCAACGCTCCCCGAGCATAGCGCGATCATCTACACGGGCCTCTATAGCGACGGCAAAGGCAACTATTATCCGCCGTCGGATGCCCTCGCATTTGTCGCCGCAAGAGCCAATCGTCCCATTGTCGTCGCAGCGGAGACTTTCCTCGATGCAGGCGGGATAGGCGGATTCGTTATCGTCCCCTCGTCGATTGGTGCCGAGGCGGCGCAAAGGGCGCTGCGAATTCTGGATGGCGAGGCGCCGGAGAGCCTGCCCCCGTCGGCCGTCGATGCCGTGAAGCCGATCTTCAACTGGCGGCAGATGCAGCGCTGGAATGTCAGCAAGGCGAGCCTGCCAAAAGGCAGCGAGATTCGGTTCCATGAGCCGACCTTCCTGGAAAAATACCGCTGGCGGGCGGTCGCCCTGACCGCGGCGCTATTGCTTCAAACGACGCTGATCGCGTTTCTGCTGCACGAGCGGTTCATGCGGCGGAAGGCCGAGGTCGAGTCCCGCGATCGCCTGTCTGACCTCGCCCATATCAATCGGCAGGCGACTGCGGGAGAACTCTCGTCCTCGATCGCCCATGAGCTCAACCAGCCGCTGGGCTCGATCCTGACCAATGCCGAGAGCGCGGAGTTGATCCTCAATTCGCCGACGCCCGACCTTCAGGAGGTGCGGGAGATCATTTCCGACATCAAGCGTGATGATCTGCGTGCAAGCGAGGTGATCCGCAGGATGCGCAGCCTGCTGAAGCGTGCGCCATTTGAGAAGAAGGAGATCGACCTCAACCAGACCATGCGAGAGGCATTCGATTTCCTCAAGTTGCAGGCCTCGGCGCGCAACGTCGCAGTTTATTTGCAGACCTCCCCGCAGACCCTGCGGGTGAAGGGTGACCCAGTGCAGTTGCAGCAGGTCATTCTCAACCTCGTTGTCAACAGCATGGACGCGATGGCCAAAATGCCCTACGGGCGCACGATCATCGGTCGTACCGAAGTCAACGGGGACGCATCGGCAGTCATTTCCATCAGCGATTCCGGTCCGGGCATTCCCCAGGACAGGCTGAACGACATCTTTGATCCGTTTTTCACCACAAAGGAGCAGGGCATGGGCATCGGCCTGTCCATCGCACGGACGATCGTTCTGGCGCATAGCGGCCAGCTCTGGGCTGAGAACCAGTCCGGAGGAGGAGCTGTATTCCACCTTTCACTGCCATTGGCAGCATAGCGCGTTTGGGTCTTGTTTGCCGAGGTGCGAGGTTGGAGTTAAGACGAACGCAGTATTTTCAGATCGCCGCTGATGATCATTCTATCCAGAGCAGCGATCTGCCGACGGTGGAGCGACAATGCACGCTTACGTGCACATAGTCGACGACGATGCCTCGTTTCGCACAGCGCTCGAGCGGCGGCTCAAGCTGGCAGGCTATCGCGTTGTCACGTATGCGTCGGCCCGAGAATTGCTCGATCAAATGCCTGACGACGAAGAGGCCGGCTGTATCGTGCTCGACGTACGCATTCCCGGAATGAGCGGTCCGGAGCTGCAGAGCCGGCTCAATGAGCTGGAGTCGACGCTTCCGATCGTATTCCTGACCGGACATGCCGACACCGCGACGACCGTCCAGGCGATCAAGGCGGGTGCCGAAGATTTCCTGACCAAGCCGATCGCGTCGGACCAGCTGATCGAGGCCATCGATCGCGCCGTTGCGCGGCATCAACTGGCGCGGGGCCAGCGAACCAGGCTGGACTCGCTTCGAGCGCTGCTGGCAAGACTAACACCACGCGAGCGGCAGGTGTTCGATCTGATCGTGTGCGGCCGGATCAACAAGCAGATTGCGCACGAGCTCGGCACCACGGAGCGCACGATCAAGGCGCATCGCCACCAGGTCATGGAGAAGATGCAGGTGCAGTCACTTGCAGAGCTGGTCTCCATCGCGGAGCGGCTCGGCACGCGCCAGTCCGGCGCCGAACTCAAGGCTTGATCCGCCCCGCACTGCGGCTCTCCTGTCCCATGGTACAATATGAAAGCTTCGTGACGGGGCGTATCTGCAGCATTGGCGGCGGCAATGTAGCGCGCCGACAGGGCTTGATGTGTCCTGCATCCAGACGTGCGAGCGGAGGCAGCAAGCCGAGATTCTGATTTCGGGATCGGGTAGAGGCCTCAGGAATTGCAGACCGCGAAATACATCATCGTCGTGGATGATAATCCCTCGATGCTCCGTGGAATCGGACGGCTTCTGCGGGAGCATGGATTTGCATCCAGATTATTCGAGACTGGAAGCGCCTTACTGAGGGATGGCGGCTTTGACAGCGCGATTTGTCTCATCCTGGACGTCAATCTCAGCGATGGCTCCGGGATCGAACTGCGCCACCGCCTGGCGGATCAAGGCATCGACGTCCCCGTCATCTACATCACCGGAAACGACAACCCGGCAACGCGCATGGTCGCAATGGCATCGGGATGCGTGGCCTATCTGACCAAGCCATTCACCGCCAATTTGCTGATCCAGCCGATCGAGCGGCTGATGGCGGGGCGTCGTCTAGCGGTTGCGGGTCCCGATCATTCATCGATGGCTTGATCGAGTGTCAGCGCCGGGGCACCCTTGCGCACGGTCGCAAAGCGGTCGAGCGGGACCGACGTCGTCACCGTCAGAATGCTGCTGTCGACAACGTCGATTGAGAGCGCCTTTCCGCCGTCCATTTCCTCGAGAAGCCTGGGATCGGCAACATCGGCTGCAATGCACATGTTGGTTACGCACCAGGTATAGGGCAGGCGATAGATCTGCTTCTGGTCGACCGACAGTTTGACCCCGGCCTGCAGATACATCCCGACCGGCAGGAATAGCTGGATCCGGTCGGTGCCGTCCTCGCGTTCGACCAGGTCGATGCGAACGGCGGTCTGGCCGGTTGCGAAGGTGCCGGTGATGGTCGTCCGGCATAATGTCTTCGCGCCGGCTGCGTTGAAGCAGAGCTTTTGCCATTCGCCGTATTTGATGTCTCTCGCCGCGCGCGTTCCCCGCGGAGCAACTTCGCCGCCGTCCTTGATCGCAGCTGGCGGTGAAGGCGTCTGTTGGGCGTGGGCAGCACCGATGCTGAACGCAATCAGGGCCAACTTCATCAAACCACCGTATCGGACCATGGATGCTCCTCCGGCGGGCTCGGCCGCCTAGCGATTCTTGTCCAGAAATCGTTCGACCAATGGCGACCATGTGGGAATGGAAGCGGGAGAGCCGATCAGAAAATGCCCTTCGTCGCCGAACGGCGGCAATAGATGGTATTCGGCTCGCCCGCCGGCGCGCGAGAACGCCTCGTGCATTCGCTTTGACAGGGCCGGCCCGAAGAACGTGTCGTTTTCGATGTAGAACCACAGCATCGGCACCCGCGATGTGTGGCCGAACAGGCCGGTCGCTTCGACCAGCCTGTCGGGATTGCAATTGTTGTTCGGCTTGCCGTCGACGCGGCCGCCGCGCCCGGCCGCGAAGGTGATGATGGCCTTGACCTGCGGCGGATTGAGGCTCGACAGTGCGATCGCCGCCCAGCCGCCGGCCGACTGTCCGACGACGATGACGTCTTTCGGCACGATGCGCTTCTCGGCAGCCATGTAGTCGATGATCCAGAGATCGACCTGCGCGACGGCAAGGCCCGGATCGAGGAAATTCGGATTGGTGCATTTCCCGATCTTGGAGAAGAACGGGCCATAAAGACCGCGTTCGGGAATATCGATGGCTGCCGCGCCATAGCCGGTCCCGACCGGCGCCACCACGAGATAGCCACGCCGTGCGAACCACATTGCGGCATCGCGAAATTCGACCAGCGGGAAGAAGCTGCGATCCCTGGCGTTCAGCGACACGCCATGGTTCATGATGACCAGCGGGAAGGGGCCGTCGCCGACCGGACGAACGAGATAGGCAAACATCGGTAGCGGCAAAGGCAGCACCCAGATCTCCTCCTGGATGCGCTGGGGGGACTGTTGATCGTCGGCGCATGCAGGAGCGACCAGGCCAAGCAAGAGAAGCGCCGCGATTGCGAGGGTCCGTAAGCGATGCTGACACATGCCATGCGCTCCAGCGGTCGTCCGGCAAATGCGCAGGTCGCGACAATCGAGCCGAACACGAAAAGGAGCACGTTGCCGAGTGCGAGGCTTGATTTGAATCAACGAGCATCGGTCCCGCCGGCGCGACCACATGCGACCGTTGAGGCGTCGCAGGGCGGACTTGATGTCAATCCAGGCAGAGGCGAGTTGGATGCGCCGATTTCCGCCGGCGAGCTGGCTCGCGGACTATCGGGCTTCCAGGCTTGGGGCGGACGCAATCGCCGGGGTTACGCTGGCGGCCTACGCGATCCCGGTGTCGCTGGCCTATGCGGGGCTGGCCGGCCTGCCGCCGCAGATCGGCGTCTACGGCTATCTGCTCGGCGGCGTGGGTTACGCCCTGCTGGGCTCGTCCCGGCAACTCGCGGTCGGGCCGACCTCGGCGATCTCGCTGATGATCGCCGGCGCCGTCGGCATCCTGGCCGGCGGCGATGCCACGCGTTATGGGCAGATCGTCAGCCTCGTTGCCTTCAGCGTCGCGGTGCTCTGCCTGATTGCCTGGCTGTTCAAGCTGAGCCTGCTGGTACGGTTGATCAGCGACAGCATTCTGGTGGGCTTCAAGGCTGGAGCGGGGCTCACCATCATCATGAGCCAGTTGCCGAGCCTGTTCGGCGTCGCCGGGGGCGGTCACAACTTCTTCGATCGCGCGATCAAGCTTGCCGGCCAGCTCGGCGATACCCGGCCACAGGTGCTCGGTTTTGGCGTAGCTGCGACGGTGTTGCTCCTGCTCGGCGAAAGGAGATTGCCAGGCAAACCCATCGGGCTGGCAGTGGTCGCGCTCTCGATCCTGATCGTCTCGGTACTCGGGCTCGCGCAAATGGGGCTGCCGGTGACCGGAACGATCCCGACCGGGTTACCGACGATCTCGCTACCGACGTTTGGCTTGCTCGAATTCGACGATCTCTTTCCTATCGCCGCCGGATGCCTCGTCCTCGCTTACGTTGAGGGCGTATCCGCCGCGCGGAGCTTTGCCGCAAAGCACGGCTACGCATTGGACGTCCGGCAGGAGTTCCTGGGGTTGGGTGCGGCCAACCTCGCCGCAGCCTTTGGACACGGCTATCCCGTTGCCGGCGGCTTGTCGCAATCGGCCGTCAATGACGCCGCCGGCGCGCGGACGCCGTTGGCGCTGGTGTTCTGTTCGGCAACTCTCGCGCTCTGCCTGCTGTTCTTCACGGGCCTCCTCACCAATCTGCCGAAGACGGTGCTTGCCGCGATCGTTTTTTCGGCCGTCTACAAGCTGGTCGATATCCCGGCGCTCGCCAGAATGTGGCGGATCAGCCGGATCGACTTCTATGCGGCGGTCATCGCGCTGGTGTCCGTGTTGTTCCTCGGGATTCTGCAGGGCGTGCTGCTGGCGGCCGTCGCCTCGATCTTCCTGCTGCTGTTGCGTGCATCGCAGCCCAACATCGCGTTTCTCGGCCGTCAGTCCGGTAGCGGCCGCTATTCCGACCGGGCGCGACATGACGACGTGGAGCCGTTGACCGGGATCATCGCGTTTCGCCCGGAAACCTCGCTGCTTTATGTCAATGCCGAGACGATCTTCGAAACCGTGCTGGCGGCGCTGCGGGTGTCCCCCGACGTCAAGCTGGTGGCCTGCGACCTGTCGGCCTCGCCGTTCATCGACTTGGCGGGGTCGCGCATGCTGCACGACCTTCATCAGGAGCTCGCATCGCGCGGAATCACCTTCTGCATCGTCGGCGCGCACGCGCAGTTGCGGGATTTGCTGCGAGCGGACGGTCTTGCCGACAAGACCGATAGCGGCGACTGGATGCGCACGCTCGACAGCGTATTGAGCAACAGAAAGCCAGAGACAAACAACTAGCGTGTGCGGCCGAGCGCACCGCTCGTGGAATTCCAGCTCGGCCAGCTGCGGTTTGACTTGGATCAAAGGGAGCGATGGGCGCGGTTCTTACGATCCGCCCGAACCAGCGCCGAGATCACGTGATCAGGAGACATCGATGGCCAACGACGCGAAACCGGCACAGCAACGCATCGATCAATTCTTCTCCGGGCCCGGCGGACGCGCCGACAATTGGCGCGATCTGGTCGAGGCGGCGAAGGTGTGGAGCAGGGGCGGCGACCGTAGGCCGTATGACGCGGCGCTGTCGGCGCTTGCAGTCACCGAGGAGTTCCACGGCTATCCGGGTCTTCGTTTGATGGCGGCGCTGAAGGAAGCCGCGGCAGCCGGCGATGCCGCCACCTCACATATGCTTGCGACGCGGATCGCGCAGGCACTTCAGACAAAATCCTTCCGCCAGCATGCCGGCGACTGGAGCACTCAGGATGAGGGCAATGGCGATGTTCCCGATCTGCTGCCGCCAACGCTCGGACAATCGGGAGCGCGCCGTCCCTACTTCGAAACCCTGATCGTCACCGGGGTGCCGGCCGGCAACTGGCCGGGACTCCTGGCGGAATGGCGCAAGCTGCGTCGTCCGGTCGACGCCTTCATCTATGAGCCCGTGGTGGCTGGCAGCCTCGAGGACGCCTTCTGTGCAGCAATGCTGAACCCCAACATCGCGGCGGTGGTGATCAATGAGGGATTTGGGCTGCGCTCGCGACACGATGCGCCGGTGCTTCGCGCCATGACCGGCGCCATGGGGCTCAACGACGAGTCCGATGCGTCCGCGCTGCGGCTGGCCCACATCCTGAAGCGGATCCGTCCCGAGCTTGACCTCTACCTCATGTCCAATCGCGACGTCGAGGAGTTGGCCGGCAACCCCGAGGCCGATATGGTGCGCCGGGTGTTCTACTCGGTCGAGGATATCCTCGAATTGCACCTTTCAATTCTGGAGGGCGTGCAGGATCGCTTCGACACGCCATTCTTCGACAATTTGAAGAAATACGCGCAGCGGCCGATCGGCACCTTTCACGCGCTGCCGATCGCGCGCGGCAAGTCCGTGTTCAAGTCGGACTGGATCCGCGACATGGGCGAGTTCTACGGGCTGAACCTGTTCCTAGCCGAGAGCAGCGCCACCACGGGCGGCCTCGACAGCATGCTGGAGCCGACCGGCAACATCAAGAAGGCCCAGGAGAAGGCCGCACGTGCGCTCGGCGCCGACCGCGTCTACTTCGTGACCAACGGGACCTCGACGTCCAACAAGATGGCGGTGCAGGCGCTGCTGGGTCCCGGCGACATCGCGATCGTCGATCGCAACTGCCACAAGTCGCACCACTACGGCATGGTGCTGGCGGGCGCGCAGCCGCTCTATGTCGAGGCGTTCCCGATGACGGAATACTCGATGTACGGCGCGGTGCCGTTGAAAACGATCAAGCAGGCGCTTCTGAACGCCAAGGCCGATGGCCGGCTCGACCGCGTCAAGATGATCGACCTGACCAATTGCACCTTCGATGGTCACATCTACAACACGCGGCGGGTGATGGAGGAATGCCTCGCGATCAAGCCTGACCTGATCTTCCTTTGGGACGAAGCCTGGTTCGGCTTCGCGCGGTTCTCGCCATTCCTGCGGCGGCGCACCGCGATGGGTGCGGCGAACGAGATCGAGGCCTGGATGCGCGATCCGAAATCGGTTGCCGCTTACGAAAAGCAACAGGCCGAGCTCGGCAAGAACCCAACGGACGAGGTGTTGCTCAAGACCAGGCTGATCCCCGATCCGCGCCAGATCCGGTTGCGCGTCTACCAGACCAACTCGACGCACAAGTCGATGTCGGCGATCCGGCAGGGGTCGATGCTGGCGGTCAAGGACATCGAATTCCACACTGTCGAGGCGCAGTTCAAGGAGGCCGTATTCACGCACGCGTCGACCAGCCCGAACCAGCAGCTGATCGCGAGCCTCGACGTCTCGCGCAGGCAGATGGAGCTCGAGGGATATGGATTGGTGGCCAATGCCATGGAGATCGCATTCGCCATCCGCAAAGCGGTCAACACCAATCCGCTGATTTCCAGGTACTTCCGGGTGCTCGGCGCGGATGCCATGGTGCCGAAGGAATATCGCCAGAGCGGGTTCACCGACTATCTGGCGGCCGGCACCAATTGGGCGAGTGCGCTGAAGAGCCTGAACGACGACGAGTTCTGCCTCGATCCGACCCGCATGACGCTGGTCTGCGGCACGGCCGGCTACGACGGAACGTCGTTCAAGGGGCTGCTCGCCAGCCGCTACAACATCCAGGTCAACAAGACCTCGCGCAACTCCGTCCTGATCCAGTCCAACATCAACAATACGCGGAGCGATGTTGCGCATCTTGTCCGGGTGCTGGCGGAAATCTCCGGTGAGATCGATCGCGCCCTGGCCAACGGCGGCGCGAATGCCAGGGCCGACTTCGACATGCGGGTCAACAGCCTGATGAAGGACGTGCCCGACCTGCCGAACTTCTCACATTTCCACGATGCCTATCGCGGTGACGCCGGCACCAAGACGAACGAGGGCGACATCCGCGGCGGATTCTACTCAGCCTATGATGCCGCGGGATGCGAATATATTCGCCTGAACGATCCCGAGATCGACCGGCGTCTGAAGAACGGGCCCGATCTCGTCTCCGCGAACTTCGTGATCCCCTATCCGCCGGGCTTCCCGATCATGGTGCCCGGCCAGGTCATCACGCAGGAGACCATCGATTTCATGCGCAAGCTGGATGTGAAGGAGATCCATGGCTACGACGCGGGCGAGGGATTGAAGCTCGTGAGGACCGAGGCGCTGGCCAGGATGGGCAAGCCGCGATCGGCTGCGCCGAAGCTCAAGGCTGCATCGTAAGAGAACGAATTATCGCAAGGCGTCGTCGTATCCTTGCGACGATGTTCCTTGCGCAAGAGGTCGTAACGCAACCGGTCCTGGAGGGACATTATGAGGAAAGTGGGTTTGATCGGAGCTCTTGCAGCGCTGGCGATTGGATTGGCTGGGTTCAGCACGCCGTCGGCGGCCGAAACCGGCTCGGTCGCCGTGATCTTCACCAAGGGTGGATTCATCGTTGGTGTCGGCGGCGGCGAGGGCGTCTTGACGCTGCGCGGCAAGCACTACCCGTTCACGGTGTCGGGCATGAGCGTCGGCTTCACGATTGGCGCCTCGACCACCAAGCTCGTCGGGCGCGCTTTCAATCTCAGAGGGCCGGCCTCCATCGAGGGCCCCTACAGCGCCGCCGGTGCCGGCGGGGCGATCGCCGCGGGCGCCGGAGGCGTGCAATTGCAGAACGCCAATGGCGTGATCCTGCAGCTCAGCGGCCCGAAGGTCGGTGCCGAAGTCTCGGCTGCCGTGGGCGGCGTTTCGATCCGCCTGAAATAGGTTTGAAGGAGCCAGGCCGCGCGTCTGGCGCGGCCTGGCCTTTCAGTAGCGTTGCTCGACGAACTTCATCCCGCGCAGGCCGGCCTGATCGTTGTAGCGGCCCTTGGTTGAGCGCTTGGGCAGCTTGACCTTGTCGCGCTTGATTCGGCCGCGAGGAATTGTCTTGAGCAGGAATGAGATGCAGTTCAGCCGCGCCCGCCGCTTGTCGTCGGACCTGATCACGTTCCAGGGCGCGTACTTCGTGCTCGTCGCCTTGAACATCAGGTCGCGTGCGCGAGAGTAATCGTACCAGCGGCGATAGGATTCCGTGTCCATCGGGCTTAGCTTCCATTGCCGCAGCGGATCGTCGATCCGGGCCCTGAAACGGCGTTCCTGCTCGTCCATCCCGACTTCGAGCCACAGCTTGATCAGGATGATGCCGCCCTCGATGATGTATTGCTCCATCTGTGGGCAGAGCGAGAGAAATCGCTTGTGCTCCGCCGGTGTGCAGAATCCCATCACATATTCGACGCCGGCGCGATTGTACCAGCTGCGATCGAAGATCACGATCTCCCCGCCGGCCGGAAAATGCTGCATATAGCGTTGCATGAAGAGCTGGGACTTCTCACGGTCGGACGGCGCGGGCAGGGCCACCACGCGGAACACGCGCGGGCTGACCTTCTCGGTCAGGGCTCTGATCGTTCCGCCCTTGCCGGCCGCATCGCGTCCCTCGAACAGGATGATCACCCTGAGCTTGTTCGCCTGCACCCAATCCTGGAGACGGCAGAGCTCGACCTGCAGCTTCTGCAGCTCTTCCTCATACTGTTTGCGCTTCATCTTCCCAGCGGATTTGTCTTTTGCCATCGATACCCGTCCATCGTTTGAGCTGTTAGCCCCAGGCAATGACGATGCCGATGTCGCCGGGCATGCCGCCGGGGTAGTCGACGACCTGGAAGGCGATGCGATAGCCGCGCGGCTGCAGGTAGTCCGCCCAGAGCTGGTAGATTTCCTTGGGGATTCCCGTCAGCGTCTTCTCCCAGCCCGATTCCATCTGATTGATGGCCCGCCCTCTGTCAGTGCACAGTGTGTTGGGGAAGCGATAGACCTGCACCTCACTCAGGCCGTTGCGCACCGCGCGCTGGATCACCGTCGATGCGAGCTTGACCTTCTCGTCCTCGCTGAGCCCGGAGGGCTTGCTCAGCCGCTCGATCAAAGCGAGTTTCTCGGCTTCGATGGTGGCCGCACGTTTGGCATGCTCCTCGGCCTTCTCGGCCTCCTTGAGCGCGGCCTGCTTCTGGATCTCGTGCGCGTTCGGGATCAGATCATCGATCTTGTCTCGCATGGCTGGGGACTCCTAAGCCCGATCTTCCACCTTGCCCCTCGAACGGTAGGGGCGAGCCAACCGATATCTTTGATCCAGATCAAGTCGGCGCGACAGGATGACACCCAAACTCGATCACGGGGCGCATGCGATTTTGATCGCGGCAGGGAGGCTTGGCTTGAGCGAACAGATTCATCCGTTGGCTCCGCATCATTTGCCATTCTATCTCGCGCCTCCTAGCGGGACTGACGTGTGGATGGTGGCGATGGGAATTTTCCTGGTCGTCACGGTGCTTTACGTCGGCAATCTCTATTGGCGGCTGCACAGCCTTCCCGAACGAATGGCGCACAAATCGGAGAAGCTGCAGTTCGAGATCGTGGCCATCCTGGGCCTGATCTCGCTGTTCACGCATATCCACGCCTTCTGGGTCGCGGGCCTCCTGCTCGCGCTGATCGACATTCCCGATTTCGGAACACCGCTGCGCAGCATCGCGGGATCGGTGGAGAAGATCGCCGACGCGTCGGATGCAGGCGCGAGTCCCGCCGGAAACAGCGGTGAAGCGCCGCAGCAGGCGACCACAAGCGAGCCGGATCGGAACGTGGCTGACGCCGCCAGGCAGGAGGTGCAGGGCCATGCTTGAACTCATGCTGTGCTCGCTGTTCACCCTCGTTCCCGACTACCTCTATCGTCGCTATGTTCAGGGCAAGCGCTTCGGCAAGGAGATCACGTTCTATTCAGTCTGGTACGAGTTGCGCTGGGGCATCACCGGCTGCCTCATGCTGACGGTCGCGTTGATCACGACGATCTTCTATTTCCATCCGTCGACCACGAGCGCCGCGCTGTTCTACCGGACAATTCCGATCCTTCCCGAGGGCTCGGGGCGGGTTGCGGAAGTCAACATCGGTTTCAGTGCACCGGTCAAGAAAGGTGAGGTCATCTTCCGGCTCGACAACTCAAAGCAGACGGCGGCCCTCGACACGGCAAAGCGCAAGGTCGCTGAAGTCGATGCCTCGCTGCTTGCGGCGGAGGCCGACGTCGTGAAGGCGGAAGCACAAGTCCAGGAGGCGAAGAGCGCGCACCAGCAGGCCGAGGATGAGCTCAACGTAAAAAGCGAGCTCCAGCGCCGCAATCCCGGTATCGTGCCGCAGCGTGACATCGAGAAGCTCCAGGTGCTGGTCAATCAGAGACAGGCCGGCATCGATGCAGCCACCGCGGTGAAGCAGTCGGCAACGTTGCGGGTGTCGACGCTGTTGCCGGCAGAGAAAGCAAGCGCGGAGGCGGCCCTCGCACAGGCACAGGTCGATCTCGACAAGACGGTGATCCGTGCCGGCGTCGATGGACGCGTGGAGCAGTTCTTTCTTCGCGCAGGCGATGTCGTCAATCCGCTGATGCGCCCGGCCGGCATCCTGATCCCGGACAAGGCCGGGCAGACGTCTCTCCAGGCCGGGTTCGGCCAGATCGAGGCCCAGGTCCTGAAGGAGGGGATGGTCGCCGAGGCGACTTGCGTCTCAAAACCGTGGGTGATTATCCCGATGGTGATTACCTCGGTCCAGGACTACATCGCGTCCGGCCAGTTTCGCGGCGGCGAACAATTGATCGAGGCTCAGAACATCGCACGGCCCGGCACCATCCTGGTGTTTCTCGAGCCACTATATAAGGGCGGCCTGGACGGGGTGACCGCGGGCAGCAGCTGCATTGTCAATGCCTACACCAGCAACCACGAGGTCATCTCGGCGAAGGATACCGGCGGGGGGCAAGCCTTCGTGCTGCATGCAATCGATGCCGTGGGGCTGGTGCATGCGCTGCTGCTCCGGATCCAGGCCCTGTTGTTGCCGATCAAGACGCTGGTTCTGAGTGGGCACTGACCGGTCGGATGCGCTGCAAGGGAGGTATTGAATGAATACGGGCTGGAGATATGGCGCGATCCTGGCGGCTGGCCTGGTCGTTGCATTGCCGGATTGTGCCGCCGCCTTCGATCTCACGGGCGCCTGGGCCACGAGCGCCGATCAGTGCCGAAAAGTGTTCGCGCACAAGGGCCGGGCGAGCCAGCTGACCTTCACGAACTTCTCGGGCGTCTATGGCGGCGGATTCATCGCCGAACCCGATCGCCTCAGGGGTAAATTCGAGAACTGCAAGATCAAATCGCGCAAGGACGACGGCCAGAATATCAACATCATCGTCGGCTGCGCATCGGGAATCATGGTATCGAACGTGCAGTTCTTCCTGAAGGCTGTCGACGACGATACGATCACGCGCCAGTTCCCGGGCATCGAGGGGATGGAGGTCAACTATCATCGCTGCAAGATCTAGGAGCGTCCGATTCCCGCACAGGCTCACCGCCGTCACGATGATCTGACGACGCTGCAGACGTCGTTCTATTTGGTGGCGCAGAAGAAGCTCGGGAACGACGTGATCGGCGATCTGACGCAGTCGATCATGAATGCGCGGCGGGATTTGCTTGCCGAACTGCCGGCGCTTTCCCAGATCGCGACGCCCGATACCGACGCGGGCGCCTACATCCCGGTGCATCCCGGGGCGGCGGCGGTCTATGAGGGGACCAGGGAGAGCTTTCTCGACCAATGGGGCAATGCGATCTTCCTGGCGCCGATGATCGCAGGTGCCCTTGCGTCGGTGCTTGCGGCGGCGTGGAAATTCCTCCGCACCAGCGAGCCGCCAGGCCGCAAGGAGGCGCTCGACACGCTTTATGCACTGGCGGCCCGGATTCGGGTGGCGGGGCGCGAGGCGGAGCTGGAAGAGATCGAGCGCGAAATCGACCAGGTGCTACGGACGCAGCGCGAGCAGCCGGTCGCGGACGACAAGGCTGAGCGCGCGGTGACGGCAGTCAACGTTGCCGCTCATCGGCTCGAGAATTTGATCCATGATCGCCGCATCCACCTCGCGTCGCAGCAACCGGGCCAGATCGGCAGCTGAGCGGACCGACAGTTTCCTTGATCTCGATCAAAGAGGGCGCATTGCCTTGGCCGATGCTGTCGACCGTTGGTGTCGATGGAGGTCGCGATGGTCCGTTGGGGCAAGACTCTGCTCGCGGTTGTGCTGGTGTCGATGACGTCAGTCGCCGCATTCCCGCAGACGGCTGACAAACCGCCAGCCCAAACCAGTCAGCCCGTTCAGGCCAACCAGCCGGCCGCGGCGGCGACACAACCGGCCGACCAGCTGTTGAAACCTGAACAGTTGGAAGCGCTGGTCGCACCCATCGCGCTCTATCCGGACTCGCTGCTGGCCAACGTGCTCGCGGCATCGACCTATCCGCTCGAGGTGGTGCAGGCCGATCGCTGGCTGAAGGAGCGCAAGAGCCTGAAAGGGGATGCGCTGAAGACCGAAGTCGACAAGCAGGCCTGGGACGACAGCGTCAAGGCGCTCGCAAGCACCGCCGACGTGCTCGCGATGATGAGCGACAAGATCGACTGGACCAAGAATCTGGGCGATGCCGTGCTGGCCCAGCAGGCCGACGTGATGGATGCGATCCAGCGGCTGCGCAGCAAGGCGCAGGCCAACAACAAGCTCGTGACGACCAAGCAGCAGAAGGTCAGCGTCCAGACCCAGGAGAACAAGCAGGTCATCATCATCGAGCAGACCGATCCGAACACGATCTACGTGCCGTATTACGATCCGGCCACGGTCTACGGCGCGTGGCCCTATGCTGCGTATCCGCCGTACTATTTCGGTTACCCGTCCTATATCGGCGCCGGGGTCGTCGCGGCGGGCCTTGCCTTCGGCGCGGGTTGGGCGATCGGACGCTGGGGCAATTACTGGGGCGGCGGCTTCAACTGGGGCAATCGCAACGTCTATGTCAATCACCGGACCACCAACATCGCGAATGGCTGGCAGCACAATCCGTCGCATCGCCAGGGCGTCCGCTACAACAACAGCAACGTGCAGCAGCGCTTCGGCGGCAACACCAACCGGGCCGGCGTCAGCGACCGGATGAATTATCGCGGCCGCGACGGTCAGCAGGTCCTCAATCCCGGCGATCGCCAGGGTGCAGACCGCGGAGGTGACCGGGCAGGAGACCGCGGCGGCGATCGTGGGGGCGATCGCGCCGGAGACCGTGCGGGTGATCGCGCTGGAAATCGTGGAGGCGATCGAGCTGGGGA
>NZ_VKHP01000199.1 GCF_010811875.1 Bradyrhizobium uaiense
AGCAGGAGCTCGGCGGCCTGTTGTTCTACCGCGATCGCCTGCTTACGCAGCTCACCGACCTTGGAAAGGAAGTCCTTCCGATGCTAGAGCGCATACTGGCCTCGGCAGAGGCGGCGCGTTGTAGGGCCCGGGAGTTCCAACGCAAGGAGGTCGCGCCACTGAGGATCGGCCTCGCTCCATCCATCTCGGCGTCGCTCGTCCTCGATCCAATCGCGGAGATTGCAAAGTTTGTCCCTGGACTTCACGTCGAATTGCGCGAGGGCGCCGCGGAGAAGCTCATCGACCTTTTGCTTGAGGGGGAGATCAACGCCGCAATGGTCGGGGACGTGCGGGACATACCAGCCCGCGTCGACAACTGGTCGCTGTTCGAGGAGCGCTACGTCGCGGTTCTCGCCCCGACACACCAGCTCGCAAACCGTCCCTCGATCGGCATCGACGATCTTCGCGAAACCATCTTGCTGGAACGCGACGAATGCGACGTCGCCGCGAAGATCCAGCGGTCGTATTTCCCCGAGGAACCGCTCCGCCTCGGGCACTGCAGCGGTCACGACTTGCACCTGCAGCACATGGCCGCGGCTGGCTTCGGCGTGATGCTCGCGCCCGAGCACATGCCCCGCCTTCCAACGCTCAAGACCATTCCGCTCGAAGGCGAGCCGGTTTTGCGGGAGGTGCGGCTGTTGGCTGTGCAGGGGCGCCGCTACTCGCCGGCGCTGGACGCTTTCATCAAGGTCACGCGGCTTCGCGACTGGTCGGTGGAAGTCCCCTACCGGGGGCATGCCGCGCGTGATACTCCCGGAGGTAGCGAGCGCGCCCGCATGACCACAATACGCGGCCAACCGCTTCAAGCCAACCGATCCGCAGCCTGACACCCTACCGATGCCAAACCAGACCGGGGGCGAGTTCCGGTTGGCGCCCAACTTGTCGGACCCGGGGGCCGCTTGCGTCACAGTTGCGTGGCCCGGGCGAAGCGTAGCGCTATGCAATCCATTACCGATCGTTATTTCGCGAAGGTCGTGGCGTGCGATAGCGTTGGAGTCATCGCTGCAACATTGCAAGGCGAGGAACAGGGAATGACGACAGCGATTTGGAACGGCGCGACGATCGCGGAATCGGATAAGACGATCGTCGTCGAGGGAAATCACTATTTCCCGCCCGGGAGCGTCCGTGAGGAGTTCCTTCAGACGAGTTCGACGACGAGCCGCTGCCCGTGGAAGGGTACGGCGAGGTACTACTCGTTGGTGGTGGACGGAAAGACCAACGAGGACGCCGCGTGGTACTACCCTGAGCCTTCGACGGCGGCCGCGAACATCAAGGACCACGTGGCTTTCTGGAACGGCGTTGACGTCAGGTAGCGCGAGCGAAAGGCCGAGACGGGAGCTAAGTGATGGTTGCGTGTAGGGTCGCACAAGACGAGCACAAAGATGAAATCGACCGCGTAATCGAGCGGAACGGGTGCTGGCAGCGTGGAAGAGAAGGCGGGAAACCCCGGCGGCATGGAGCCGGCTGAGCACGACCTGCTCGCCGACCTCAGGCGAGCGCGCCATTCGCTTCGGCTTCGGGCCATGAATGAGCCTCCGGCGGCTGCGCGCCTGACGACGGGGCAAAGGATAGCGGACGCGGTTGCCACCGTCATGGGATCGTGGAGCTTCATCATCGTCCAGAGCACGATCCTGATCGTCTGGATAACCGCCAACCTGGTCGGTGCGATCAGCGGCTGGGACCCTTACCCGTTCATTCTTCTCAATCTCGCGCTTTCGTTCCAGGCCGCCTACGCAGCGCCGGTTATCATGATGAGCCAGAACCGGCAACAGGACATTGATCGCAAGGCCGCTAAGAAGGACTACCGCATCAACGTGAAGGCGGAACTCGAGATAGAATTGCTGCACGAGAAGATCGACCAACTCCGCGAGTGGGAATTCCTGAAGCTCACCGAGGCCGTCATGGTGCTGACCGAGTTGCAGCAGCAGTCGGCCTCGCACGCGTGCGAATCCGATTCGAAAGTCGGACGGCCGTAATTACGCGTGGCTATCGACTTCATGGCGTGATGTCATTTCCCATTCGCCGCGCGGAATTCCATCCTTCCCGGTACGTTGTGAGCGGCAACCTTTCGCCGCTACTGCGAAGTCGAACAAGGATCCAATAATAGGAGGCTACAAAATGTCAGTCCAGCAGCCGGTCCTCACGCCGCCCCACGGCGGCGAGACAGTGATCTCGAGCGGAGGTTCGAGCGTCGAGATGAAAGTAGAGAGCAGCCAGTCCGGAGGCGACTATGGCGCTGTCCTGTGGACAGTACGGGCCGGGGAGGAGCCGCCGCTGCACACCCATTCGCGCGAGGACGAGCTGGTCTACGTCGTGCAGGGGCAGCTGATCGCGCGGGTTGGCGATGCCCGCGTCGACGTGGGGCCGGGCGCCTATGCGGCTCTTCCCCGCGGGGTGCCGCATACGATCGAGGTGGTCGGCGACCAAGCGACCCTGCTAGTCAGCTTCGTGCCAGGTGGGTTCGAGCGCTTCTTGGTCCCCCTGGACGGCAAGCGGCCCGACCCGGCCGCTTTCGGCCTGACGCTACCCTAGAGGCGGGACCGCGGCTCGCGGCGGTCGTGACCGTGCGCCCCCGCGGGCCTGGGCGCCGGCCGCTCGCGGCCGCGCCAGATGATTGATTTCACACGCCGGCCAGGTGTGCCTAAGGCCCTCCCAGCTTCGGACCAACCGCGCTTCGCAGCGGCAGTGGTAAGCCGCGCCAACGCGCCTCGTCGTCTGCAGGAATCCCCTCTCGCCGAAGAGCGCACGCGGGGGCTGATAAGATCACCCGTGCCGACGGCACCTTGCTCAATCACCGCAAGGTCGCCAAACACCACCATCATCGACCACGCGCGGAGCTTCCCGCACGATCATGCCGCCATCGCCGCAGAAGTAGTCGGCGTCCGGTGAGCCCGATGTGGAAGGCGGCCCGCCGTCATAACGAGCGGCTATCGACTTCATAGCATGATGTCATTTTCCATTCGCCGCGCGGAATTCAATGCTTCGCTGGTACCTCATCCGACGCACAGCAGCTTTACCGTATCGTGCGAAACGACACTCTTTTCACCCGCCGACAGAGGAAATCCGTCATGGTCACTCGCGGTTTCACGGGCCGCCAATCCGGATCAGAACCATCGGACCGGGTGCCCCCGGGACAGCACCTCGTCGACAATTTCCCGGTGCTTACAGCCGGCCCCACGCCGCGGATCGAGCCCGCAGACTGGACTTTCACGCTGAAGGTCGGACCTCGACCGGTCAAAGTGTGGAGCTGGTCGGAGTTCAACGCGCTCCCACGAACCAGGATGACGCGAGACATCCACTGCGTGACCTCGTGGTCGAAGCTCAGCACCGCCTGGGAGGGCGTGGCCGTCGACGACATCCTAGCCGACGCTGGCCTTAGCGCGCCCACTCCGTTCGTACTCGCACATTGCTTCGACGGATACTCCACCAACGTGCCGCTCGCCGACCTTGCAACGGGGAAGGCGATGGTCGCGCTCAAGTACGAAGGCCAGCCGCTGCCGCGCGAGCACGGGGGGCCGGCGCGCCTGCTCGTGCCGCATCTCTACTTCTGGAAATCGGCAAAGTGGGTGAACGGTCTTCAGTTCACGGAGCGCGACGAGGCCGGCTTCTGGGAGCTGCGCGGCTACCACATGTACGGCGATCCGTGGAATGAGCAGCGATACACAAATGACTGAAGCGATTGCCGCAACCGCGCGATGGCAGAGCTGTGCGATTGTCGAAATCGCGACGAGAACGCCGGCCATCAAGAGCTTCTTTCTCAGACTCTCCGAAACGTTCGACCATAAGGCCGGACAGCACGTTGACGTGCGGCTGATCGCGCCCAACGGCTACACTGCTATGCGCAGCTACTCGATCGCCTCGGCCCCGAGCGATTCCAGGGTCATCGAGCTGGCGATCGAGCGCCTCCCGGACGGCGAGGTCTCCCCGTTCTTCCACGACGTCGCCCAAGTAGGCGACACGATCGAGCTTCGCGGGCCGCTCGGCGGACACTTTCTCTGGCCGCGGCCTTCAAGCAAACCAGTGCTCTTGATCGGCGCCGGCTCCGGCGTCGCGCCGCTCATGGCCATGATCCGGTATCGGAAGGCCAGCGCCGAAGTCGTGCCTGTCGCGCTGTTGCTCTCATCCAGGACCTGGTGTGAGGTCCTGTTCCGGGACGAGCTCCTCGAGCTCGAGACGTCGCTTCCCGATTTCGCGTTCGCCTTGGCGCTGACACGGGAGCCTGCGACGCGCCGCACCGACTTCAGCGGACGGATCGATGCCAGGGTGGTCGCTGACGTCGCGGCGCGCCTGCCTGCGTCCCCCGGCTGCGCCTTCGTATGCGGATCGAACGCCTTCGTCGACATCGCGGCGGACGCCGTTCTCGCCTTGGGACTGGAAGCCGGAACGATCAAGACTGAACGCTATGGCGCTTGAGGGATCGATCCCTCTCGTTTTGCGAGAGACGTGTCGGTGCAGGAAACAGGAGCGACGCGGATGCTGTCTAAAACGATCGATGTCGACGGCTTGAAGGTCGTCTGCCGTGAAGGCGGTGCGCCTGGGCGGGGCACTTCGACATCGAGATCGACTGCGTCGCAGCACTCCAAAAGCAGGATTCGAACATGTTCTCAGTGATTTTTGAGGTCCGCCCCAATAACTGGGATGACTACCTCGACGCGGCCGAGATGCTGCGTCCCGAGCTGGAGCAGGTCGAGGGCTTCGTCGATAACATACGCTACAAGAGTCTGACCCGCGAGGGCTGGATCCTTTCGGTTTCGACCTGGCGGGACGAGAAGTCGCTCGTCCGTTGGCGCACCCGCAGGCGCCATCAAGAAGTCCAGCAGAAGGGCCGCGAAGAGATCTTCGCAGACTACCACCTGCGCGTCGGCCAGATCACTGCCGACAATCAGGTGCCAACGGGGTATGCTCTCACGGAGCAGAGGCTCGACGAGACCGAAGTCGGGGAGGGGACGACGGTCACGCTGATCAATTCGACTCGCCCCGCGGAATGGAAGCCGACTACCAATCCGTACGACTGCGCCGAGTGGCTCGGCCTGAACCCGTGGGCCGCTGACAGCACGTCCTGGGATATCTTCGACGCCGTACTCACGCCCGGTGACCTGATTCTGGTCATATCCTGGAAGAACGCCGCTGCGGCGCAGGCCTACGAGGACTCTTCTGCGCTGAACGACAATGCGAGGGTCCGGACAGTGCGGATCGTGCGCGACTACGGGAAATACGACCGTCGCGAAGCTCCCCAATACTACAGGGATGCCGAGGGCGGCGAGACCCTCCACGCCTGACATCCACCTCGCCGCGCACCGGTCGCTCGCTCTCAGAGACTCCAGAAGGTGTGTCCGTGCGTCCAAATCAATAGGCCGGACCGTTCCAACGCGTTCATGTAAGTTGCATCTAGGTTTCATGACCGCGACGTGCCCCGTCACGTCGTCGAGTGCCAAGGCTCGTCTGTGTCGACGACCTCACTTTGACGGAGAACGACAATCCATGGAGCTTCATCAAGTTCGCTACTTTCTCGCCGTTGCCGCGACGCTCAACTTCACCCGTGCGGCCGAGCAGTGCAACGTCACGCAGCCCGCCCTGACCAAGGGGGTACAGAAGCTTGAGCAGGAGCTCGGCGGCCAGTTGATCTACCGCGAACGCCAGCTTACGCAGCTTACCGACCTTGGAAAGGAAGTCCTTCCGATGCTAGAGCGCATACTGGCCTCGGCAGAGGCGGCGCGTTGTAGGGCGCGGGAGTTCCAACGCAAGGAGGTCGCGCCACTGAGGATCGGCCTCGCTCCATCCATCTCGGCGTCGCTCGTCCTCGATCCAATCGCGGAGATTGCAAAGTTTGTCCCTGGACTTCACGTCGAATTGCGCGAGGGCGCGGCGGAGAAGCTCATCGACCTTTTGCTTGAGGGGGAGATCAACGCCGCAATGGTCGGGGACATGCGGGACATACCAGCCCGCATCGACGACTGGTCGCTGTTCGAGGAGCGCTACGTCGCGGTTCTCGCCCCGACACACCAGCTCGCAAACCGTCCCTCGATCGGCATCGACGATCTTCGTGAAACCGTCTTGCTGGAACGCGACGAATGCGACGTCGCCCCTAAGATCCGGAGGTCGTATTTCCCCGAGGAACCGCCCCGCCTCGGGCACTGCAGCGGTCACGACCTGCACCTGCAGCACATGGCCGCGGCCGGCTTCGGCGTGATACTCGCGCCTGAGCACATGCCATGCCTTCCAACGCTCAAGACCATTCCGCTCGAAGGCAACCCGGTTTTGCGGGAGGTGCGGCTGCTGGCTGTGCAGGGGCGCCGCTACTCGCCGGCACTAGACGCTTTCGTCAAGGTAGCACGGCTTCGCGACTGGTCGGCCGAGGTCCCCCACCGGTACACGCGATCAGGCAGCGAGCATGATATACGCGCCGACCGCCGACGGCTTCGTACCAATCGATCTGCGGCTTGATGGCTCCTGCCGATGACATACCAGACCGACAAAGCACTCGCCCAAATTCGCTCCGAGCTATTGACGACGTTCAGCGCCGCGGACTGGGAGTCATACAACCGCCTCGTAGGCTGGCTCCGCGATACAGGCGTGGCATCGCACGCGTTGAAAGTTGGAGACGACGCTCCGGACTTCCTCCTGCCGGACGCCGACGGCCGTCTCCATTCCTCCGAAGAGCTGCGCCGCAACGGACCCCTCGTCCTGAGCTTTTTCCGGGGCGGCTGGTGTCCGTTCTGCACGGCTGAGCTCTGCGCCCTCCAGGCCGCGAAGGATGAGTTCGAGAGCGTCGGCGCGACCCTCGCAGCCGTGACGCCGGAGACGAGGGACTTCCCGCGGCGGCTCAAGCGGAGCCTGGGCTTGGACCTGAAGGTGCTCTCCGACGTCGATTGCGGCGTCGCCATGTCGTATGGCGTGCTGTTCCGGGTGCCCGACGAGATCAAGGTGTACTATTCCGGGCTAGGCTTCGACTTCGGCGCCCGGCACGGGTCACCGGACTGGATGTTGCCTATTCCCGCGACCTACGTGATCGACGCCGAAGGCCGGATCCGCAGCGCGTTCGTCGAGCCTGACTTCACGATACGGCAGGAGCCGGCGCACATCTTGGCCTCGCTGCGCCAGGCGCTTTGACGTCCTCTTGAGGGAGGCAGAAATGGAAAGCGACATCCGGACAATCCGGCGATGAGCCGGTTTGAAATGCCGCTCCGCGACGCCGCGCTCGCAGTCGCTTACTACAAGTTCGAAGGCGGTCGCGTCGTCCTGCTGCACACGGAGGTGCCACAATAGCTGTCTGGCCTGGGTGCGGATCGAGGCCGGCGCATGGTGTTTTCGAAGCGTTGCGACGCTTCGGGAAAAGAGTCATCACGAAATGCCCCTTCATGTCCTCCTACGCTGCCCGCCGCCCCGAGTACGGCGAACTCCTCGACGGCTGATGGCGGACGGACGGGACGCCGGAGCGCACATCGCTTTTTGCGAGAATACCTCACGCCTATCGAATACATGTCCAAAGGGAATTTCTAATTTCGTCGGCGGCATCCGATCTTTGGGTCTGCAAGGCCGCCGTGCACACGCGGTTGGCCCCGGAGTGATTGAAGTCGTTGCGCGGAGTTACCCTGCCGCGCGCGAGCAGCAAAGGAGCCGCCGATGAAATTACTGAGGATTGTCGGCTTCGCTGTCGCCGTCTCGCTGGTCGCCAGCACTGTGGCAGCGCTCACGCAGGTCAGCGGAGCAGTTCCAACTGGCCCGACCGCGAACGTGGTGGACACCGCTGGGCACTTGCGCGTGCCGGCTGACTACCGAAACCTCTACCAAGCGCTCGGCAGCTGGGCTATCGCCGCCGACAGCGGCCAGGGCTCGAAAGAAATCCACACCGTCTACGCGTCTCCGGGCGCGATCGACGCCCACCGGAGCACGGGGCACTTCCCAGACGGCGCCGTTCTGGTGAAAGAGGTCTTCGCGACCTCGACGAACGAGATGACCACCGGCACGGTAAGCCACGCTGACAAGCTTAAGGGCTGGTTCGTCATGGTGAGAGACAGCAAGGGGACGCACCCTGGCAACCCGTTGTGGGGCGACGGGTGGGGATGGTCATGGTTCGACGCGGACAAGCCGCTCAAGACTACTTCGACGGACTACCATTCCGATTGCCAGGGGTGCCACGTGCCCGCACAGTCCACGGACTGGATTTATGTGAACGGATATCCCGTCCTGCGTCACTAGGCGACTGTATGCGTGGCCACTCTCCTCTCGCCGCGGTTTCGCGGAGGTCAATGTCGAATCCCAAAAGCTGGTACCGCAAGCCGGTAGGTTGAAGAGCTGATTGTGACTGTTCGTTTCGGATATCGACGTCGGGTTCGGCCGATGTTCACAATGCAAACGAGCACATGGAGTTGGACGTGTCCTTCTCGGTCTATGACATCACGGTTCCTGTCATGGTGCACGGACTGGACGTGATGGACGACTATCTCGACCACGCTCACGCGTTTGAGTGTATGAGGGGGCTTGAGCCCGGGACGATCCTGGGCGAGCGGCTCGCGTCCGACATGCTGAGCTTCGGAGAACAGTTTTCTGTAAGCCGCAACAAGGTGGACGCGCACATGGCGAAGCTGATGAAGCGCGAAGCGCCAGCACCCCACAATACCCCCATGACTTACTCGGCATTAAAGGGCCGGCTCCTCGAGACGCGCAGCTTCCTGCAAAAAGTGCAGCCGGATGATGTCGCCGCTGCGCAGTCCCACACGTACGAGTTGACACCGCCTATCGTGCGAGGGTGGTTCGGCGGCGACGACTACATCCGGCACCTGGTGCTGCCCGACTTCTTCTTTCACATATCGATGGCGCACGCGATCCTTCGACATCTTGGAGCAAAGATCGGGAAACGCAATTACCTTGGCAACCTTAGTCAGCAAAGCGGTGGCGACTATTCGTGATCGCGGCGCGCAGCACGCACTGAGGACTTCAAGACGGCGGGCTTAGGCTACCGAGGGTGAGCGAGCTATATGCGGTCGTTAGTACGTTGAAGCCCTAAGCGGACATCAGAGCGAGCGAATTGCTATTTCCAAAAGACTTTGCAACGGGACGACGACATGCATACGAAAGATCTACTCGCAAGCGGGGTCGCTCACGACCTCAACAATAGATTGCAGAGCATGGCAAATGCGCTCGGGCTGATGCGCTTGCGCGTTGCCAGCGGGCGCACATCTGACCTCAATTCCCTCATAGAAGTTGCAGAACGTGCATTGGTTGGCGCTGGCGAGTTGGCGCATCGGCTTATGAGCGCCGGGCGTACTCTTCAATCAGACGAGCTGATTCTGCTTAACAAGACCGTATCTTCAATGCGTGATATGTTGCGCTACGTCGCGGGTGAGGCGATCACGCTTCGATTGGCTTTTCCCGATTCGGATACTTGGATCCTATGTGATTCTCACCTGCTCGAATGTGCACTCATAAACCTTGTAATAAACAGCCGAGACGCCATGCCTAGGGGAGGTCTCATTACAATCGAAACCAGGAAAGCTTGCTCGCCGGCAGGCGACGATGGCCAGGAGTATGTTTCCCTGAGCGTCACTGATTCCGGAAGCGGCATTGCCCCCGACGTCCTGGAAAAGGTATTCGAACCGTCCTTTACGACGAAGCCAAAAGGTAGCGGAACGGGGCTTGGACTTCCGATGATACGACACTTCGTTGATCAGGCGCGCGGCCGCATTGAAGTTCACAGCGCGCCGGAGCAGGGCACGCGCATCGAGCTCTACTTGCCGATTGTTGCTGAAAGTTAGACGGAAGCGAAACTGTTGGATTGCGGATGACCGTTCGAGCGCTTGCTCCGTGCCCTCGGGTCTCGTTGGTGTCTGCGGAATGAAAACCATAACGATCCGGCACTTCTAGTAGCGCGCAAGCGTGAATAGCTTTCGCCTGCGTCTCATCGAGATAATTCGGGCTGCAGCGCCGCGTGACCCTCGATCCCAGCGCGATCATCCCGCGGTTCGCGTGCGTTGCCTCCCCTCTCGATGCCGCAAGAACTCGACCGAAAAGCAACAGAACCAGGAGTCAGGCCATGCCAATCCGTTTCATTACAAAATCCATCCACGCTTATCTGATCGACTATCCCATCGCGATCGTCTTGATGGTCGCGCCCTTCCTGCTGAAGCTCGGGCAGAGCAACCCGCCCGCGCTGTGGCTTTCGGTGGCGGCCGGCGCGGCGGCACTGCTGCTGGCGGCTCTGACGGACCACCCGACAGGGCTAATCCGGGTCATCCCCTATTGGCTCCATCTCTGGGTGGACCGTGCTGTGGGCTTGGCTTTCATCGTTGCGACGTTTGTCTTCCAATTTACTGGGCTCGACGCCTGGTACTATTTGGTTCTCGCCGCCGCGGTTCTGTTGACGACCTCGGTTTTCAATGCGCCCGAGATGGGCGCGAGCCAGCGAGCGAACCTCGGTACGCGGAAGGCGATGTGAGGATGAGTTCGGGTCCGACGCGACATCCCGTTGCGGAGTTGCTCAGAAGGAATGAAATGTCGCGTCGATCGAACGTCCTGTCGTCTGGAGTGTGTTGTCGGTATCAATCTCAGCAATTTCCGGCGGGCGGACCAATGTTGAAGAGAATACCGGGCGCCTCGAGTGTCGATCTCTGCTGAAGTTGGAGAGCCCGGTGCGATGGTGGATCTCGATTGTTTAGCAGTGTCGAAGCGACGCTGGGTAATGCTCTGCATCTTGTTTGGACTTGGTCTAAGCGCCCTCGGAAGTGCGATCGTCAATATCGCTTTGCCAAACATCTCGCGTTCATTAGGAAGTAGTGACGCTGCGACCGTTTGGGTCGTGAATGCTTATCAGTTATCGGCGACGGTTTGCTTGTTGCCCATATCAAGTCTGAGGAAACACTCGGTCTGAAGCAGATTTACGTGGCCGGTCTAGTTGTGTTTGTCCTCGCATCGCTGGGTTGCGCTTTCGCCCCGACATTGCCGGCGCTGGTGAGTGCGCGGCTAATTCACGGTGCCGGAGCTGCCGGGATTTCCGTGGCCGTGTTGCATTTGTGCGCGTGATCTACCCGCTCGACGCGATCGGTAAGGCCTGGCGTTGGTCGCGTTAGCCGTGGCGATACCTGGAGCATTGGGTCCTACGCGTCGCCGCGACAATACTATCGGTCGCAAAATCGCCCTGGTTGTTTCTGGCAAATGTGCCATTCGGCCTCGCCGTACCGCTATTTGTCGTCACTGCACCACCGGACGTTCGAGTTGCTTACGCTCTGGATCTGACCGGAACCGCTCTCAATGTGTTGGCGTTCGGGCTTTTCGTCGTCGGCGTCGGTTCGTTGGGTATTGGCGATGAACGCATGGCGATGGGAGAGATCGTGGCAGGTGTTTTCTGCTTTGGCCTCTTCGTTCGGCAACAGCTTCAGCATCCTAAGCCAATGTTGCCATTCGATCTTTTTCGCATTGTGCCGTTTGCCGCCTCGATGTGGATATCCGTCTGCTCCTAGCGGCGCAAATTCTTGCCTACGTCTCGCTGCCGATCTTATTCGAAACAAGAATGCATCTTTCGCCCGTTGAAAGGCTTCCTCCTGACTCCCTGGCCGCTCATGACCGCCGTCACGGCTCCCATCGCCGGTCGCATAACAACCGGCCACCCCGCATCGGTGATTTCCAGCCTTGGCTTAGCGTTTCTGGCGGCCGGCCTGCTTCTGATGGTCTTCTTGCCGACAACCCCGGCGAAGTGGGATGTCGTATGGCGGCTGGCCCTTTGCGGCATCGGCTTTGGTCTTTTCCAGACACCCAACAACATCGCGATGATGACGGCTGGACCCGTAGGTCGTAGCGGGGCCGCAAGCGGGATGAATGCTGCGGCTCGCTACGTCGGGTGGTCTGTTGGGTCCGCCTTGGTCTCGCTGATCTTCGGCCTGGGCGGAGATCATGGCGCAGTCTTTTGTTTGGTCGCCGGACCGGGCTTCGCGCTGATGGGAGCGACTTCCAGCGGCGCTCGTCGGTTCAGATAGCGTCCTTACGCGGAACAGCAGCGGATCAAAAGACGCGACGCCTGCGGTCATTGCCGCGTCGGCAGACTGTGCAATCCGGATCGCAACATTGCTGTTGGTTATAGAGCCTTCGTCGATCCGGTGAGCGCTCGACAGGACGGACGCGTGAGCGGTACCACGAGTACGGCGAAGGACGGGCCAAGCAGGTCATGCGCTCGATCACGCCAGGCGCCAACGGGTCTTCCCGCACTCCCCCTCAGAAAAACCGCAAGCTACTGCAGAGTTCCGCAACATTCAACCGCGTCACTGTGGTGGACGCTTCATGGTCAAAAGCTTGGTCACATCGTGCCGATCATCCGCAGATGAGATAGCGACTGTCAACCACTTGCCGTCGATGTATGTCTTGGCTTCATCGTAGAGTTTGACCAACTGCGGACGCCAGACATAGCGCCGCTCTTCAAACTTCTCTCGTTCCGCTTTCCCTAAGACCACCACCGCGGAAAATCGCTTGTATTCCGGAATGAAGGTGCAGAATGCCTTGGTCCTCTTGTAGCGCAGGGACCAACCGCGCTTCTTGCCACCATAGAGCCAATCGGGCTCGAAAACGCTGGGGTAGTATGCCTCGATCCAGTTTCTTAGTTCGGCCCAATGCTTGAACGCTCGCTGTCCGATCCAGTCGCGGACAGTGCCGTCATCGGGCGGTGCTGATCTGTCGGTGATCCTGTCGCCGATCTGGTGGGGTTGTTCCATGCCGCTTTCCTTACGCTTCCTGCCCGAGCTCCTGGGCGCAGAGGTCTGAATCAATAGCGCTGCGGCCGCACCGCGCTATGAACGGTCGCACCTCGTAGCGAGTCGCCGTCTCTAGTTCGTAGGAGACGGCACTTGGGAGAGGGCACTTGCAATCTTGTCTCGGGTTGCAGGTGCTTCTGACAACGCTCTCACACCGTGGCAGTCGGATACCGACAAGGGAAATCACCTCTCGCCATCGAATCGATAGACGATCGGCATTGCCTCGCTGCGCGGCATGATGCCGTCGCGGCCTGCGCAACTTTCCTTGATTGACCAGTGGCGGCGAAAAACGTCGCAACAGCATTCCCGGTTGCTATCCAAACTATGCATGACGGCTATTAGAAAATGTGGTCCTGCACATGCCATGCCTAACGGGCGTTTTCGCTGAAACATATCCCGCAACGAAGCGACCGGAGGGATCAGGTTGTGAGCAGCGCGCCCCTGATGCTGACTGACCGCGGCCTGGCGCTCTCCGAGCCGGTGGCCCTTGGCGCTGGAGGCAGCACCAAGACGCTCGCTGCGTTGAGCTTGGGCGGTTCCCTCGTGTTCGTCAGCAGTGCGGTCGTCGCGGTCGCGCTGGCGGCGATTGGCCGAGACATGCATCTGTCGCCGCTCGAACTGCAATGGGTGATGAATGCCGAACTCTTGCCGCTTGCGGCCCTGACTTTGGTCGCCGGCGCTGTGGGGGACCGGTTCGGACGGAAGCGGATATTCCTCGGGGGGATCGCTCTTTACGGTCTAGGCGCAGCCACGATTGGCTTCGCGCCGAGTTTCGCGCCGCTCATTGTTGGCCGATTCCTGCAAGGCTCGGGCGAAGCGTTGATACTGCCCAATGGCCTTTCCGTGCTAGGGCGGGCCTTTCCCGCCGACAAGAAAGCCGGCGCGGTCGGCATCTGGTCTGCCGCCGCGGCTGTAGCCAGCGGCGGCGCGCCCGCAGTTGCCGGCGTGATACTCGACCACGGCTCCTGGCGGATGACCTTTCTGATGCTTCTGCCTGCAGCGGTCGGCGCGCTGGCCGTCGGCACCATGTGGATACCTAAGGACTCTCCAACTAGTCGCGCCAGGGTCGACGTCGCTGGCGCGGTGTTTTCGGCAGTTGGGCTCGGCGCGCTGGGCGCGGGGCTAACCAGCCTGACCAATGGTTCGGGATTGAGCCTTGGTGTGCTCCTCACCCTGGTCGTCGGTCTGAGCGGCCTGGCCGGCCTGATCGTGAGCCAACGGCGATTAGGCGACGCCGCCATGTTGCCGCCGTCACTTCTTACTTCGCGGTCGGTCATCGGCGCAAACCTGTTTACTGCGCTCCTCTACGCACCGTTCACGGTCGTGCTAACTTTGATCCCGTTCGTGATGATCCGCGGCGCGCACCTGCCGACGTTGGCGGCAGGGCTGGCCTTCATTCCCATGCAGGTGCTGATCACGGTCGTTTCGCCGCTCGCCGGCATGCTCTGTCGCCAGTTCGGCCGACGCCTGCCATTGTTTTCCGGCGGTGCCGTCGCCGCCTTGGGATGCGCCATGGCACTCCGCATCGGTCCGAACGCGACCTATTGGGCAGACATCTTCCCCGCTATCGTGTTGCTGGCTTTGGGCATGGGCTTGGCGATCGCGCCGTTGACGACGCTAGTCCTCACCTCCGTTGAACCCGAGCGCGCCGGCACCGCGTCTGGCGTCAACAGCGCGGTCTCGCGCGCCGGGTCGCTGTTCGCCATCGCTCTGCTCGGCGGCGTCCTGCAGCAGGGTTGTCCCGAGCTGTTCTCGGGATTCCACATGGCGATGGCTGTCGCCGCGGTCGCCTGCGTTCTCGCCACGCTCGCGGTGTTCACTATCGAGCCGGGGCCCCACGTCGACTTCATCCCGCGAGACTAACCCGTTCGGTCCGCAATCGGCAGGCAGGCGAGGCCGAGAGGAAACAATGAAGACTAGCCTATAGGCAGAAGGAGAAAGAACATGAGTATCCGAACCATTATCGCCGCCACCTGCGCCGCCTTCACCCTCTCAATGGCCGGCCCGATCTTCGCCCATGATAGCGAAGGGCAAACCGTCACGAAGAATTTCGAGGCGGCCATTCCGAATATCCCCGGCAAGTCGCTGATCACCCTGGAAGTCGATTACGCGCCGGGAGCAGCCTCTCCATCCCACACCCACGCGAAGTCGGCTTTCATCTACGCCTACGTGATCTCGGGTGCGATCGAGTCGAAGGTGAACGATGGCGAGACGCGCATCTATCGGGCAGGCGAGAGCTGGTCCGAGCCGCCGGGCGCGACCCATTCGATCAGCCGCAATGCGAGCAAGACCGAGCCGGCAAAGCTGCTCGCTGTCTTCGTCCTCGACACTAATGACAAAACGCTGACCACGCCCATCAGATAAACCTTAGGACGCACTCCTCGTTTGGCGCATCGGCGAAAGCCAACCGATACTCAAAGGGAGAAAGCGCATGAAGATAGTCGTGATCGGGGGCACTGGCTTGATTGGCTCGAAGATCGTTGCCATTCTGCGCCAGGGCGGCAACGAAGTCGTCGCGGCGTCGCGCAGAGGTGGGGTCAATACGGTCTCCGGAGAAGGGCTCAAAGAAGCCATGGCCGGCGCGCAGGTGGTGATCGACGTCTCCAATGCGCCTTCGTCTGACCGCCAGGCGGCGTTGGAATTCTTCGAGACCTCCGGCCGCAACATTCTCGCGACGGAAACCGCAGCGCGCGTTCGGCATCATGTTGCGCTATCCATCGTCGGGGTTAACCGGGTGCCCGACCAAGGCTACTACCGCGCCAAGATCGCCCAAGAGAGGCTGATCAAGGCTTCGAATCTTCCTTACACGATCATCCGCTCGACCCAGTTCCTGGAATTCCTCGGCAGCATCGCCGATGCGAGTACGGATGGAGGCATCGTCAGGCTCCCGCTGGGCCTGCTTCAGCCTATCGCCGCTGATGACGTCGCCGCCTTCGTCGCCGAAGTTGCCTTCGCCAAGCCGCGAAACGGAATCGTCGAGATCGCAGGCCCGGAACGAGCGCCGTTCAACGAAATCGTCGCTCGCTATCTGAAAGCTATTGGCGACCCTCGCAAGGTCGTGAAAGATCCCGAGGCCAGATATTTCGGCGGTCGACTCGAGGAGAAGTCGCTCGTACCACTGGGCGAAGCGCGTCTCGGTCGCGTGTATCTCGAGGGGTGGTTACGCCTCTCGCGGAAAGGAGCCTGATCAGGCCGTAGCTCCTCCTGTTCTCCAACCGAACAAAGCCCGGACGCGTACCCGAGAATCTTTCCTGGGGTGCATCCGGGCTCGGGCTTTACGTTTGCATCACATCAACCTGGAGATGGTCGATGCGACCCGATGGAGTTCAGATCGAGCCAGCCGGCGCAACGGCGGGAAAGTCCTTCTCGGGATCGAACACGTTGTTGAAAAAGTTCGTCAGGGAGTACATGGCCACCAGCGCGACGATCTCGATGATGTTCGCATCCGAATAGCCGGCGGCGCGGACGGCTTTCAAGTCGGCGTCACCGACCTTGCCGCGGGTCTCGATGACTTTGCGCGCAAACTCGATAGCGGCGTTCCGCTTCGGGTCGCTGGCATGGCCCTTCCGCGCGAGAAGGATCTCATTGGCCGGCAGCTTGGCCATGTGATCGGCGGTAAAGCTGTGAACCCCCAGGCAGTAGTCGCAGCGATTCACTTCGGAGACTGCGAGGCCGATGCTGTCACGCGTCTTCACGTCGAGCGCCTTGCTCAAGGAGCCGAGCAGGGTCGCCCACGCGTTGAACGCAATCGGGCTGGCAGCGAAGGTCGCCATCATATTGGGAGTAAATCCGATGTTCTTGGTGAACATCTCGAGGGTCGGTTTCGAATCGGCCGGCACCTGTTCTGGCTTCAGCGCTGTACTTCTCGACATCCTAGTCTCCGCAAGTTTACCAATTCATCGACAATCAGACGAGTTCAAGCACATCTGCCACCGGCAGGCGCGGCTTCTGCGCCCAGTTTCCCGGACGGAGCGCGCCTATGGACAGCAGCATGACCGGAACTTCGTTCTCGGCCAGCCCGAATTCGCGGGCCACCGCGTCGGCATCGAAACCGATCATCGGCGTCGAACCCAGGCCCATCGAGAGGGCCGCATAGATGATCGCCGCCGCGCCGAAGGTGGCCGTGCGTACGGCCTCGTCGCGCTGGCGCTGCGGATACGCCATGTACAGATCGCGCGCGGGGATTTCCCATTCCGGCACCATCGATAGCGGCATGATGCCCGCCTCCACCAGCGGCGCCAATCGATCCGGTATGACGCTTGAGTCGGCCAACTGCCCGCAGACGATGAAAGTAACGGCGGCTTCGCTGGTTGCGGGCTGATTCCAGGCGATCGGTCGTAGTCGAGCTTTGGCTTGCGGCGTCCGTACGGCGATGAAGCGCCAGTTCTGCAAGTGAAAGGACGTCGGCGCGGTGGTGCCGATTCGTACCAACTCGCGGATCTGGTCGTCGCTCAAGGTGGCAGTAGGGTCGTAGTACTTGGCGGCGCTGCGGCTCCTGATGCATTCGATGACAGCATTGGTCATGGTGATTTCGTCAGTTGAGGTAATTCCGTCGGACATGGTGATTCCTTTGGGTTGAGGGGGTAGGTTGAAGGCCCGCACCGGCGTATGCGAACTGGCCGGGATGGACGGCGCCCGTTGGCTGCGCGCATTAACGGGCGTGCGTCGACTTAGGGGCGAATGCGGATGACCGTTTTGCCCTTGGGTCGCTTGGTCGGATTCAAGGCGGCGATGGCCTCGTCGAGAGTCGGAAGGTTGCCGATATTCGTGCGCAGTCGTCCGTCGCGCACCCGCTGGACGATCTCATTCAGTTGGGCACGATCGGCCTCGACGACGAAGTCGATCGCGAGCCCGTCGACAGGCCGTGCCTCGACCGGCCCGACGATGGACACCAGCGTTCCTCCCGTTCGAATCAGGTCTGCGGACCGTTTTCCGATGTCGCCGCCGATGCCATCGATCAGCAGATCGACTCCGCTGATGTCTTCCAGCGCGTCGTTGCCAAGATCAAAGAACTCCTTCGCGCCAAAGTCGAGCACCGCCTGACGGTCGGCGGCGCGCCCGGTGCCGATGACATAGGCGCCGAACTCGCGGGCGAGTTGCGTCACCATCGAACCGACGGCGCCGGCCGCGCCGTGCACGAGGACGCTCTGCCCCGCCTGAAGGCGGCCGTGCTGGAACAGTCCCTGCCAAGCGGTGAGGCCCGAGGTCGGCAGACTCGCGCCCACCGTTGAGTCAACGTCGCCCGGCAACAGCGCGAGGTTGCGGGCCTCCCTTGCG
>NZ_VKHP01000200.1 GCF_010811875.1 Bradyrhizobium uaiense
ATGCACCCGGTCCGTCGGATCGAAGCGGAATGAAGCGGGGGTCCCGCGCGGCATATCCGGCAACGATTGCCGGCGTTGCATCCACGGAGCCGTCGTCAACGATCTGGCGCGAGCCCACGTGCTTGCAGGCGAAATGCTGCTCGAGCGGCGTGGCACCCATGTGTTCAATCTGGGAACCGGCGTCGGCACGAGCGTGCTTGAATTGATCAAGGCGGTGAAGCGCGCCGCCGGGCGAGAGCCGGTCGTGCGCCGTGGCGAGCGCCGGGTAGGCGATCCCGCCAGGCTCGTTGCATCGTTCGCGAAGGCCGAGCGAGAGCTCGACTGGCGACCGCAGCAATCCGATATCGATTTCATCATCAAGACTGCACTTGAGTGGCGAGATCGCCATCCGCCGGCCTGACGCAGCAACGAAATGACCATGCTCCCTTCTATCGCAGACCTGCCGCTAGGCGAGGGGGTCACGCATGTCGCGGTGACGTCGCCTGCGGACATTGTCGGAGCTGGATTGCGCGACGGCATGACCGTGTTCTGGCACGGCGACCGGCCGATCGGTCACGTGCTGATGCATGAGGGATGGCAGATCGGCTCCCACATCGATCACATCGACGCCGACTTTCTCCCGGCTATCGGGCACGAGTTGCAGAGACAAGTCAGGCCGACTGTCTCGGCAAGCGTCGTGATCTGTACGCGGGACCGACCGGACCAACTCGCCGCATGCCTTGCGTCATTGCCACAGCAAAGCTACCGGCCGCGTGAGATCATCGTCGTCGATAATGCGTCATCGGATCGGCGTACGCACGATGTCGCGTTGGCGGCGGGAGTGATCTACATACGCGAAGACAGGCCAGGGCTCGATATCGCCCGTAATGCTGGTGTGCTTCGTGCAACCGGCGACATCGTGGCCTTCACCGACGACGACGTCTTGCTTCATCCGAAGTGGCTGGAGCGGCTGGTGGCGGCATTCGATCGGCCGCAAGTCGCCGCCGTGACCGGGCTCGTCCTTCCGGCAGAACTCGCGACCGAGGCGCAGCGTCACTTCGAGACCTATTGGGGATTTGGCAAGGGCTACCTGGAGCGCGATTTCGACAGTTCTAGCTTCAAGTCGCATCGGAGGGACGCGTTTCCGGCGTGGGAAATCGGTGCTGGGGCCAGCATGGCGTTTCGCCGCGACGTGTTCGAGCGGATCGGTTTGTTCGACGAACGTCTCGACGTCGGCCAGGCCGGATGTTCCGGCGATTCGGAATATTGGTACAGGCTACTCGCAAACGGCTACACCTGCCGCTACGCACCGTCTTCCGTTGCGTTCCACGTTCATCGACGCACGATCGAGGGGCTCGCGAGCCAGATCTTTTACTACATGCGGGGCCATGTCGCGGCGCTGCTGGTCCAACACGAGCGAACAGCTCTCCAGGGGAACCGGGTGCGTGCGTACCTGTATCTTCCGACATGGTATGCTTACCGACTGCTTCGCGGGGCGATCGGTCGCAAGCGTATCGCCGACCGGTTCCTCAAGGAGGAGATCGCCGGCTGTGCGTCAGGAGTCCGCTTCTATCACAGCAAGGGGAAGCGCGAATGACGGCCGGTTCACTTACCTCGATCGTAATCCCCTCGCGCGATGCCGAGCAGACCATCGCTAGAACGGTCGAAAGCTTGTTGGCCCAAACCGATCCAGGATGGGAAGCGCTGATCGTTGACGACGGCTCCGTGGATGCAACGCCGGCAATCGTTGCCGGATATGCCGCGCGGGACCCCCGCTTCATTCCGCTTCGATCCGACGGACCGGGTGCATCGGCGGCTCGCAATGTCGGCCTATCCCGCGCAAATGGCGAACGGATTCTGTTTCTCGACAGCGACGATTGGATTGACCCGCAATTTCTGATCAAGATGAACGCTGCGATGGATGACAATCCCTCGGCGATCGCCGCTTGCTGCGATCATTGTCGCGTGATGCCTGATGGCGGCCAAACGCCTCGCTATAGCAATGCAGCGGTTGCGGCCAATCCATTCGAAGCGTTCGCGCGCAGTTGTCCCGTGGCGGTTCACAGCGTTCTTGTCAAAAAACGCGCAGTCATGGGCGTTGGCGGCTTTGACGCCAACCTTCGTACGTGCGAGGAATGGGATCTCTGGCAGCGGATTGCGCGAACCGGCGGTAACTGGATTCATGTCGATGAGCTGCTCAGCTACTATTGGTCGAGCGAGCATTCGCTGTCCGGTAACGTCCAGCAGATGTTGGCTGACGGGACCGCCGTTATTGCGCGAGGATTTTCCACCGACCAGCGGGTGAAGAAGCCAGCGCTGGAACATCGGAACGGAGCATCTGGTGCCGGCGGCAGGCCGCAGGCGGCAGCGCATGCCTATTTTGTACTTTGGTGCTGGGGCATTGATTGCGGGCGAGGAAGGGAGAACCGCCTTCCCAGAGAGGTGCTTGCCGACATACCGCAATCGGCCACCACGGCGGACCAGATCGCCTCTTGCCTGCTCGACGCAATCTCGGTGGGGGCTCGTGCATCGCCGGAGAGATTGGCCGGTCGCTGGCGGCAATTCGGTGCCCATGTGACCAAGCTGATCACTGCAATCGGAAAGGTCTGGAATGACCCGGGCGAAGCCCGAAGGACCCAGTATCGATTCGAGCGCGTGCTGCTCGACTATGATGACCTGTCGGCGCCGCGCGAGCTCGCCTTGACGCTGGGCGTCCGCGTCGATCTTAGGCAACCTCCCGCGTTTTGTCCGCCCCAACATGTGGACCGGCTCTACGCTTACATTTGCGATGGACCGCAAGTCCTGGCTTTGCTCGATGTCGGATTGCTCGGGGCGGTGGATTTCGAGTTCTGGGTGAAGCTGGTTCGCGAACACCTTGCGCACCTGCCGGAAGGGGTGGGCAGGCGTTGGCGACTTCGACATCTGAGCCGGCTCGCCAAGGTGATAGAGCGAATTGGGCGACTTGCGCGGGGTGGGCCCGATAGTCACCAGCATCGGCTGCAGGTGTTGCAGGGGCGCATGTCCAGCGAAGTCAAACCGCGGTTTGCGTCAAGCGAGCCCGCTCCGGACAAAAGCGAGAGCCATGCGCTTGAAGGAGGTCCACGCGACGTTGGACGCGAGTTGTTCTGGGAAAGGTTCTTCGAGAGGGAAGACCCGTGGAACTATAGTTCGCCCTACGAGCAGGAGAAGTACCGACGGCAACTGGAATTGTTGCCGCCTGAGCGGCCGGAACGTGCGATCGAGCTGGCGTGCGCGGAAGGGCATTTTAGTTGGCAACTGGCGCCAAGGGTCGGACACCTCACGGCATCCGATATTTCATCGACCGCGCTGGAGCGGGCGCGCATGCGTTGCCAAGGGATCCGCAATGTGGATTTCGCCAAGCTCGACCTGTCCGCCGACCGTCTCCCCGATGCGATGGATCTCATCTGCTGCTCCGAGGTGCTCTACTACCTGGATGACGAAGCCGAACTGGCGCGTGTCGTGCAAAGAATTGCGCAAGCCTTGCGTCCCGGCGGTCATCTCATCTCGGCTCATAGTTACGTCCTGAAGGACGACACCTCCCGTACCGGATTTGATTGGGAAAGTCCGTACGGGGCCGAGACGATTGCACGGGTGATGGCGCGGTTGCCCGAGCTTGCGCTTGAGGCATCGGTGCAGACCGAACTCTATCGCGTCGATCGCTACAAGCGCCTTACGCCTGGCGAGATGAGGCCCGACCCGCAGGTGACGACCGCCGTTATCGATGCACCGATCGAAAGCGAGGTTGCGCGATTTGTCGTGCGGCATGGCGCCGTCAGGCGGCGATCGGAGGTTCGGCAATCGGAGCGGCGCTCGCACGTTCCGGTCTTGATGTACCATCGAATCGCAACCGATGGGCCGGAGCAGCTTGCGCGCTATCGCGTCGATCCGGATCTCTTTGCGGACCAGATGCTGTGGCTGCGGAGAAATGGCTACCACACGATCAACTCGGAGCAGCTCGCATGGTTTGTTGCCAACAACTACCCCTTTGAGGGCAGGCCGCTGGTGATCACATTCGACGATGGATATCAGGACTTTGCCGAACAGGCGTGGCCCATACTGAAATCCAATGACCTTTCCGCGGAGGTGTTCATCGTCACCGATCTGGTTGGCGCGCGAGCCGAATGGGATGCATCGTTCGGAACGCCAGCACCGCTGATGGATGTCGACAGGATCATCGCACTTGCCGGAGAAGGCGCGATGTTTGGCAGTCACCTCGCACGCCATCCACGAAGCGACGGGCTTTCAAGCGCAGAACTTGCGGAAGAACTGTTGCGGTCCCGCATACAGCTAGAGACTTGGCTGGAGCGACCGATGACGTCGCTTGCGGCTCCATTTGGATGCACCGACCAGCGGCTTAGAATTCTCGCGGCGGAGTGCGGTTATAAGGCGATATTCAACACGGTCGATCGGGCCGTCGGGTTGCAGGATGATCTACTCGACCTTCCGCGCATCGAGGTGAGAGGCGACCATGGTCTGGGGGCATTTGTGCACTGCTTGGAGCGGTATCAATGAGTACAAATGCGTGCCTGGTCAGTGTCGTCATTCCAGCGTTCAACGCCGAGGCGACGATCGATGAGACGCTTCGCAGCGTCCGGTCGCAGTCGCACCATCAGCTTGAAATCATCGTGGTGGACGATGGATCCACCGATGACACGCTCGCGGTCGCGGAGCGGCATGCGGATTGCGATGCGCGCATTACGATCATCAGGCAGGACAACGCCGGCGTCGCGGCCGCTCGCAACGCCGGCTGGCAAGCCGCGCGTGCGGAGTTCATCGCGTTTATCGATGCCGACGATCTGTGGGCGCCGGGCAAGGTTGAACGGCAGCTCCAGGCCATGATCGACGGGGGGGGGCGAACAGGTCTCGTCTATAGCTGGTACGCCTGGATCGATGCCAAGAGCCGCGTGAGCGTGAAGTCCGATCCGGTGTTTCATGCCGGCGAAGTGCTGGATTATTTGTTCGAGGGCAACTTCATCGGTAACGGAAGTGCGGCGATGGTTCGCAGGGAAGCCCTGATCACGGCACGCGGATTCGAGAGCGGCCTCCGGGCATCGGGTGCTCAGGGCTGCGAAGATCTGCTGTTCTATTGCCGCGTCGCGGAAACCTATCGCTTCGCCGTGGTGCCGGAATATCAGATCGGTTACCGCTACCTGCCGAACAACATGTCTAGCGACATGACGCGCATGTTCCGCTCCTGGATGCTGGTCGCCGAGGAGATGGCGGCCCGGCATCCCGATCGCGTCGCCTTGCTGGACCGCGGAATCTGCAACTACGCCCGGTGGCTGCTTCGAAGAGCGCTGGCCGGCGGCCGCTTGCGGTACTTTGTGTCGGTCCTCTTGCTGCTATTCCGACGGAACCCGTCACTGGCTGTCAAGGTGGCAGCGCTTGGTCTGCCGCGGGATATCGTCTCCGCGACATGGTGGACGTTCCGCAGCCTGCGACACAGAGAGCTCCGACGGCCCTTGCCGTCGTTCTTGATCGGCGACCCCAGTCAATCCTGATGGCAGAAAACACGGACGACATGAAGAGGCCGAGAGCCGCGCGGCGCGCGGCACTGGCCGAGCTGTGGCGGCTGCTCAAGGTGGCCCCGCTGCCGCGTTTGGCTACGCCGCTGCTGATCGTGCTTGGCGTGGCTTCATCGCTGGCGGAGACCATCGGGATAACGCTCGTGTTGCTCTTCTTCTACCTCGCTATGGGCCAGGTCGAGCTCGCGACGTCGACGAGCGGCGTGTTGGGCGATGCGCTTCGGCATGCGACCGGCTGGTTTCACAGCTCGACTGAAACCGCTCTGGTGGTACTTCTTCTCATCATAGTGCGTGGCGCGCTGGCCTTCGCCAATACGCTGATCAGCGCACATGTTGGCGAGCAGATCAACGAAGTCGCGCGCAACCGCGTCCATCTGCAGTATCTGTCGACCTCATACTCGTTCTTTCAGCGTCATGATGAGGCCTACCTGATGGAGGTCCTCGGGACCGAAACATGGTTGATCTCCGGGGCGTACAGCAGCCTTACCCGGATCATCGTCAGCTCCTGTTCGATCTTTCTCTTCCTGTCGTTTCTCCTTGCGCTCTCGGTGAAGATTACGGTGATGGCCGTCGCAGCTTCGATGGTCGTATCAGCCGGAATGCGTCATCTTTCCAGGCCGATGCAGCAGCTGGGTAGCGGAGTGAAGCTGGTTCATCAGAGACTGGGAGAGCACATGCTGATGACGCTTCAGGGCATGCGGACGATCCGTGCGTATGGCCAGGAGAAGGTGCATCAGGAGCGCTTCGAGGGCGCATCGGCGGAAGCGCGCCGGGTCGCACTGGGACTTGCTCGTCTGTCAGCATTGGTGTCTCCGCTTACGGAAGTCGGATATCTCGTGGTGCTTTGCCTTGTCATTGCGTCCGCCAACATGTGGGGAATCGGGTTCGCTACCAGTCTTACCGCGGTTGCCTTGCTCTACCGACTGCAGCCGCATATGCGCGAGCTGGAGACAAGCCTGTTATACATGGCGCAGATTGAGCCGCAATTGCGTTCCATCCGCCTCATGCTGGCGAAGGACGACAAGGAATATCCGAAGCCTGGACATCTCGCGATTAGCAGGCTGGTCGACAAGATCTCGTTCCGCAACGTGACCTTCCGGTACGATGCCCGATCCGATTCGGCGCTTCGCGACGTCTCCTTCGACATTCCGGTGGGCAAGATCACCGCGCTCGTCGGCGCGAGCGGGGCGGGCAAGACCACGATCGTGAACCTTCTGCTGGGTCTTTATTCGGCGACCGAGGGATGCATCCGGGTTGATGATCGTCCTATCGGGGATCTTCGCCGAACGGAATGGCTTGGCCTGCTCGCGATTGCCGGCCAGGACGTGGACCTTGTCGAAGGCACCGTGATCGACAATGTGCGCATGTCCAAGAACGACGCGTCGGAGGCGGAGATTTTGGACGCGCTGCGCGTTGCTGGGATCTCGGAAATCGTCGAAGCGTTGCCCGACAAATACGACTCGTGGATCGGACAGCGCGGCACGCGCTTTTCGGGCGGGCAGCGCCAGCGTCTTGGCCTCGCCCGCGCGATCGTGCGCAAGCCCGAGTTTCTGATTCTTGACGAGGCCATGAGCGCTCTCGATCGCTCGCTGGAGGAGAGCGTCAAGGCTGCGATCCAGCAGCAGCTCGACGGTCGGACGTTGCTGCTCATTACCCACCGCCTGGAATCGGTGCTCGACGCGGATCACGTGATATGCCTCGAGGCCGGCCGGGTTTGCGCGGAAGGACCTCCGGCGACGCTGCTGACGGACTCCAGCAATCTTTTTTCGAGGAACCTTCGCATGGGGATCGTCCGGGCCGGACCTTGACCGTCGCACGACGAACTCAGCACGGATCATGAGGCCGAAAGTTCCGCGATTGTGCACGCCGACGCCGCGCGATCATCTCTGCACCGTAGCACTACCGGTTAGATCAAGTCCGGGAGCTCGGCTACAGAGCGCGGCGTGAACTGCGCGCTTGTTGATCGCGCTGTTCCCGCAGAGGAACTTCCCGCAACTCATTTGCACGTTGGTCCGTGCATTCGCACGCATGCTTCAATTTGTTTCGAAGTTCGTAAACCCGCTTGAACGGCTTCGTGATGGGTGTGAGTGAAGGAGCACCACAGCCATGACAGTGAACCCAACCCGCGCGAGCGTCATCGTCGGAACTTCCGGATCGGACATTCCCTTCGGAGGCACGGAAAACGATCTTCTTGCAAGCGGAGCAGGCAGCGACATGTTCGTTCTCCCGAGCGAGAGCGGCTCCGACACCATCGGCGAATTCGGGACGAACGCAGGCGGCGACGTCCCGTTTATGCAGGACGACGCCATAGCAACCTTTGCTGGTATGCCGGCAACCGCCGAGCAGGCGGACACTGATATGGTCGTAACGCTGTCCCGCGGCGACGCGCCCTCGTCTTCGGCGGCCGAGAATGTCGGCAATCCGGTTCCAGCAAATAACGCGCTCCACGCGGCCACGGAGGTCGGCGAACCCGCTGGTCACAGCAGCAGCATCGACGTTGCGCTCGATGGCTCTTCTGGGGCAGCCATCGAGGCAGCTACGATCGATGCGGGCAAAAGCCTTGAATTGAGCGGAGCATATTCCGGATCAATTACATTCGTCGGCGCAACTGGCACCCTGATCCTGGATCACGCGTCTGCATTTTCCGGGAAGATATTCAATCTGACAGGTGACGGTAATCCGCTCAGTTCGGACCAAATCGATTTGAGGGATATCGCATTCGGATCCGGAACAACGGTTTCGTACGCCGGCCACTCATCAGGCGGCGTCCTGACCGTCAGCGATACGCAGGATCACGTCGCACATTTTTCCCTCGTGGGGAACTACACGAATTCAACGTTTCATTTGTCGAGCGACGGCAGCGGCGGCACCACGGTGATCGATCCTCCGATCACGCCGTATGCCCTCGGTGTCGACGTCGGGAATCCAAACGTTTCCGATCCGACCGAAGAAGCGGCCTTCGAAGCCAACTTCAATGGCTTCACCAGCTTGATGGGCGCCAAGCCGCAATATCTGGATCAGTTTGGCGATCAGACCCAACCCATCTCGCAATGGGTCTCGCAGTCAGGGTGGGACGCTACGTCCGTTGCGCAATCTGCCGTCCTCAAGGGTGTCATTCCGGTCATTGGATTGCCGATGAGCTCCACGGCTGCGGGCTCTGGAACTGCGGATCAGCAGTACCATGCCTTTGCGGCGGGAACATATGACTCGGTCCTGCAGGGCATGGTGAAGGCGTGGGCTGACAATGGCTCGACGACACAAATCTGGCGGGTCGGCTGGGAGATGAACATCAGCACCATGCCGTCCTATGCCGGCAACGATGCCGCCACGCAGGCAGAGTGGGTCAAGGCCTATCAGCACATCTACACTGTATTGCACGCCGCGGCCCAGGCAGATGGTGTCAACCTCCAGGTGATGTGGAATCCGGGCGTGGTCAACTACAGCGATTCCGGCAACGCCATACAGACCGTCTACCCCGGCAACCAATATGTCGACATGATCGGTGCAGACGTCTACGGCGACTTGTATCCCTATGGCGACCACACGCATCTGTACGATTGGGACCTGAGCGGACAGATGCTCAACTCGCGCAATCCCGTGTACGACAGCAGCCTTCAACAGTGGGCGGCCGATCCCGTCAACCTCATGCACTACTATAGCTACCCGGCCTCCGATCAATGGTCGCTCGACGGTAGCGTAGGTCATGCGACGACACTGCAGCAGCTGATCGACCTGTCAAAATCGACGGGCAAGCCGTTGGCCATTGCCGAGACCGGTGCGGGCAACACAACCGACGGCGCGGGCGTCGTCGACAATCCGACATTCGTTCAATGGCTCTCGCAAACCCTGCAGCAATCCGGGGCGAACATCAGTTTCGTGAACATTTGGGACTCCAACGGCGGCGGGAGTTACCAGTTTTCAAACGCCTCCAACGGCAAACCGCTCGAGGCTGCCGCGTGGGCCAACTATTTCGGTGCCGCATCTGTTGCTGCACCCACCATCACGTCGTTCTCGCCCGACAGCAATGTGGTCGGTGACGGCATCACCAACGCCAATCAGCTCACTCTGATGGGAACCGCGACGGCCGACAGCACCGTGGAGGTGTTCGACGGTACAGCTCAGATTGGGACCGTCACGGCCAATGCGAATGGTTCGTGGTTCTTCGCCACCGCGCCGTTGCCCGATGGCAGCCACGCCTTCACAGCGGAAGACGTGGATGCGGCCGGAAGGGTCAGTGCAGCCTCCGCGGCGCTCAACGTCACTGTCGACACCGTGGCGCCCGGCGCTCCGACCGTCAGCTCGTTTTCGCCTGACAGCAACATCACCGGCGATGGCATTACCAACGCCAATCAACTGACCTTGACGGGCACTTCGGAGGCAGGCAGCAACATCTTGATATTTGATGGGTCGACACAGATCGGCTCGGCTGCCGCTGACGTCAATGGCAACTGGTCGTTTGTGACCGGTGCACTGGTCGACGGCACTCATGCCTTTACAAGCAAAGCGGTAGATGCGGCCGGCAATGTGAGCGCGACATCGGCAGCGTTGAACGTCACGGTCGACACCGTTGCGCCCAATGCTCCGACGATCGTTTCAGGCACGCCCGCCTCGTCGAACATGGTGCTGGTCTCCGGAACGGCGGAAGCCGGCAGTACGATCAACTTGTACGAAGGAATCACGCTGCTTGGTACCGCGGTGACCGCGTCCAATGGGGTCTGGAATATCACGACCGGGTCCCTCACGCAGGGCGTTCACGTGTTCACCGCCACGGTAACCGACGTGGCTGGCAATTTGAGCGGATCTTCGGCTGCTTTCGATCCGGTCGTCGGCACCCTGATCGAGTCGGCCGGAGTGACCGATCTGACCACTGTCGGAAAAGACTATTATCTCTCCACCGGCGGCAACGACGTCGTGCTGAAATATGCCGGAGCGCCGGTCGCTACGGGGCAGTTTGGCACGTGGTCGCCGGTCGCCGCGGAGGCGACCTCGAGCGGCTATGACATCGCCTGGAAGGATTCGGTCAGCGGCAATTTCGCGGTCTGGACCACCGACAGCAATGCCAACTTCGTGTCCAAGATTCTGAGCAACGTATCCGGAACCAGTTCGGCACTCGAATCGATCGAACAGGTCTTCCACCAGGACCTGAATGGCGATCGTGTGATCGGCGTTCCGCCGGTTGCCTCGACGCCAATACCAGCGACCACGTCGATCGAGGCATCCGGCACGACCAGTCTGGATAAACTCGGCAGCTACTACCTGCTAGATTCGATCGGGAGCAGCAGCGAAGGACCCACGTTGAAATACGCCGGTGCCGCCGTCGTCGCCGGTCAATTCGGCATCTGGTCGCCGATCGGCGCGGAGGCGACCTCGAGCGGCTACGACGTCGCCTGGAAGGATTCCGTCAGCGGCAACTACTCGGTGTGGACCACCGACAGCAACGGCAACTTCGCCTCCAAGATTATCGGCAGCGTGTCTGGAACCGATGCGTCACTCAAGGCGATCGAGAGCGTCTTCCACCAGGACCTTAACGGCGATGGCGTGATCGACACGGCATCGACGGTCCTCGATATTTCCGGAAAGCTCGTTCTGCCCCTGGCCAATATGATCCAGCCGGCCACGATCGAAGCCGGGGCCAAGCTCGAACTAGCCGGCGCCGTTTCCGGATCGATCACCTTCAATGCAGCGACCGGCACGCTGGTGCTCGATCACGCGTCGCAGTTTACCGGCAAGCTGATCCATCTGAGCGGCGACGGGACCGCGTCCAATTCGAACCAGATCGACTTGAAGGACATTGCTTTCGGGTCCGCAACGTCCGCGTCCTATTCAGGAGACACGACCGGTGGCGTGCTGACCGTGACCGATGCTCAAAGCCACACGGCGCACCTTTCGCTGGTCGGTGACTACGCGCATTCGACGTTCAATCTTTCGAACGACGGCAGCGGCGGCACGCTGGTGATCGATCCGCCCAAGGATGGATTTGATTTCGGCTCGGTTTCGGCGTCACAACCGACGCCGGTGCCCCAAGCTCCGACAGCCGTGCGGTTGGCGGGCGACAGCTTTGCCTTTGATCGTGCCGGTTCATCGGCAAGCACGAGCGAGTTCAACCTTAAACCTGTCAACCACCAAGCGATGCCGCAACTCGACAGTCTGCGGTCGGCCTTGCCGGCGACCGACCATGTCGAGCCCCTCCACGTTACGATATCGCCGGATGCGCACCTCGCGGAGTTTCACAACTTCATGCTTCACCAATAGGGTCGGAAGTCCCTCGACCAACGATGCGCGCAGCCCCGGTCGAAGGCCGGGAAGGTGCGGTCATGTTGCCGGCGCGGAAAGGCTCAAGGCTTCTTGCAATCGGAATAGAAGGTGCCGTTGGTCGTAACGATCCGCTCGATGCACTGCTTGGCATCGGTGACGTCGCCACCGACGGTGAAATCATAGGCCTGGTTCTTCACCACCAGCGCGTAACGGCCTGGCGTCAGCTCAAGCGCGGGGTCTTCGCTGTGCAGCTCGTACATTTCCGAATTGTCGGGCAGTGGCGACACGCGGAACGGGAAAGCGACGTTTCGGATCACCCAGCTATCGCCATCCTCCGGTCGTTTGCCTGCAACCTCGGCGGAGAATTCCCGCGCGACCTTGGCGATCACGCGGACCTCCGCGCGGTCGGCGATGTTGGTCGCCGCGTCGCGGCGGAATACGATGAATTTGGGGTGTCCGCTCGACAGCACCGTGTGGCTTGGCGTTCGCAACGCGGCCGATACGGCAACACGGATATCTGGAGGACGACCGGGCAGTAGTTGCAACTCGCTCAGGGAATCGCCCTCGATCGCATAGACTCCGTAATCCATCGGTCGCAACGGATTGGGCTTCGGGGGTGGGGCCGGAACTGCGGCCGTGACCGCTGCCATCGGCGTGCGCGCTTGGAAGGGGACCGCGACCTGCTCTTGCGGGTGCGACCAGTGCTGCACCCAGGATGCCAGCCGCTCCTTCTGCTGGACGGCGCCCGCGGCCCCGCCGACGACGAGCAGCGCGGCAATGGTCCGGATAGCGAGTGGCGAAAACGGATGCGGCGACCTTCTGCGCCCCGCCGGAGCGGGATCGATTGAAACGGCCGGCCGTCGGTCGAGGTGCTGCGTGCCACCGGAACCGTCTTCCAGTCTCGGAGCGTCCGGCCGTGCAACGGCGATGTGCTGCCTCGAAAAGTCCTCGACGCCGCGGATGGCGGCTTCGAGCGCCTGCTGTGCCCGCTTGATGTCCTTCTCGTCCGCGGAAGTGAATTGCTCGCGCAGCTTGTAACGGGCGAGATCGTAAACCGCTTGGCGGAGATGCTCGGGGCTATGTTCGACCGTGTCGATCATCCGCGCGATGACAAGCGCAAACTGAATCTCGTTGGAATTGTCCTCCAACGGGCCATCATCGTGCGGCATCAGGTCGCGCGCACTCGCCGAGTCCTGCCGGGTCGTTTGCTGCATGGTTGAAGAGTCAGCCAGCTTCGATCCCCGTTGCCTGGGCTTTTCGCTTGAACCAAATCGCGGCATTTGGACTAGAATATGTGCCAACGATGGCGGCGCGTTGTCAGCGCGGCCTGGCTGGAAGAGGGTTCCATGTTCGGCGACTTGAAGTTCGGATGCACAATGCTCGCGCTGGTATGCTTGGCACTGAGCCTGTTTTCCAATTCGGCTTCGGCGATTACGGCCGAAGTCGCCCGAAAGTGTCATGTGCTGACCGCGGCCCAATTTCCGCCGCGTTTGCCCGGGAACCCGGCGGCGGGAAGCGCCAAAGGATCGGGGCGCGAGCAAATCGACTATTACAACAAATGCGTGGCGAATGGCGGCAAGCCGGACGACGGCGCTGCTCCAAAGTGACCGGCGGGGCGCGATCGATCAGGAAGCGCGCGCGCCGAGAGCTCGCAACCCACGCTTCGCCGGCGGCTCGAGCGCGACGAAAGAGAGAGCAACCGGATGCGACGTCAGACATACCCGCTCGGATTGGTGCTTTGCCATCGCCAGTGATCGGCGCACATCATGTCAAGTGATCGGGTTGCCTTCCAACCGAGCAGCTTGGTGGCGTAGTCGGTCGCGGCATAATAGGCGGCTAGATCGCCGGCGCGACGCGGCTTGATGTCGTAGGGTATCTGCTTTCCGCTCGCCGCTTCGAACGCGCGGATCACCTCGATCACGCTGCTACCCGCGCCCGTGCCCAGATTGACGGCAAAGCATTTCGGACTGCCGAGCAACGAAAGTGCGGAGACGTGGCCGTCGGCCAGATCCATCACATGGATATAATCCCGGACGCCGGTCCCGTCAGGCGTATCGTAATCTCCGCCCCAGACATTGAGCCGCTCACGACGTCCGATCGCGACCTGCGCGACGAACGGCACCAGATTGTTGGGAACGCCTTTCGGGTCCTCGCCGATCAAGCCGCTCTCGTGGGCGCCGACCGGATTGAAGTAGCGCAGGACCGCCACGGCCCAGGTCGGATCGCTCGCATATTGATCGCGGAGCATATCCTCGATCATGAGTTTGGTGCGTCCATAGGGATTGATTGCGTTGAGCGGATGGTCCTCAGTGTAAGGCAGGAATTTCGGCGTGCCGTAGACGGTCGCGGAGGAAGAGAACACGATCTTCTTCACGCCGGTCTTCTGCATGGCGCGGAGCAGCCGGTGCGAGCCGATGACATTCTGGTCGTAATATTCCAGTGGTTGGGCGACCGAGTCTTGCACGGATTTCAGGCCGGCGAAATGCATCACCGCCGTGCACCCGTGTTGCGCGAGGACCTTCTCGATCGCGTCCTGGTCGCGGATATCGGCTTCGACCATCGTCAGCCGCTTGCCGCAGATCTGCTGGACTCGCTCTAGCGCCAGGGGGCTGCTGTTGGAGAAATTGTCCAGGACGACAACCTCCTCACCTGCCGCGAGCAGGGCAACACAAGCATGTGAGCCGATATAGCCGGCGCCTCCAGTTACCAGGATCATTCAGCCTCTCTACGTTGTTGGATTGGATGTTCCGGCTGTGCGCCTCTGGCAGGCCGGTATCGGATAGCCGTCTTCATCACACGGGAAGTTCTTTGCAAAAGTGTAACCGCGTTGAGGATGAACGTCCTTTGTCGGCGTGGACAATACAACGGCATTTCCACGGGTGGAATGGGTAAGCAGCAACTGCGCTGTCCCGCTCGCCCGGGAGGCGTGGGTCGACAGACGAAGACTGCTGACCGAGACAGAAATATGACGGTGCAAGTGTGGTGGCATGGTCCTTGTTCGGCCAACTTTCACAGGGATGAGATCGTCGTCGTCCTTTTTGCGGCAGGCGCGGACGCTTGAATCAACAGAACTCGTGTTGCTGTTGCTGGCACCATTCTTGCTGCGCCATGACGAGATCTTGTCAAGCTTGAGGCATACCGATGGTACGGCAAATTATCCCCCTGATCATGTGCGGCGGCGCCGGCACCCGGCTGTGGCCGGCCTCGCGCGAGGTGCATCCGAAGCAGTTCCTCTCGCTGTTCGGACAACGCTCGACGTTTCAGCAAACGTTGCTGCGCGTGTCGGACGAAAGCCTGTTCGCGCGACCGATGGTGATCACCAACGAAACCTATCGCTTCATGGTGCAGGAGCAACTCGCCGAGATCGGCCGCGAGGCCGACGTGCTGCTGGAGCCGATGCGGCGCGATTCCGGCCCCGCAATTGCGGTCGGCGCCGCGTTCGCGCAAGCGCGTGACGCTGACGCGATCGTGCTGGCGCTCGCCGCCGATCATCTGGTGCGCGATACGCCGGCCTTCGTTGCCGCGTGCCGCGAGGGATTGGTGGCGGCCGAGCAGGGCCGCATCGTGACCTTCGGCGTCAGGCCGGAACGCCCCGCCACCGAATACGGCTACATCAATCCGGGCGAGACCGTCGCCGGCGAGGTGAGGGCGGTGGCAAAATTCGTCGAGAAGCCGGATGCTGCAACCGCGGCTGGCTACATCGATGCCAGCTATCTCTGGAACAGCGGCAACTTCATGTTCCGCGCCGCGGTGCTGCTCGACGAGTACCGCAATGTCGATACCGACAGCGTCGCTTCGGTGGAGGCCTCGGTCGCCAACGCCGAACGCGACCTCGGCTTCGTCAAGCTCGATACGCCGTCCTTTGCCGCGGCGAAGGCGATCTCGATCGACTATGCGGTGATGGAAAAGACCGCGCGCGCGGCGGTGGTGCCGGTAGCCTGCGGCTGGTCCGACATCGGCTCGTGGCGCCAGGTCTGGGAGCTGTCCGAGAAGGACAGCCAGGGCAACGCCTCGTGCGGCATGGCGGTGTTCGAGGATTCCCGCAACTGCAACGTCACCACCGACCGCGCGCTGGTCGCGCTCGAAGGCGTCGACGACCTCGTCGTGGTGGCGACCCAGGACGCCGTGCTGGTGTCGCGGCAGCAGGACGCCAACGGGCTGAAGCGGCTGGTCGCCAAACTGAAGGTGACGGCGCCCGAGGTGACCGAGAGCCACATCAAGGTGCATCGGCCCTGGGGCTCCTACCAGTCGGTCGACAATGGCGACCGCCACCAGGTCAAGCGCATCGTGGTCAAGCCGGGCGGGCGGCTGTCATTGCAGAAGCATTACCACCGCTCCGAGCACTGGATCGTGGTGCGCGGCACCGCGCAGGTCACCGTCAACGAGCTGATCAAGACGGTGCACGAGAACGAGTCGATCTACATCCCGATCGGCGCGGTGCACCGGCTGGAGAATCCCGGCAAGATCCAGCTTGAGCTGATCGAGGTGCAGACCGGCAGCTATCTTGGCGAGGACGACATCATCCGCATCCAGGACGATTACCAGCGGGCCTAGAGCATGATCCGGAAAAGTGCGAAGCGGTTTTCCGAAAAGATCATGCTCAATCGAGGAGCTAAAGCGCGATGAGAATCCAACCGGGTCGCATCGCGCTTTAGCCGTCGCTTTGGCTTCCGAGCCGCAGCCGGCCTGCGCGCATGAAGAACATGCTGAGGTGCCCAAAACCGAGGCCGCTCCAGCCGCCGGCCAGCTTCACGAACGCGTCGAGGAGGCGGGCATGGCGGTCCGGCGTGATCAATTGCAGCGCTTCAAGCCCGAACGCGCCGCAGGACACGATCAGAACGCTGAGGAGCAGCCGATTTGGATAGCTCCATGCGAACATGGCGCCCAAGACCACGAATGCGATCAGCCGCTCAATGCTCGCATGGCCAAACGAGGGACGATCGTAGATCGGCGCCACCGTCGTGATCGCGATCACGATCAGCGCCAGCCAGGCTGCGCAGATCAACAGCCTCCGGATGCCTGCGTCGGTCAAGGCCGATCTCCCCTCGACCAACGCAGCTTGCGAGGCGCAAACGCTATCCTGCCAACGATCGTGTAGAGCCTACAATCCTTCGAAACCAACACCGAAATACTCTATCTGGGGTCATGCGACCGGCATCTCGACCATATAGCCGACCGCGACGCACAAAACGTACAATTGTCCGCACAAGGTAAGCGGCGGCAGGTCCGCCGGACCGGCGTCGATGCCAAGACAAAACGTTCGAAGCAACTGCCTTAGAATGAAGCGCTCGGACGGTCCGGCGTCGCCGCACTCCCGCTCTCACGCAGAAGCTGACCCACAAAGTACTCCAGGTTCCCTCCCGGGAACAAGTGCCCCCTGATGCCGGCGGCCTCGGCGGCTTCGACATCGCTGGCCTTGTCGCCGATCAGAAAGCTTCGCGCGACATCGACGGCATACGGCCGAGCAGCATGCGGAGCATCCCCGGACCTGGTTTGCGGCAAACGCACGCAACGCGATACTGCGCGACGACGGCATTGGGGTGATGCGGGCAGTATTCGAATGCATCGATGCGTGCGCCGACCTTGGCGAGTTCATCGCTCATCCCGCGGTGCAGGACCTCGACGTCGGGTTCGGCATAGAAGCCTCTGGCGACGCCTGACTGGTTCGTGACCACGAAGGCGAGATAGCCGGCATCGTTGACCGTCTTCACCGCCTCGCGCGCGCCCTCGATCCATTGCAGCTTGCCCGGCTCGAACAAATAGCCATGGTCTTCATTGAGAACACCATCGCGATCAAAGAACACTACCGGCTTCATCGAGGTCATCGTATCCAAACTTGGGAGATATCTTCACAAGGAACACAGTGCGCCGCATCGCCGTCATCAAGGGCGTGAGCACTCGCGTATTCCTATCTGTCCGAACAAGAGGCGCAACACAAACTCGGCTGTATCATTGCGGGCGGCGCTGCATCAGAGCGCTATAGGTGGTGTGGACACTAGCGCATCCATAGAACAATGGCAGCGAGAGTGACGACGGCCCGGTAATTCCGGGCCGTTTTTTCGAAGCGGGTTGCGACACGTCGGAACTGCTTGAGCTTTGAGAAGCAG
>NZ_VKHP01000019.1 GCF_010811875.1 Bradyrhizobium uaiense
CCCGGCGGTCTGTACGCAACGAACGTCCTGCACTCCGGCGCGCGGCCGTGCGGCCAGCAGCCGGGCGGGCGTGCGGCGCCCCTCGCCGACGGCGAGACCGGCTTCCTGTTCGCGCAGCCGTCGGCGGAATCCTTCCTCGGCGGCGTCAGGCGCGCCTTCGACGCCTATCGCGCCAAGGATCGCCTCAACGCCATGCGTTCGAGCGCGATGGCCAAGTCCTACAGCTGGGACCTGTCGGCCGCCTGCTACGGCGCGCTGTACAAAAAGCTCATCATGCCGCAGGCGGCGGCGTAAGGCGTTCGCCTCGCAAGCTTGTGAAGGAGGCCGCTCTGGCATCCCAGCCGGTTTGTGACATTCCGTCTCCGCCGCCGGGCCCATTCGTGCGATCATGTCGGCACCCACGGCCATTTGCCTGGACGATCACGCAAGCATGAAATTGGCAATGATGGACTTTTTGCAAAACCCGATTGCGATGGAGGAACATCATGGACGTCAACGAGGAGCGTCTTAATTCATTCATGGGAAAGATGATTGGCGACGTCGGCGCGGCGATGAACGCCTCGCTGATGCTGCTGGGAGACAAGCTCGGTCTTTACAAGACTCTCGCGGAGCAAGGTCCGATGAACGCCGCGGCCCTGGCCAAGGCAACGGGAACAACCGGACGTTACGTTCAGGAATGGCTCGCGGCGCAGGCAGCTTCCGGCTACGTCGAATACGACAGCGCCACCGGAAAATTCTCGATGCTGCCCGAGCAGGCGCTGGCACTTGCCAACGAGGACAGCCCGGTCTTCCTGGGCGCTGTGGGGAGCCTTGTCGGCGCGACCTTTCTCGACGAGCCGAAGATTACCGATGCGTTCAAGACCGGCAAGGGCGTCGGCTGGAACAGGCGCAGCGAGTGCCTGTTCTGCGGCACCGCCCGCTTCTTCCGCACCAGCTACAAGCACTATCTGGTCCAGGAATGGCTGCCCGCGCTCGAGGGCGTCGTCGACAAGCTGAAGAAAGGCGCCATCGTGGCTGACGTCGGCTGCGGCCACGGCGTCTCCACACGGCTGATGGCCGAGGCATTTCCGAAATCAACCTTCTACGGCTTCGACTATCACGAGGGCTCGATCCACGCCGCGCGGCAGTCCGCGCGCGAGGCCGGACTGTCGGACCGCGTTCATTTCCAGACGCACTCCGCCAAGGACTTCCCTGCCAACAACTATGACCTGGTGTGCTTCTTCGACTGCCTGCACGACATGGGAGATCCGGTCGGCGCCCTCAAGCACACCCGCTCCACCCTCGCCGACGACGGCACCTGCATGTTGATCGAGCCGTTCGCCAACGACCGGCTGGAGGACAACCTCAACCCGATCGGACGCATCTACTACGCCGCTTCGACCATGATCTGCACGCCGGCGTCGCTGGATCAGGAAGTCGGGCTCGCGCTCGGCGCGCAGGCCGGAGAGACCAGATTGCGCGAAGTCGCGCGTCAGGCCGGCTTCTCACGTTTCCGCCGCGCGGCGGAAACGCCGTTCAACCTGATCCTGGAAGCTCGACCGTAACTGCGCAACGCAATTGGACGGCGGCATCACACCGCCGTCCAACGCTCTCAGTGCTGGCCTGATCGGCGGCTACGCCGTCAGCGTCCTGCTACCAGTCCTGCGATTGCCAGTAGTACTGGCCGCCGCGCCGGCGCGGATTGGCGGCTTGCGGATTGCCATAATACGGATTGCCGTACTGGGTCGGCGCCTGGGGATTGCCGTATTGGGGATAGCCGTATTGGGTGCCGGACTGGGGATTCCAGCTGCGCTGGGAGAAGAAGCCGAAACCGTCGTCGTCCCTGCTGGCAATCGGGTAATCCTCATCCATCGGCCGCGGTGTCGGCTTGCGCGTGATGAAACCACCCTGGGGCTGGTTGCTCAGCACGGCGACGAACTCGGTGCGATAGTTGGTCTCGGCGCTCAACGGCTCGTCCGAGATGATGATCGAGGAGCGCGGCACGACGGTCGGCGCGATGCGATCCAGCACATCCTGCGGGATGGTGACGCGGTCGAGCGCGTCCTTAGCGTTGTCGCCATCGTCGATCGTCACCTCGGTCCAGCGCAGGCCGGAGTCGTTGCGCGCCATCGCCGTGAAGATATGGGTGCCGATCGGCTTGTCTGGATCACGGATCGTGACGGGAACTTCGATACTCGAGTCGAACACCTCGCCGCCGTCGGCCCACGGCTTATGCGTGTTGCGCCGGACGTAGAGCTTCTGCGTCGCGCGGCTGATGTAAACCGAGACCGGCTCCAGCGCGAGCTTGGCCTCGGTCGCCGCCTTCTGGGTGTCGGCCTTCTTGCTCTCGGCCGCTTTGAAGGCTTCCTTCGCGGCGGCTGCGGCATCGAGCTTCGGCTTCGCGTCGCCCTGGGCGGCCTCGAACTGGGTGGTCGCTTCGGCAGCCTTGGCGACGGCCTTCTGCTTCAAATCCTCGGCACGCGCCTTGGCCTGGTCGGATTTGGCCGCGGCAAGCGTCTTGTCGGCGAACGCCACCGCAGCGTCGGCGCGGGTCTTGATCTGTTCCAGCTTGCGCAGCGACGCCGGCGTGGACTGTGCCGCTTCCTTCGTCGCAACCGCGGAAGCCTTCTTCGCCTCGTCAGCGGTCTTGGCGGCATCCGCCGCCTCGCGAGCCAGCTTCTCGGCACGCGCCGGAGCAGCCGCGATGGCCTGTGCGTTCGGCACGAACAGCGCCGGATGGGTGAAGTCGACCGGGGCCGCGTCGTTCGGCGCGATGATCACCCGCATCCCGATCCGGGTCTTGTCGAACAGCTTCTCGGCGAAGTCATAGGGCATCCGGACGCAGCCGTGGGAAGCCGCATAGCCCGGCAGCGGCCCGCCATGCAGCGCGACGCCATTCCAGGTGATGCGCTGCATGTTCGGCATCCAGGCATCGTCGTACATGGTCGAGTGATGGTCCTTGTCCTTCTCGACCAGCGCAAACACGCCGGCCGGCGTCTCGCGTCCCTTCACGCCGCTCGAGACCGGCGCGCGGTAGATCCAGCCGTCGGCGTCGTAGAAAGTCACCTTCTGGGCGCTGATCGACACGATCGCCATGATCGGCTCGCCCGCATTACGCGGCGCCGACGCCTCGACGGTCGCCGCCGGACGCTGCTGCTTAGCAGCCGCGCCGCCGGTCAGTGACGCGAATGTGACCATCGCCGCGAATGTCACAAAGGCGGGGCGACCCCAACGCCGCATCGCTCCGGTGGTCTGCGCCGTCGTCGTTCGATTCATCCTGCCATTCCTCGGTCGAAATGCCTGCCGCGCTGCGTCGATCCGTACCAGAGCACGATTTTGGATTGATTAACCGCCGCCCGCATCGGCTCGTTCCAGCAGCAAATCACTCATATATGACGGCGCATGCAGGAGGAAGGGTACCGCAGGGCCAAAACCGCGCCGTAGCCGTCGAAATCCCCCGCCTGGAGGGAACCGCCGAGAGAGCTGCCTTCGCCCTCACGCCGTCCGCCGCGTCTCCGGCATCACCAGCCAGATCATGAACAACCCCACCGCGGCAACGCCGGCCAGGCCCATGAAGGCGGTGCTGCTGCCGAGCTTGTCGCTGACGTAACCGGCCAGCACCGTGCTGAGCGACGCGCCGATGCCGACCGCGGTGCCGACAATGCCCTGTGCCAGGTTGAAATGGCCGCTGCCGAACGCAACGTCGGCCACGATCAGCGGCACCATCACGCTGAAGATCGCCGCGGTGATGCCGTCGAAGATCTGCACCGCGACCAGCAGATAGGGATCGCGCACCGTTGCGAACAACAGGCCGCGGATCGCCAGCGAGGCGAAGGCCAGCAAGAGCAATGGCCGCCGGCCCACAGCCTGGGCCTTGCGGCCGACCGACGGCGAGCACAACGCGACGATCGCCTGCGGCACGATGATGCATGCCGCAATCAGGACCGGCGCCCATTGGCTCGATCGCGTCGTGACCACGCCCGCCATCAGCGGCAGCATCGCGGCATTGGCCAGCTGGAACAGCATCATCGCGCCGGCAAAGACTAGCAGTGTCCGGTGCCGCACCAGAGTGAAGACGCTGGTGGCGCGCTTGTCGGGAACCTCACGCTTCACCTCACCATGCGCCTGCGCGATGTCGATCTCGCGCTCGCGGATCCGTGCCAGCGACAACAAGGTCGGGATCGCCAGGATGAAGGTGACGAGGAACACGGAACGGCTCGACAGAAAATAGCCGCAGGCGCCCATCAGCGCCGCAGCCGAGCCGCTGCCGAGCGAGGCGAACCGTGCATTGCGGCCGAGCCGTTCGCCGATTGCAAGCGGCCCGACCAGGCCGAGGCTGATCGCGGCGATTGCCGGACCGAGCACGCAGCTTGCTAGCGCGTGCAGTGCCGCGGCGAGCGTCACCACGGGGAAGATCGGCCACAGCGCGTAGGCCAGCGCGCTGGCGCCGATCGCGGCCACCGCACAGCCCGCGACGACCTTCTCCGAGCGGGCCGCGTCGACGATCGCCCCGCCGGGCATCTGGCCCAGCAGGCCGATGATGCCGCCGATCGAGAGCACGAAGCCGATCTCGACCTGGGTCCATTTCTGCGTCGTCAGATAGACTGCGATAAACGGGCCGAAGCCGGTCTGCACGTCGGCCAGGAAGAAGATGAACCAGTCGAGCCCGCGCTGGCTTTCGCGCGATGGCGCGCGCGGCCCCTCCGGACTGGGCCGATCAGGGGGGATCGACACAATATTGGTGCCGCCGGCTGATCGCTCGCCACGATCGTCGCCAACCGTCTCGAAAGAAGGGTTCGGGCGCGCGACCAGCTTTAGCCCCCTAATGTTCGTAATCCCATGGGTGGAGATTGCCGGCCGCGCCCAGCACGATCAGCGGCGTATCTTCCTTGTATTCAGGCGCAGCACTCACCTGCTGCTTGTTGAGGTCCAGCGTGATGCTGTCGCTCTTGCTGGAAACGCCGGCGAAGCGCAGCGCGTTCCAATCGACCACGATCTTGCGGCTGCCGACGCCGAGAAAGCCTCCGAAATCGATCACCGCGGCGCGGACCTTGCCGTCACGGTCGACGATGACGTCGACGATGCGGCCCATGTCCTCGTTGGCGGAACTGCGGACGTCGCGCCCGAGAATGCCGTGCGCATCGCGCGCGCCGATCACGGTCACCGACGGCGGCGGCGACGGCTCCTTGGCCTGCTCCTTCGAGGCCGCGGGCGGCACAGGAGCTGCTGGCGGCGCTTCGGCCACCGGCGGCGGCGATGGCGTCGGCGCTGCGTCGTCGGCGGCACGGACACCCGCGCATGTCAGCAGCGACGCTGCGACCAGCATAACCATCATCCTCGGACGCATGTACATCTCCCCACGATTTTCCTGGCGGGCATGTCGCGCGACGACGCTCAATGCGTCAGCACGATCGACACCTGGATCTGGCCGCGCGTGCGCAGCACTTCGAGCGACACCTCGTCGCCGTGGCGGCGTAGCCTCAGATCGACGCTGGACGCGCCGAGCCTGAGATCACGCAGCACCACGTCGTTGAGGAATTCCGGCAGCCGCGGATCGCGCAGCCTGATCTCGCCGCGCGTCGTGTCGAACTCCAGCCCGAGCGCGGCCTCCAGCAGCGTGAATGGCGTCGCGCTGGCCCAGGCCTGCGGCGCGCAGGCGACGGGATAGAGCACCGGGCCGCGCCGACGCTCCCGGCGGAAGCCGCAGAACAGCTCGGGCAGCCGCCGCAGCTCCATATAGCTTGCGGCGTCGAACAGCCCCTTGAACAGATGCGCGACCGAATGCTTGAGGCCGTAGCGGGCAAATCCGAGTGCGATCAGCGCATTGTCATGCGGCCAGATCGAGCCGTCGTGATAGGACATCGGGTTGTAGCGCGCCTCGCCCGCGGCGACGGTGCGGATGCCCCAGCCCGAGAAGAATTTCTGGCTCATCAGGTCGGCGGCGACCCGCCGTGCGCGGTCCTCCCGCACCATGCCGGAAAACAAGGTCTGTCCGGCATTCGACGTGCGCACCTTGCACGGCCGCTTGGCGCCGTCGAGCGCGAGCGCATAGGTGCCGAGCTCCTCGCACCAGAACGCCTCTTCGAACCGCTCGCGCAGCCGCTCGGCCTCCGCATCCAGCTTGGCAGCCTTATCGGCAAGGCCAAGTGTGCGCGCCGCACGCGCGGCAAGCTGCTTGCCCGCGAACACGTAGCCCTGCACTTCCGCGAGCGCAATATTGCCTTCGGCGAGCGTTCCGTCGGCGTGGAAGATGGCGTCGAAGGAATCCTTCCAGCCTTGATTGCGAAGCCCCTGATCGGTCGCGCGCTGATATTCAACGAACCCGTCGCGATCGGGATCGCCGGGACCGTCGATCCATTGCAATCCGGCCTCCACAGCCGGCCACAGTTCGCGCAACGTCTCCACGTCGCCGGTGCGCTCCAGATAGAGCCCTGCCAGCAGCACGAACAGCGGAGTCGAATCGACGCTGCCGTAATAATGCGCGAACGGCACCTCGCGAAGCGCAGCCATCTCACCGCCGCGCATCTCGTGCAGGATCTTGCCCGGCGCGGCATCGGCCAGCGGATCGACCGCCATGGCCTGGAACAGCGCGAGCCGCTTCAGCACGCCTTTGGCGATCCGCGGATCGACCCACAGCATCTGCAGCGCGGTGATCAGCCCGTCGCGGCCGAATGTCGTCGAGTACCAGGGAATGCCGGCATAGGGGTAACGGCCCTGCGGCGTCTCGGTCATCAGCATGTTGAGGTCGGCCATCGCCTGGCACAGCACCTCGTTGAAGATGTTGTTCGAGGTCTCGATCGAAGCTGCGCCGGCCGACGAATTCCGCATCTCGCGACGATGCGCCAGCAGCCCGCGGAAGAACGGCACCGGCTTCTGCATGATCGGCTTGTTGCAGGAGACCGCGACGAACAGCGACGTCACCTGCCCGGGCTCGAGGTCGAAATGATAGGTCGCGGCGTTGACCGACAGCCGCGTCGGCCGCGGATCGAAATGCAGCGCGGTGATCCGGGTCTGCTCGTCGAGGCCGCAATATTCCAGCACGACGTCGGTCGGCCCCAATAGCTTGCTCGAGCCGATGCCGCGCCGCGGCCGGCGCTCGCCGCGCACCTCGAACAGGTCGGCAAAGTCATTGTCGAACAGGAGCGTGAGATCGAAGCTAGCGGCGTCGTCGCCGTGGTTCTGCAGGCCGATGCGTTGATAGGCCGTGCCGCGCCACAGGAAGATCGAGCGCACGATGTGCAGGGTGTCCTTCGGCAAGGTCAACCGGCCGTCGCGATAGACGTCGGAATTGGTGAGATCGACCGTCAACGCGGAATTGTCGTCGCGCATGTTGGAGCCGAGCAGCAGCGGCTGCACGTCCTCTAGCACCATTTCCAGCCGTGCGAGGTAGCGCGTGTCGGCGTTGAACAAGCCGTCCGGCCCGCCGGCCGAGGCACCGATATCGCCGTGGCTGTCGAGCACGATGAAGGTGTCGTCATGCTTGAGCGAGCGCCGCGGCCGCGCCGCGGGCCCGGTCATCGGAATGTAGAACGGCGATTCGGCGACGTGCTCAGTGATGCGAGCAGTGATGATCTGCGTGACGACGTCAGCTGCCATCTGAACCTCTGGCGACTTTTATTGGCCGTATTCCTGACTCGAACGAACGCACTGGAACGCAAGAACAGGCTTGATGACGCGGGGTCAGGCCGCGCTGGTGGAGAGGCGGCCCATCTCGCGCGCAACCAGATCGCGGTAGGGACCCCTTCCCTTCACGAGGATATCGGGCGGACCGTCCTCGACGATCCGGCCGCCCTGCAGCACGACCACGCGGTCGAAGCTGCGCAAGGTCGCAAGGCGGTGCGCGATCGCCACCACCGTACGCCCGCGCATCAGGCGCGACAACGCCTCGCGGATCGCCTCCTCGGATTCCGCATCGAGCGCCGCGGTGGCCTCGTCGAGCAGCAGGATCGGCGCGTCCTTCAGGAAGGCGCGTGCGATCGCGATCCGCTGACGCTGACCGCCCGAGACCTTGACGCCACGATCGCCGACGATGGTGTTCATGCCCTCGGGCAAGGTTTCGATGAAGTCGCAGCGCGCCGCGATCGCCGCCCGCAGCACCTCGTCGTCGGTGGCGTCGGGCCGGCCATAGCGGATGTTCTCCAGGATCGAACGGTGGAACAGCGAGATATCCTGCGGCACCACGGAGATCGCCGCACGCAGGCTCAGTTGGGTGACGCGCGAGATGTCCTGGCCATCGACCGTGATGTTGCCCTGCTCGACGTCGTAGAAGCGCTGCAGAAGGGTAAACAGTGTTGACTTGCCACCACCGGACTGGCCGACCAGTCCGACGCGCTGGCCGGGCTGGATGCGCAGGCTGAAGCGCTCGAACACCTGGAGGCCGCCGGGATAGCGGAACGAGACATTGTTGAAGGCGATCGCCGCGCCGCTCTTGACCAGCGTTTCCGCTTCCGGATGGTCCTTCAGTTCATGCGGCTGCAACAACGTCGCCAGCGCCTCGGTGAGGCGCGCGACATGCTGGGTGACGTCGACCAGCGCAACGGCGAGATCGCGGGTGGCGCTGAGGATCGAGATGCCGAGCGTGCAGACCAGCACGACATCGCCGGTGGTGGCCAAGCCCTGCTGCCAGAGCGAGAGCGCCCAGGCCAGCATCGCGATCGTCAGGACAACAGTCACGCCGGCGTGAACGAGGCGGAGCTTTTCGAGATAGCGCAGGGAACGGCCGCGCGCGACGAGTTCCCGATTGACGGTCGCATCGAAGCGGTCGTGCTCGTAGCCGAGGCCGCAGAACGCGCGCACCAGCGGCAAATTGTTGATGACATCGACCATTTCGCCATCCACCGCCGCAGCGCGGTTGGCGAAATCGTCATGCAGCGGCCGGCCGGCAGCCGCCATGCGGAACATTGCCACCACCATGGTTCCCGCGATCAGGACCAGCACCGCCGACATCGTCACGCTGACGGTTCCAACCAGCGTGATCGCCGCGAAGGTCGCGATGCAAGGCGGCAACACGTTCCATACGAACATGTTCTCGACGGTGTACACCGCGTTCGACGTTGCCGTGATCCGGCTGGTGAGCATGCCCGGCAGCCGGTCGGTGAAATAGCTCGGCGCGTGGCCGGTGAGATGGCGGAACATGTCGCGGCGAAGGTCGCCGGAGACGCTGACAAAGGTGTAGCTCGCGGTCCAACTCGCGATCCGCCACATGAAGTTGTCGGCGGCGATCAGCGACATGAGCAGAGCGAATGCCAGCCATACGCCGTTCGCAGCGGACGACCCTGCCGACAGCGCGCCAACCAGATTCTTCACGCCGTACTGCGTGCCTACCGAGCAGGCAACCGCCGCAACAACGGCCGACAAGATTACAACATGCGACGGAAGCCTTCGGCGCAGATAACGCAGCACAAAGGGGAACGGGCGATGCGCATATCCTGACAGATGGTCCATGACGTCCTGCAAAAGCTGTTGAAGGTGAACGAGAAAATTTTAGTCGAAGCTCTCGTGCACGATGACGTGAAGGGCGGCGGCGGGATTCCTTGATGCAGCCATCACTGCGCGACAATTTTGCAACGCTGGCGTCGGCAAAAGCGTGTTGGAGCGAGATGGCATCAGCAAGACCGCAGTGTGATGGAAGAAAGAAGCGGCAGATCTCCCAGACATAAGGAACCTCGCACGTGCGAGAACGTTCCCGTCTTTGGCATGTCGGTGCCATCAGAGGGCTGAGGGTAGTTCATTCCACATCACATACAGGAGACGGAGAATGCGCATCGCGCAGGTTGCCCCGCTGACGGAGGCTGTTCCCCCCAAGCTCTACGGCGGCACCGAACGGGTCGTGCACTGGCTGACCGAAGAACTTGTAACACTTGGACATGACGTGACGTTGTTCGCCAGTGGCGATTCACAAACCTCCGCGAAGCTCGATGCGACCTGGCCGAAGGCACTGCGCCTCGACGGCTCCGTCCGCGATCCCAATGCGCTGCACATGGTGATGCTGGAACGCGTCCGGCAGAAAGCCGACGACGACGAGTTCGACTTCCTGCACTGCCACCTCGACTATTATCCGTGGTCGCTGTTCGCGCGGCAGCCGACGCCGTTCGTGACCACGCTGCACGGCCGGCTCGACCTGCCGGAGCATCAGCCCGTCTTCAACACCTTCTCCAGGATCCCGGTGATCTCGATCTCCAACGCGCAGCGGCGGCCGGTGCCGCAGGCGCATTGGGTGCGCACCATCCATCACGGCCTGCCGGAGAATTTGCTGACGCCGCAACCGGCCAGACAATCCTATCTCGCCGTGCTCGGGCGCATCGCGCCGGAGAAAGGCGTCGATCGCGCGATCAAGATCGCGACCCGCTGCGGCATTCCGCTGAAGATCGCCGCCAAGGTCGATCGCGCCGACCAGGAATATTACGACGAGTTGATCAAGCCGCTGATCACGAACAATCCGCTGGTCGAGTTCATCGGCGAGATCAGCGACCGCGAGAAGCCGGACTTCCTCAGCGGCGCGATCGGGCTGCTGGTTCCGATCGACTGGCCGGAGCCGTTCGGGCTCGTGATGATCGAAGCGATGGCCTGCGGCACGCCCGTGATCGCCTATAATCGCGGTTCGGTGCCCGAGATCATCGAGGATGGCCTGACCGGCTTCATCGTCGAGGACGAGATCAGCGCGATCTCCTCCGTCGGCCGGCTTTCGACGCTCAATCGCGACGCGATCCGCAAGCAGTTCGAGACCCGCTTCACCGCGCGCCGGATGGCGCTGGACTATCTCGCCGCCTATCGCAGCCTGATGGAAGCCAAACCGCGCTTCAAGCTGGTGGCGAGCGCGGAGTAGCCGTTGCAGCGGCCGATCGAATGATCCGGCGGGCCGGCCGGCACTGTCCGTGCCGGTCCGTTGGGTCATTCGATTGTCAATAATGCCGCCGGGTCCGGCGTCAACTCCTACACGGCAAAGCCAACCCCGACGCGCGTGCCGCGCGATTGTTGCGACGCACCAGTCGCGACACCCCTCCCCTGAGTTCGGCCGATATCGCCTTTGCGATTGCCGAATTACGTGCTCTTATGCGCTCCGCTTGAGCAAAAAAATAATAAGCGAGCGGACGGAGCAACCGTGCCGCGGTCGCACAGGGGGAACGCCATGATAGGGGACCGCAAGCCGTCGGCCATTAATAATGCCGTGCCGACCAAAGCCTCGCAGAAAAAGCTGAACCGCCGCAGGTTCCTGATCAAAACCGGCGGCGTGCTCGCGGCCGGCGCGTTCGGCGCCGTTCCGCTGCGCGGCTGGGCCGCCGACCCGATCAACATCGGCGCGCTCTATCCGAGCACCGGCAGCATGGCGCAGATCGGCGTCGGTTGCGTCGCCGCGGCCAAGCTCGCAGTCGACATGGTCAACGAGGCCGGCGGCATCAAGTCGCTCGGCGGCGCCAAGCTCAATCTGATCGTCTCCGATGTGCAGAGCGACACCACGGTGACGCGCACCGAGACCGATCGTCTGATATCGGGCAACAAGCTGTCGGCGATCCATGGCTGCTACGCCAGCGCGCTGACCCTGATCGCGAGTGAGGTCTGCGAGCGCGCCCGCGTTCCGATCATCACCGGCTCGAGTTCCGACCAGCTCAACAAGGGACGCAGCTACACGTTCACGCCGTTCGCACGCGCCTCCCAATTCGCCAAGGCGCAGTTGCAGATGGCCAAGCTCGTAAGCGAGCAGGCCAAGGTCGCCGTCATCTTCGAGAACACCGCCTTCGGCACCTCGACCTCGAACGGGCTGAAGGAGCTGGCGCCGGGCGAAGGCGTCGAGATCGTGATGTTCGAGCCCTACTCGGCCGGATTCACCGATGCGAGCCCGCTGATCAACAAGGTCAAGGCTTCCGGCGCCAATACGCTATTCTCGCTGTCCTACCTCAACGACCTCATCCTGATCGTGCGCACGGTGAAGCAGGTCGGGCTCAACATCGCGATCAATGGCGGCTCCGGCGGCTTCGTGATGCCGGACTTCTACAAGAATGTCGGCAAGGCGGCCGAAGGCCTGCAAGGCGTTGCGCACTGGAACCACGACGTCAACGACGACGCGCAGAAAGTCAACGCCGAGTTCAAGAAGCGCACCGGCGAGTTCGCCTTCGAATATGCCGGCGGCCTGGTGGCGCAGACCTTCATGCTGGCCGACGCGCTGGAGCGCGCCGCCTCCGCCGATCCCAAGAAGGTGCGCGAGGCGCTGTCGACGCTCGACGTTTCCTCGGGCTATGCGGCGATGGCGCCGGGCGGCAAGGTGAAGTTCGGCCCCGACGGCAAGAACGTCTATGGCCGTCCGGTCGGCGTGCAGTGGCAGAATGCCGATCTCGCCAGCATCTTCCCCAAGGAAGACGCCCGCGCCTCGCTGATGAAGACCTGAGCCGCGGTCGGATCAGATGTGGGAGACACTAGCCCAGGCTGTGATCAACGGCCTGCTCATCGGCGGCATCTACGCGCTTGTCAGCATCGGCGTCACGCTGATCTTCGGCGTGGTCAAGATCGTGAATTTCGCCCAGGGCGAGTTCGTGATGCTCGGCATGTATATCTCGTTCTTCCTCGCCACCCAGTTCGGTATCGATCCGCTGGTCTCACTGGTGGTCTCGATGCCGGTGCTGTTCGTCGCCGGCGTACTGATCCAGCATTTCCTGATCCGCAGGGTGCTCGGGCCGAACGACATGCCGCAGATCTTCCTGACCTTCGCGCTGTCGCTATTGCTGCTCAATCTCTCGCTGATGCTGTTCAGCGCCAACTACCGCACCGTCCATACTTCTTACTCGGATGAAGCGTGGCACATCGGCGGACTCTACATCCCGGTGGCAAAACTGATCGCCTTTGCGGTTGCGATGGCGCTGAGCGGGCTGCTCTGGCTGTTCCTGCACACCACCGATCTCGGCCGCGCCATGCGGGCGGCGTCGCAGAACCGCGATGTCGCGATGCTGATGGGAATCAATCCGAACCGCGTGTTCGCGGTTGCGTTCGGTACTGCGCTGGCGCTTGCGGGCGCGGCCGGCTCGCTGCTGATGCCGTTCTATTCGGCCTATCCGTTCGTCGGCCAGGTGTTCGTGCTGATGGCGTTCGTCGCCGTCGTGATGGGCACGCTCGGCAATGTGATGGGCGCGCTGGTCGCGAGCCTGATGATGGGCATCGCGGAATCGCTCGGCATCCAGTTCGTCGGCGCGGATTCCGGCCTGATCGTGGTGTTCGCGCTGCTGCTGTTGACGCTCGCCTTCAGGCCGAGCGGCCTCGGCGCCAGGAGGGGCCGCTGATGCAGACCTCAGGCAACATGAAATGGCTGTGGCTCGCGATCGGGGCGGTCGTCATGCTGGCTTTGCCCCAGTTCGTCACCTCGTCGTTTGCGATCGACATCTTCATCCGCATCCTCTTGTTCTCCTTCATCGGCGTCGCCTGGAATTTGATGGGCGGCTATGCCAAGCAGCTGTCGCTCGGCCACGCCGCCTATTTCGGGGTCGGCGCCTACACCTCGACCATCATGCAGGTGAACTACGGTATCTCGCCCTGGATCGGGATGATCGCCGGCGGCGTGGTCGCGATGCTGGCGAGCCTGCCGATCGGCTGGCTCTGCTTCCGCCTGCGCGGCCCCTATTTCACCATTGCCACGATCGCGACCGCGCAGGTGCTGATGCTGATCTTCCTCAAGTTCCGCGACTTCGCCTGGGGCGCCGAAGGCACCACGATCCCCAACCTCGGCAGCGCGCCGCTGATGATGCAGTTCGAGGAGAAGTCGTCGTACTATTACGTCGTACTCGGCCTGCTCGTGGTCGGGCTGTGGATCACCCACCAAATCGAGAAATCCTGGATCGGATATTACCTCGTCGCGATCGGCGAAGATGAAGATGCGGCAGAGGCGATCGGCGTCAACGCGCCGAAGGTCAAGCGCGACATCTACATGATCAGCGCGTTCCTGACCGCGCTCGCCGGCACCTTCTACACGCAGTACATCTACTTCATCGATCCCGCGACCGCGTTCAGCTTCAACGTCTCGATCGAGGCTGCGCTGGTCTCGATCGTCGGCGGCATCGGTACGCTCTGGGGGCCCGTGATCGGCACCGTGCTGCTGGAGACCACCTCGGCGCTGCTGCAAAGCTGGCTCGGCAGCTCGGTGGGCGGCATCCAGCTCACGGTCTACAGCCTGATCCTGATGGCGGTGATCCTGTGGCGACCGACCGGCCTGATCGGGTTCGCGACCGATGTCTATCACCGCACTCTCCGGCGCAAGCCGGCGCGCGCCTGAGGTCGCTACGATGGCAGAAGCACTGGTCATCAAGGGTCTCAGCAAGCGCTTCGGCGGCCTGCGCGCCGTGCAGGACGTCAGCTTCACCGTACAGGAGAACGAGACGGTAGCGCTGATCGGGCCGAACGGCGCGGGCAAGACCACGAGCTTTCACTTGATCACGGGATTTCACCGGCCGGACTCCGGCTCGGTGCTCGCCTTCGGCCAGGAGGTCGTGGGACTCAGGCCGCACGACGTCTGCGCGCTCGGCATGGCCCGCACCTTCCAGGTCGCAAAACCGTTCGGTGCGATGACGGTGCTCGCCAATGTAATGACCGGCGCCTTCCTGCGCGACCGCCATGTCGCCGCCGCGCAAAAGAAGGCGCGCGAGGCGATCGAGTTCGTCGGACTCGGCGCCAAGGAGCAGACCCGTGCCCGCGACCTCACCACGATCGACCAGCGCCGGCTTGAAATGGCCCGCGCGCTGGCCACGCAGCCAAGGATCCTGCTGCTCGACGAGGTGATGGCCGGGCTCAACCCGGCCGAGATCGACCAGGCGGTGGCGCTGGTGAAGAAGCTTTCCGCCAGCGGCCTGACCATCGTGATCGTCGAGCATGTGATGCGGGCGATCATGGCGGTGGCCCGTCACATCGTGGTGCTCGACCACGGCCAGAAGATCGCCGAGGGCGCGCCGAAGGAGATCGTGGAGAATCCAGAGGTGATCCGCGCCTATCTCGGCTCCTATGTGCATCCGACTGCGCAGGGAGACGCCCATGCTTGAGCTCTCCCGCGTCAGCGCCAGCTACGGCTCGGTCCCCGCCATCACCGATATCAGCATTTCGATTGGCGAGGGCGAAGCCGTCGGCCTGTTAGGTGCCAACGGAGCCGGCAAGAGCACGACGCTGCGCGCCGTCTCCGGCCTCGTCAAACTGTTCGGCGGCAAGGTCACGTTCGATGGCATCGACCTAGCGACGCTGCCACCGTACCGGATTCCGGAGCTCGGCATCGCGCATGTCCCGGAAGGCCGCCAGGTCTTCCCCGAAATGACGGTGCAGGAGAATCTCGAGATCGGCGCCTATACACCGAAGGCCAAGGCGGATCGCGCACGCACGATGGAGCTGGTCTACAGCATCTTCCCGCGGCTCGCCGACCGCAGGAAGCAGCTCGCCGGCACCATGAGCGGCGGCGAGCAGCAGATGGTCGCGGTCGGCCGCGGGCTGATGCTGAAGCCGCGCCTCTTGATGCTGGACGAGCCCTCGCTGGGCCTCGCCCCCGTCGTGACCGACGTCACCTTCGAGAAGATCGGCGAGATCCACAAGATGGGCACCGCGATCCTGCTGGTCGAGCAGAACGTCAGCCGCGCGCTGTCACTGGTGCAGCGCGCCTACGTGCTGGAGAGCGGCAACGTGATCATGCAGGGCTCGAGTGCCGAGCTCGCCGACAACAAGCAGGTGCAGGCGGCGTATCTCGGGATTTGAGGTCTGCCGCCCCGTCATCCCCGCGCAAAGGCTCCGCCTTTGTCGCTGGAGGAGCGCGCCCTTGCGCGCGTCTCGAAGGATGCACGGCCACCAGCCGGGCCGTCGACCCTTCGAGACGGCCGCCCAGCGGCCTCCTCAGGGTGACGGGAATAGCTCTTCGCGTGCGGCCTTACGTCACCACCGTCCGCTTCGGCTCGACGATCTCGAACATTCGCGGGAATTCATCCATCAGCATCATCAATTCGCCGAGCCGCTGCGGATCGCCTGCCACCTTCACCTTGCCGGCGCCGACGGCGTCCGGGAACGTGGTCAGCTTGGCGATGACCTCGTCGAGCACGCTGCGCGCCAGCGTGAAGCTCGCATGCGCATCGGCGGCCTGCGCCGCCGTGACGTAGGTCAGGGCTGAATTTTCAAGATTGAGCACGAAGGTCTCGCCGGTGTCGGTAAAACTCCAGTTCAGCACGATGCGCTTGCCTTCGGCCTTGGGGCCGTTGAGGCGGACGCCGAGCACGTCCCAGAGTTGCTCGGTGCGGAGCGCAGCCAGCGTCTCGCGCGGCATCGGGGAGCGCGGCGGCGTCTTCGGCATGCCCTGCCGCAGCTCCTGCGCCCCGAACAGATAGGCGTTGCGCCAGGTCGAACTCTCGGCGGCATAGCCGAGCTGCTCGAACGTGTCGGCCAGCAATGCGCGGGCCGCCTGGTTGTCCGGCTCGGCAAACACGAGGTGACTGACGGCTTGCGCCACGAAGCGGAATTCGCCCTTGGCGAAGTCGGCCGCGGCGCGTTTCAGGATCGCATCGGCACCGCCCATATACTCGACATATTTCCTGCCGGCCTCGACCGGCGGCAACGCATCGAGATTGACCGGATTGGCGTCGTACCAGCCGAGATACTTCTGATAGATCGCCTTCACATTGTGCCTGATATGGCCGTAATAGCCGCGGCCGTGCCAGGCGCCCTCCAGGCTCTGCGGCAGGCGGATCGTCTCGGCAATCTCGGCCGCATTGAGCCCGTGGTTCATCAGCCGGATGGTCTGGTCATGCGCGTATTTGTAGAGGTCGCGCTGCTCGCGGATCATGGTGTCGATCCGCTCGCGTCCCCATACCGGCCAGTGATGCTGGCCGCACATCGCCTCGGCCTTGCCGCCCCACATCTGCAGGGCTTCGCCGAGATATTTCGACCACGCCAGCGCGTCGCGCACGTCGGCGCCGCGGAACGGCAGCAGATTGTGGAAATTGTGCGTGCAGTTCTCGGCGAGGTTCAACAGCCTGTAGCGCGGGATGAAGAAGTGCATCTCCGCCGGCGCCTCGCTGTTCGGCGCCATCTGGAATTCGAACTCGACACCGTCGATCATACGCTTGTCGCCGGTCGCGATGATCAGATCGGTCGGCCGCAACAGCGCGACGCCGCCCGCAGCCATGGTCTTGCCGAGACCGCAATCGACATGGCCGCGCGCGCCCTTGGCGAGGAACGGCCCGAACTGGTACTGCGCGCGGCGCAGCATCGCCGGTCCGGCGATGATGTTCTCGGAGACCGCGTGCTCCATGAAGAGGTTCGGCGCGATGATCGGCACGCCCGCCGCCAGCATGGCGTCGTCGAGCACCCCGCGTGCGCCGCCCCAATGATCGGTGTGGGTGTGGGTGAAGATGACGGCCGCGACCGGCCGCTTGCCGCGATGCTGGAAGTAAAGCTCCATCGCGGCGCGCGCGCCCTCGATCGAGGTCAGCGTGTCGACCACAATGACGCCCTTGTCGCCCTCGATCAGCGTCATGTTGGCGATGTCGAGGCCGCGTACCTGGTAGACGCCCGGCACCACCTCGAACAGGCCGTGATGCATGTTGAGCCGCGACTGTCGCCACAGGCTCGGATCGACGGTCGCGGGTGCCTTCTCGTCCGACAGGAAACCGTACGGCTCGAGGCTCCAGACCACCCTGCCCTGGGCCGAGGTGACGCGCGCATTCTCGATGGTGCCGAGGAAGCCGCGCGCGGCGTCGTCGAAATCCCTGGTATCGGCGAACGGCAGCGCCTTCAGCGTGGCCTCGTGCTGCGCGATGACCGGCGCGGATGCCGCCTTCGGACCTTCGTGCGGCGCTTCGGCTGCGGTTATCTGGGTCATACTCAGGCACTCCCTCGTTTGGCGGAAACTCAGTCTCGGTCGCGCATCGTTCAGCGGAACTGCAGGCCTTCGAACTGGCCGCTGCTGCGCCACTCGTCGATATATTTGAAGTAGGCCAGCGCGCCCGCCGGATAGCCGACATTGAGCTTCGCCGCCGGCCCCGGCTCGCGTCCCTCATTGTTGTAATAGCCGGGCGTGCAATCGGGCCCGCCGATCATCCGGCCGACCGCGGTCAGCAGCAATTCGACCCAGCGGTTCTCGGCGTCCTTGCTGACTTCGATTTCCTTGAAGCCGTTGTGCTGCGCGTGACCGACCATCAGGGCGATGGTGCGCGCCGCCTCGGTCAGGTTGTGCGGCACGTTGGAGATCAAATTGGCGCCCTGCGTCGGCTGCACGAAGAACAGGTTCGGGAAGCCATGCACATGGATGCCGTGCTTGCTGCGCATGCCCTCGGCCCAGTGCTCCGACAGCTTGATGCCGGCCCGGCCCGTCACGTCGAAACCCGCCCGGCGCTTGTATTCGGTGCCGACCTCGAAGCCGGATGCGTAGATGATGCAGTCGAGCGGATATTCCTTGCCCGCGACGACGATCCCGTTCTCGGTGATCTCCTCGACGCCTTTGCCGTCGGTATCGACCAGATGCGTGCCCGGCGTGTTGAACGCCTGAAGATAGGCGTCGTGGAAGCATGGTCGCTTGCAGAGCTGACCGTACCAGGCCTTGAGATCCTTGGCCGTCTTGGGATCGCGGACGATGGTATCGACGCGGTTGCGGATCTCCTCCATCTTTTCGAAGTCGGAATCCTCGAACGCCGCCCGCATGTTTTCCACGGTGCGCTGCTCGCGCGGCAGCAGCATGACCTTGGCGCGGATCCGCTTCGACAGGTCGGTCCAACCGTCCTGCACCAGATCTTCCTCGGCGGATCCACCGGCCTGGTTGGCGGTGAAATTCTCCAGCCAGCGCTGTTGCCAGCCCGGCGTCGCGATATCGGCAAACCAGTCGGGATCGATCGGGCCATTGCCGCGCACATCGACCGACGACGGCGTGCGCTGGAACACATAGAGCTCCTTGCAGGCGCGCGCGAGGTGCGGGATGCACTGCACCGACGTCGCCCCGGTGCCGATGATACCGACGCGCTTGTCGGCAAGCTTATTCATCAAGGCGCCCCTGGGATCGCCGCCGGTGTAGTCGTAATCCCAACGGCTGGTGTGGAACGAGTGGCCCTTGAAGCGCTCGATGCCGGGAATGCCGGGCAGCTTCGGCACATGCAGCGGACCGGTGCCGATGCCGACATATTGCGCGGTGAAGGCGTCGCCCCTTGTGGTGCGGATGATCCAGCGCGAATGCGCGGCGTCCCAATCGAGGCTCGTCACCTCGGTGTGGAACAGCGCATTGTCGTAGAGATTGAACTGCCGGCCGATCCGCTGGCAATGCGCCAGGATTTCGGGCGCATGCGCGTATTTCTCCGTCGGCATGTGGCCGGTCTCTTCGAGCAGCGGCATGTAGACCATCGACGCGGTGTCGCATTGCGCGCCGGGATATCGGTTCCAGTACCATGTGCCGCCGAAATCGCCGCCCTTCTCGACAATGCGGACATCCTTGACGCCGGCCTCGGTCAGCCGCGCCGCGGTGGCGAGCCCGGCAAAGCCGCCGCCGATGAAAGCGAAGGTGACGTGGTCAGTCTTCGCCGCGCGCGCCACGACCGGCGTGTAGGGATCCTCGAGATAATGCGCGAGCTGGTCCTTGATCTGGAGATACTGGTCGTTGCCGTCGGGACGCAGCCGCTTGTTGCGCTCCTCCTGATATTTCCGGCGCAGCCGCTCCTTGTCGATCGCGGAGGGCTTTGCGTCACGGGCTTGCTCGGTCATCGTCATCGGAAGGCGCCTCGTTCTGGGAAATTCGGCGGACACTGTAGCGCCGCTCAGGCGGGACGTGCAGCAAGATAGGGCGAGTTGGCGATCGACCAGTCCGGCATCGGCTCCATCCGGAAGATCTGCCGCAGATGCACCTCGTCGGGCCCGTCGCCGATCCGCAACAGCCGTCCCCAGGCCAGCGCCTGATGGATCGGCGTGTCGTCGGAGCCGCCCATTGCGCCGAACACCTGCATGGCGCGGTCGGCGATCTTCTGCAGTATCGCCGGCACCGCGACCTTGATCAGAGACACGTCGCGCCAGGCGCCATGATGGCCGGCCTGATCCAGCCGCCAGGCGCAGCGATAGGCAAGCAACCGCGCCTGCTCCAGCTCGACGCGAGCTTCGGCGATCCAGCGCTGGACGGTGTCGTACTGGATCACGGTACGGCCGAACGCGCTGCGCTCCCCGGCGCGCGCCATCATCAGCTCGATCAGGAGCTCGCAGAGACCGATCGAGCGCATGCAGTGGTGGATGCGCGCCGGCCCGAGCCGGACCTGCGCGACCTTGAAGCCCTCGCCCTCGGCGCCTAGCAGGTTTTCCGCGGGCACCCGGACATCGTCGAACACGAGCTCGCCGATCGGCGCGACATGATCTTCGCAGCCCATCCAGCGCAGCCGCCGCACCAGCCGCACGCCGGGCGCATCCATCGGCACGATGATGCAGGAATGCCGGCTGGTACGCTCGGCGCCGGCATCCGTGACGCCCATGACGATCAGGAAGCTGCAGCTTGGATGCGCGGCGCCGGTGATGAACCATTTGCGGCCGTTGATCACATAGTGATCGCCGTCACGCACCATCCGTGTCGCGATGTTCGTGGCATCGGACGACGCCACGTCGGGCTCGGTCATGCCAAAGGCGGAGCGCGTCTCAGCGTTGAGGAGCGGCGCCAGCCAGCGCGTCTTCTGTTCCGGCGTCGCGCAATTCTGCAACGCGATCATGTTCGGGACGTCGGGTGCCTGGCAGTTGAACACCTCCGGCGCCCAGAACAGCCGTCCCATGATCTCCGCCAGCGGCGCGTAGTCGAGATTGGACAGCCGCGTGCCCGGCTCGTCCGCGGCAAGTTCGGGCAGGCCGAGATTCCACAGTCCCGCCGCGCGGGCCTTCTGCTGCAACTCGGCCATGAAGGGCGGCGTGTCGTTGTGGGCGCGGACGTGGTCGAGCCAGGCGCGATGGCGCGGCAGCACCTCCTGCTCGAAGAAGGCCAGCAGATCGCGCCGCCAACGCTCCGATCGCTCGGACAGACCGAAATCCATGCCGCCTCCCATCTTTGGACGGGACATAAGCCCATATCGAAACGATTTGCAAATTCATTTCGATATATTGACAGACCAACCAAGATTTGACCATTATTTCGTATGGCGGCATTGTCCTCGCTCGAACCCCAGACCGATCCGTCCTTTGCGACCACCTTGGCGCACGGGCTCGACCTGTTGGCCACCTTCCGCAACCACGCAGGTCCACTGTCGAATGCAGAGCTTGCCGAATACACCGGCCTGTCGCGGCCGACCGTCTCGCGCCTGACCTACACGCTGGAGCAGCTCGGCTACCTCAGGCGCGACGCCAAGGGCCGCTTCGTGCCCGGGCTCGGCGTGCTCGCCGCCGCCTATCCGGTGCTGTCGCAGCTCAAGGTCCGCCAGCTCGCGCGTCCCCTGATGCGCGACTTCGCTGCGTATACCGGTGGCACGGTATCGATCGCGATGCCGTTCGGGCTCGACTTCATCTATGTCGAAACGCTGCGCACCACGGACGCGGTGCCGCACGTGCCTGACGTCGGTTTCGTCTCGTCGCTGGCGCCGACCGCGGTCGGGCGCGCCCTACTGTCGTTGTTCACCAAGGACGAACGCGACGCCTACGTCGCCCGCGTGAAGGCCGAACGTCCCGAGGAACTCGACTATGTCGAGCGGCGCACGCTGCCGGACATCGAGCTCTGCAACGAGCGCGGCTTCGCCGTCTCGCTCGGCGAATGGCGGCGCGAGATCTTCGGCGTCGCCGCGCCGCTCTACCGCACGCCGACCGGCGAATGCCTGTCGGTCAATTGCGGCATCCCCTCGTTCCGCTTCAGCGCCGAGCAGATCGAGCGCGAATGCGGGCCGCGCATCCTCGGGCTCGCCCGCAGCATCCGCTCGCTGGTGGCCAACAGCTAGGGCAAGATCCGGAAGCGCGTGAGGCGCTTTCCCAGAGATCATGCATCAAGGTCCGCATCGCGCGAACGATGCGGCACATGGGGGGAGGACGACATGCGTGGCATCACGACCGCGATGGCCTTGCTCGTGGGCATCGTCACGGCGCTCTGCGGCAGCATTGGCGCTCGGGCACAGGACAATTATCCGAGCCGACCGATCCACACCATCGTGCCCTACCCCGCCGGCGGCATCGTCGACATCGTCGCGCGCGCGGTGACCGAGCAGGTCGGCCGCGACTGGAAGCAGACCGTCGTGGTGGAGGCGCGTCCCGGCGGCAACAGCAATATCGGCACCGCCGCAGTCGCGCGCAGCGAACCGGACGGCTACACCTGGCTTGTCACCGGCCCCGCCCTGCTGGTCAACCCCGATCTCTACAAAGATGCGGGCTGGAACGCGGCCAAGGATTTCAGATGCGTCGGCCTCGCGGTCTGGAATCAAAGCGTCGCGCTGGTGCATCCGTCGATGCCGGTGAAGACCATCGGCGAATTCGTCGAACTGGCCCGCAAGCGGCCGGGAGAGTTCAACTTCGGCAATCCCGGCACGGGATCGTCGATCGACCTCAGCGCGCAGAAATTGTTTCAGGTCGCCGGAATCAAGCTGACCAATGTCGGCTACAAAGGCCAACCACAGGCACTGATCGACCTGATGACCAACCTGATGCATTTCGAGATCATCTCGCTCGAGCTGGCTCTGCCGCACATCAAGGCCGGTAGCGTCAAGCCACTCGCGGTGTTCACCGACAAGCGCGTCCCCGACCTGCCCGACGTTCCGACGATCGCGGAGGCCGGCTTTGCCGAGGCCGCCTACGTGCCCTGGTACGGCATCTACGTCCCGGCCGCGACGCCGGCGCCGCTGCTCGCCAGGATCAATGCGGCGATCAACAAGGCGCTACAGAACTCCGACGTGCAGCGCCAGCTCTCGCTCGCCAACATTCCCGGCAAGCCGATGTCGCTCGACGAGCTCGCCGAGCTGATGAAAGTCGATCAGCAAAAGCTGACAACCGTCATCAAGACCTCGGGAATGGCGCTTCAGTAGAGTCCGATTCAACCGTCAAACAGCTTGTTCAGTGTCATCGCCCGGCTTGACCGGGGCGATCCAGAATTCCAGAGACGATTGCGCTTGAACCGATAAGGCCGCTTCGCATACGCATCATGCAGCGGTACGGCTGGGGAACGGGATGCCGGCATAGTACACCACGGCCTGGAGACATTTTCAGGCATGCTCGAGAAGACCCCGACCACCGCGGCTGCGGCGCTGATCACCGATGGATTGCCTTGGGAGACCCGGCGCTGGGCGGTGGCTGCGATCTTCACGGCGCTGGCGATGGCCTCGCTCGACACCGCGATCGCCAATATCGCGCTGCCCGCGATCGCCAACGATCTGCATGTCAGCCCTGCCGAAGTGGTCTGGGTCGTCAACGTCTACCAGATAGCGCTGGTCGCAACGCTGCTGCCGCTCGGTGCGCTCGGCGAAATCGTCGGCCACCAGCGGATCTATCTCGGCGGGCTCCTGCTGTTCACGCTGGCGTCACTCGGCTGCGCGCTGGCCTGGTCGCTGCCGAGCCTGCTGGTCGCGCGCACCTTGCAGGGGCTCGGCGCCAGCGGCCTCATGAGTGTCAACACTGCGCTGGTGCGCTTCGTCTATCCGAGCCGGATGCACGGCCGTGGCTTCGGCCACAATGCGCTCGTGGTCGCGACCGCCTTTACACTCGGGCCGACCATCGCCTCCGGCATCCTCGCGCTCGGTCCGTGGCCCTGGCTGTTCGCCGTCAACATTCCCTTCGGCGTCCTCGCAGTGCTGATCGGCATGAAGACGCTGCCTAAGACGCCGCGCGCCACCCACACCTTCGACTTTGCCGGCGCCGCGCTGGCCTGCGCCTGCCTCGGCCTGTTCATTATCGGAATCGGCAGCGCCGCCCACAAGGCTGCCCCCGCGCTTGTCATCGCCGAACTCGTCGGCGCGCTGTTGTTGGGCTGGATCCTGACCCGACGGCATGCCGATCATCCAGCGCCGATGCTGCCGATCGACCTGTTCCGCCGGCCGATCTTCGCGCTGTCGGCTGCGACTGCGGTCTGCTCATTCGCTGTGCAGGGCCTCGCCTTCGTGTCGCTGCCGTTCTACTTCGAGGACATACTGCACCGCTCGCAAGTCGAGACCGGGTTCTTCATGACGCCCTGGCCGCTGGTGGTCGCCTTCATGGCGCCGATCGGCGGCCGGCTGTCGGATCGCTATCCGGCCGGCATCCTCGGCGGCATCGGCATGCTGCTGCTGGGGCTTGGCATGGCGCTGCTCGCGACCCTGCCGGCCGAGCCGAGCGTCGCCAACATCGTCTGGCGCACGATGGTCTGCGGCATCGGCTTCGGCTTCTTCCAGACCCCCAACATGAAGGCGATCATGTCGAGCGCGCCGTCGCATCGCAGCGGCAGTGCCAGCGGCATCGTTGCGACCGCGCGGCTGATCGGGCAGACCACCGGCGCTGCGCTGGCCGCACTCTGCTTCGCATTGGCCGATCGCGAGGGCGCCACCGTGGCGCTGGCGCTGGGTGCCGGATTTGGCGTGCTCGGCAGCATCATGAGCTTCCTGCGTCTGGCCGTCGCCTCACCGCAAAAGTCATGACAGGCATGTGATGCGCGCAGGGGCGCGACCATACACCGCGCCATCAACTTTCTTCCGCGCTGCAAGCGCATATTCTTGATTTGAACCGTTCCAGTTTCGAGGCCAACATCGCCCCGAAGTCCAATCGGAGGATTGGACCATTCAGGGGAAAGCGATGGCAAACCTCAAAATCAACGGCAAGACAATCAATGTAGACGTCGAGGACGACACGCCACTGCTGTGGGCGATTCGCGAGAATGTCGGATTGACGGGGACCAAATACGGCTGCGGCATTGCACAATGCGGCGCCTGCACCGTGCATGTCGACGGCGTCGCGATACGCTCCTGCGGCATTACGGTGAACGAAGCGGCGGGCAAGGAGATCACCACCATAGAAGGTCTCGCGGCGGGCGGCGTGATGCACAAGGTGCAGCTCGCCTGGATCGCCAGCGACGTGCCGCAATGCGGCTATTGCCAGAGCGGCATGATCATGGCGGTGGCGGCGCTGCTGAAGGAAAACCCGAAGCCATCCGACGACGACATCAACGACGCCATCACCAATATCTGCCGCTGCGGCACCTTCCAACAGGTGCGCGAGGCGATCCATGCTGCCGCGAACACGTGAGGAGGGAGCGATGAACCAGCACGTCATACCCAAACTCAATCGCCGCGCCTTCGTGATCGGCACCGCAACCGCAGGCGCCGGTCTCGCGCTCGGCCTCGATCTTCCGTTCGGCGGCCCCGCCGTGGTGCGCGCGGCCGACGGCGCGCCTGAAGTCAACGCTTGGGTGGTGATCCGGCCCGACGACACCGTGGTGATCCGCATCGCCCGCTCCGAGATGGGCCAGGGCACGCTCACCGGCCTCGCCCAGCTCGTCGCCGAGGAGCTGGAATGCGACTGGTCGAAGGTTACGACCGAATATCCGACACCCGGCCAGAGCGTCGCCCGCAAGCGCGCCTGGGGCGATTTCTCCACCGGCGGCAGCCGCGGCATCCGCACCTCGCAGGACTATGTCCGCAAGGGCGGCGCCACCGCGCGCGTGATGCTGATCCAGGCCGCTGCCAATGAGTGGAAGGTGCCTGCCGCCGAGTGCAAGGCCGCAAACAGCGTCATCACCCACACGCCCTCGGGCAAGACGACGACCTACGGCAAGGTCGCGGAGGCCGCCGCCAAGCTCGAACCGCCGGCCGACGTCAAGCTGAAGGACCCGAAGGACTGGACCATTGCCGGCAAGGGTCTGAAGCGGCTCGACACAACAGACAAGACCACGGGCAAGATGATCTACGGCATCGACGTCAAGCTGCCGGGCATGCTGAACGCCGCGATCAAGGACTGCCCGGTGTTCGGCGGCAAGGTGAAGAGCTTTGACGAGGCCAAGGTATCCGGCATGAAGGGCGTCAAGAAGGTGGTGCCGGTCGGCGACAGCGCGGTTGCGGTCGTCGCCGACACCTGGTGGCACGCCAAGACCGCGCTGGATGCGCTGCCGATCGTCTGGGACGAAGGCGACAACGCAAAGGTCTCCAGCGAGACGATCGCGAAGTGGCTGGCCGAAGGGCTCGACAATGCGCAGCCGGCCTATGTCGGCAACCAGAATGGCGACGCCAAGGCTGCGATCGCAGGCGCGGCCAAGAAGGTGGAAGCTGTCTACAGCTATCCCTTCCAGAACCACGCCACGATGGAGCCGATGAACGCCACCGTGCTCTACACACCTGACAAATGCGAGGTGTGGTGCGGCACGCAGAATGGCGAGGCCGCGTTCGCGGCGGCGCTCGAAGCCTCGGGCCTGCCGGCGGACAAGGTCGACGTGCACAAGCTGATGCTCGGCGGCGGCTTCGGCCGGCGCGGCATGACCGACTATGTCCGGCAGGCGGTGGCGATCGCCAAGCAGATGCCGGGCACGCCGATCAAGCTGTTGTGGTCGCGCGAAGAGGACATGCAGCACGGCAAGTATCACCCGGTCACGCAGTGCAAGCTGACCGGCGCGTTCGACGCCGACAACAACCTGGTCGCGCTGCACTACCGGCTGTCGGGTCAATCCATCCTGTTCTCGGTGCGCCCCGAAGCATTGCAGAACGGCATGGACCCCGCCGCATTCCAGGGCGTCGCGCAATCCGGCGAGGCCGCTATCGGCTACTCCGTGCCGAATCTGCTGGTCGAGCATTCCATGCGCAATCCGCACGTCCCGCCGGGCTTCTGGCGCGGCGTCAATGTCAATCACAACGCGATCTACATGGAATGCTTCATGGACGAGTTGGCCCAGGCTGCCGGCCAGGACCCGCTCGAATTCCGCCGCAAGCTGATGGGCAAGAACCCCAAGCATCTCGCGGTGCTCAACGCCGTGGCCGAGAAGATCGGCTGGAGCACCCCGGCGCCAAAGGGCGTGTATCGCGGCATCGCGCAGGTGATGGGCTATGGCAGCTATGTCGCCGGCGCCGCCGAGATCTCGGTGACCGACGGCAGCAAGATCAAGGTGCATCGCATCGTCGCCTCCACCGATCCCGGCTATGTCGTCAATCCGGCGCAGGTGGAGCGGCAGATCGCGGGCTCATTCGTCTACGGGCTGAGCGCGCTGTTCTATGGCGGCTGCACCGTGAAGGACGGCCGCATCGAGCAAACCAATTTCGACACCTACAACTCGATGCGCATCAATGAAATGCCGAAGGTGGAGGCGGTGATGGTACCGAGCGGCGGGTTCTGGGGCGGCGTCGGCGAGCCGACCATCGGCGTTGCGGCGCCGGCGGTGCTGAATGCCTATTTCGCGGCGACGGGAAAGCGCATCCGCTCCTTCCCGCTGCGCAACCAGAACATCTCCTTCGCCTGATCAAACCGGAAGCGGCGGCCCGACCGCCGCCGCTTCCTTTTTCCGGATTGTCGTGCATGGCCGTCACGCGTCATCAGACGCGCAGGGATGTAATCCGTGGCGCCGCTGCCGTTGCAGCGGCGGCCTTGGCGCGTCCGGCGTTGGCCCAGGCCGCGCCGCGCGTTGCGGTGATCGGCGGCGGCTTCGGCGGCGCGGCCTGTGCGCGGGCACTGCGGCGGCTCGACGCCAAACTTCAGGTCACGCTGATTGAGCCGAACAAGACCTTCACCGCCTGCCCGTTCAGCAACGAGGTGATCGCCGGCCTGCGCGAGCTTCCGGCACAGCAATTCGGCTACGACAAGATTGCCGCCGACGGCATTGCTGTTGTTGCGCAAGGGGCCACCAAGGTCGACGCCCAGGCGCGCAGGATCGCTCTCTCGGACGGCGCAACGCTGTCCTATGACCGGCTTGTGCTCGCTCCCGGCATCGACATGGGTTTCGATGCCCTGCCCGGCTATGACGAGGCAGCCGCCGAGAAGATGCCGCACGCCTGGAAGGCCGGCGCGCAGACCATGCTGCTGCGCCGGCAGCTCGAGGCGATGGACGATGGCGGCCTCGTCGTGATCGCGGTGCCAGCCGCGCCGCTGCGCTGTCCGCCGGCGCCTTACGAGCGCGCCAGCCTGATCGCGCATTATCTGAAGGCGAACAAGCCGAAGTCGAAAATTCTGGTGCTCGACGCCAAGGATAATTACTCGCAGCAAAAGCTGTTCGAGAAAGCCTGGACGGAGCTCTATCCAGGCATGATCGAGCGGATCGCGCTGTCACAAGGCGGCCGCGTCACATCGGTCAATCCGGCGACCAACGAGATCGTCAACGACTGCGGCAATTACACCGCCGCGGTTGCCAATGTGATCCCGCCGCAGCGAGCCGGCCGTATCGCCGAGATCGCCGGCGCCGCCGACCACACCGGCTGGTGCCCGATCGATCCGGTGACCTTTGCCTCAAAGCTTGTGCCCAATATCCATGCCATCGGCGATGCCGCGATCGCGGGAGGCATCCCGAAATCCGCCTCGGCAGCCGCGGCGCAAGGCCGCGCCTGCGCGGCCGCGATCGTCAACGCGCTGACGGGCAAGGCGCCGGAGACGCCGCGACTCGATGGCGCCTGCTACAATATGGTGGCGCCGGGCTACGCGTTCTCATTGAAGGGCATCTATCAGCCGAAGGAAGATCAGTATGCCGAGGCCGAGGTAACCACGAGCCCGGTCGACGCACCGCGCGAGGTACGCCAGCGCGAGGCCGATCAGGCGCTCGACTGGTTCAAGACTATCACGGGAGACGCCTTTGGCTAGGCGCCCCCTCATCGCATTGCTCGCAGCGGCCGCGTCCACAGCCTTCGCGCCCGCAAGCGCCGTGGAGTTGCGACCCTACACCGTCGTGGGCGATGCGATTCCAGCCTCGCTGACGAGAGCCAGAGGCGACGCGACACGCGGCCGTGCGCTGGTCGTCGAGCGTGCCTCCACTTGCATCCTCTGCCACAGCGGCCCGTTTCCCGAGCAGGCGTTCCAGGGCGACCTCGCGCCCAATCTCGCCGGCAGCGGCAGCCGCTGGACTGAGGGACAATTGCGGCTCCGGCTGGTCGATGCGTCGCATCTCAATGCGATGACCATCATGCCGTCCTATTATCGCGTCGACGGCCTCGCGCGCGTCGGCAATTCATGGCGCGGCAAGCCGATCCTGTCGGCGGAACAGATCGAGGATATCGTGGCCTATCTGGTGACGTTGCGAGAATAAGGCATGACGAATTTGGACCACACCACGCGTCGCACGTTCCTGAGCCTCACCGGCGGTGCCGCAACGCTGGTTATCGTGCGTCCCGTGGACGCGACAACGGCAATGCTGTCAGCGGCGATCCGCAATGTCGTCGGCGAAGCCAATGTGCGGACCGGCAAGGTCAAGCTCGACATCCCGCCGCTGGTCGAGAACGGCAACACGGTGCCGATGACGGTCAGCGTCACCAGCCCGATGACGGCGGGCGAGTATGTGAAGAGCATCCACGTCTTCAACGAGAAGAACCCGCAACCGAACGTCGGTAATTTCTATCTCGGGCCGCGCGCCGGTCGCGCCCAGATATCGACCCGCATCCGCCTCGCCGACAGTCAGAAGGTCACGGCCATCGCGCGGCTGTCCGACGACACGTTCTGGTCGGCGACCGCAGACGTCGTGGTGACGCTCGCGGCCTGCACCGAGGAGGCGATCTGATGCCGTCGGCCCTGATCAACGTGCCGAAGAAGGCCAAGCGCGGCGACATCATCGAGATCAAGACGCTGATGTCGCATATCATGGAGACCGGCTATCGCCACACCGCGTCCGGCGACGTGGTGCCGCGCGACATCATCACCAGCTTCACCTGCCGCTTCAATGGCACCGAGGTCTTTCGCGCCGATCTGTTTCCCGCGATCGCGGCCAACCCGTTCATCACCTTCTTCACCACCGTGACCGAGAGCGGCAAGTTCGAGTTCGAGTGGATCGGCGACAAAGGGTTTTCGGAGACCGCACAGGCTTCGATCACGGTCGAATGAAGATTGCCCTCTGCATCGCGTTTGTGACGACGATGGCGAGCGTGGCGTTCGCCACCGAGATCCCGCAGTCTGAACGCCGATCCGGCTACAGCTTCATGAGCGCGGACACCAAGGCGATGCAGGACGAGGACACCGCCAATCCCGGCATGCTGTTCGTGCTCGACGGCGAAACCTTGTGGAAGCGCAAGGCCGGCAGCGCGGACAAGGCCTGCGCCGACTGCCACAACGATGCGCGCGTCAGCATGAAGGGGATCGCGGCACATTATCCCGCCTTCGAGAAGGCGCTGGGAAGACCGGTCGACCTCGAAGGCCGGATCAACCTCTGCCGCACCAATCATCAGCAGGCCTCTCCGTTTGCTTATGAAAGCCGCGAGCTGCTGGCGCTATCAGCCTATGTCGCGCAACAATCGCGCGGCGTGCCGATCGCAGCCGGCGACGATCCGGAGCTGGCGCCGTTCGTCGAGAAGGGCCGCGAACTTTTCATGCAGCGGCAGGGCCAGCTCAATCTCGGCTGCACCAACTGCCACGACGACAATTGGGACAAGAAGCTCGCGGGAAGCGCGATCACGCAAGGACAACCGACCGGCTATCCGCTGTACCGGCTGGAATGGCAATCGCTCGGATCATTGCAGCGGCGGCTGCGTGCCTGCATCACCGGCATCCGCGCGCAGGCCTACGATTACGGTTCGCCCGAGCTGGTCGAGCTCGAGCTCTATCTGAAGTCGCGGGCGCGCGGCATGCCGATCGAGACGCCGGCGGTCAGGCCCTAGCACATCAGCCCGTCGCAAGCGACGCGAAGCAATCCATTACTCCCGGCTGTACCGGAAGATGGATTGCTTCCTCGCTTCGGCGACAAAATCACTTTGCAATTCTGTCGCGAACTCTTCGCAATGACGGGGCTGGAGGTCAGCGCGAAGATTCAGCGCTCGGCGAACGCCTTCTCGACGACGAACTGCGCGGGCTCGCCGTGATTGCCCTCGACGAAGCCGCGGCCATTCAGCAGCGTGCGGGTGTCGGCGACCAGCGCCGGCGAGCCGCAGATCATGACGCGGTCATGCGCGGCGTCGAGCGCAGGTAGGCCGATGTCGGCGAACAGCTTGCCCGAGGTGATGAGGTCGGTGATGCGGCCGCGGTTGCGGAACGGATCGCGCGTCACGGTCGGATAGTAGACCAGCTGATCGCGCACCAGCTCACCGATCAGTTCGTCCTGCGGCAGCTTCTCGGTGATCATCTCGCCATAGGCGAGCTCCTTGACGCGGCGGCAGCCATGCAGCAGCACGACCTTCTCGAAGCGGTCGTAGGTCTCGGGATCCTTGATGACGCTGAGGAACGGCGCGAGGCCGGTGCCGGTGCCGATCAGGTAGAGATTGCGGCCGTCCTCGAGGTTGTCGATGACCAACGTGCCGGTGGCCTTGCGGCTGACGATGATCTCGTCACCTTCCTTCAGATGCTGGAGGCGCGAGGTCAGCGGACCATCGGGAACCTTGATCGAGAAGAACTCGAGCGTATCCTCGTAATTCGCGCTGGCGACGCTGTAGGCGCGCAGCAGCGGCTTCTCGCCGACCTTGAGCCCGATCATGGTGAACTCGCCGTTGCGGAAGCGGAACGACGGATTGCGCGTGGTCTTGAAGGAGAACAGCGTGTCGGTCCAGTGGTGGACGCTGAGGACGCTTTCCTGGTTGAAATTGCTCATCGCACCAACCCCTGATTTGTGCTGCGGCGGAAAGGGACTTGAACCCCGTTGACCGGCCGGATCGTTTGTATACGATCATTCGTATACAAACGAATAATCCGGCTTGATCGGAAAGTCAAGCCGGGCTCAAATTCCCGGGCAATTTCGGAAGAAAACAGAAGGAAAACACCCATGGCTCACGACGCGCCCCAGGCCACCGGCCCCAGCAAGCTGGTGATCCGCAATATCGGGCTCTTGCTGTCGGGAGCGCTGGAGAAGCCGATCCTGGATGCCGATACAATCGTTGCCGAGAACGGCAAGATCACCGCGATCGGCCGCCTCAAGGACGTCGATACCGAAGGCGCCACCACCATCGTCGATGCGATGGGAACGACGGTCGCGCCCGGGCTGATCGACAGCCACGTCCACCCGGTCGCCGGCGACTGGACGCCGCGGCAGAACCAGATCAACTGGATCGACAGCTACCTGCATGGCGGCGTCACTACCATGATCTCGGCCGGCGAGGTGCACATGCCCGGCCGGCCGCGCGACGTGGTCGGCGTCAAGGCAATGGCGATCTTCGCGCAGCGCGCGTTCTGGACGCTGCGGCCGGGCGGCGTGAAGGTGCATGCCGGCGCGCCCGTGATCGAATGCGAGATGGTCGAGGACGATTTCAAGGAAATGGCCGCCGCCGGCGTCAAACTGCTCGGCGAAGTCGGGCTCGGCGGCGTCAAGGACGGGCCGACGGCGCGGAAAATGGTCGGCTGGGCGCGCAAGTACGGCATTCAAAGCACGATCCACACCGGCGGCCCGTCGATTCCCGGTTCCGGCCTGATCGACAAGGACGTGGTGCTGGAGGCCGACACCGACGTGGTCGGCCACATCAATGGCGGCCACACCGCGCTGCCCGACGACCAGATCCGTTGCATCTGCGAGGGCTGCAAGCGCGGGCTCGAGCTGGTGCATAACGGCAACGAGCGCTCGGCGCTGTTCACGCTGCGCACCGCGCGCGAGATGGGCGATCTGCACCGCGTCATCCTCGGCACCGATGCGCCGGCCGGCTCCGGCGTGCAGCCGCTCGGCATCCTGCGCATGGTCTCGCTGTTGTCCTCGCTCGGCGAGCTGCCGGCCGAGCTGGCGTTCTGCCTTGCCACCGGCAACACCGCGCGGATGCGCGAGCTCGATTGCGGCCTGATCGAGGTCGGCCGCTCCGCCGATTTCGTGCTGATGGACAAGGCACAGCATTCGCCGGGCAAGAACATCCTGGAGAGCGTTCAGCTCGGCGATCTCCCAGGCATCGGCATGACCATCATCGACGGCATCGTTCGCACCCAGCGCAGCCGCAACACCCCGCCGGCGGGAAAAGTGCCGGAGATCGTGGCGAAGTAGTTCGATAGAATATCCGTCACCCTGAGGTGCGAGCCTTGCGGCGCAACAGCGCCGCTGGGCGAGCCTCGAAGGGTGAACGGCCCGCGGCCAAAGCCGGGCCGTCGGCCCTTCGAGACGCCGCGCTTCGCGCGGCTCCTCAGGGTGACGGTGATGGATTTGGAATCACCGCAGCTTCCCGAGCAGCGCCATCAGCGTGTCGCGCTCCTTGGCGTCGAGCGGCGCCAGCGTTTCCCGGGAGATCACCAGCGCATTCGGCGCCGCCTTGTCGGCCATCTGCTGGCCGGCGCGCGTCAGGCTCACCAGCAGGCGGCGGCCGTCGTCGGGATCGGGCGCAGTCTCGGTCAGGCCACGCGCGGTCAGGCGATCGATCACGCCCTTGATGGTCGCAACGTCCATCGACGTCAGCCGTCCGAGCTGGTTCTGCGAACACGCGCCGACCTCCGACAACTTCGACAGCGCCGCCCACTGCGTCGGCGTCAGATTGATGCCGATCTCGCGGGCGAAGATCACGGCGTGGCGCTGCGACACCTGGCGCAGGATGAAGCCGATCTGGTCATCCAGCACGTAACCCGGCTTGGCCGCCTTGACGCTTCGCTTCTGTACAGCACTCCTCGCCATCGTCCCACCTCGCCGTTACAGCGACAGATGCGCGTCGCGGATATCCGGACGCGCATCGAGTTCCGCCATGGTGCCGCCAAAACAGATCCGGCCGCGCTCGATGATGTAGGCGCGATCCGAGATCAGCCGGGCGAAATGCAAATTCTGCTCTGACACGACGATGCTGACGCCCTCTTTCTTCATCGCCAGGATCGCATCGACCATCTGCTCGACGATCTTCGGCGACAGGCCCTCTGAGGGCTCATCCAGCAGCACCAGCGACGGGTTGCCCATCAGCGTGCGCGCGATCGTCAGCATCTGCTGCTCGCCGCCGCTCATGCGTCCACCGGGGCGACCGCGCATCTCGCCGAGGTTGGGGAACAGCTTGAACAGTTTGTCGCGGTCCCATTGCGGCGCGCCAGCCCGCTTCGGCTGGCGACCGACCTCGAGATTTTCCTCGACCGTCAAATCAGTGAAGATGCGCCGCTCCTCCGGCACATAGCCGAGCCCGCCGCGCACGATCGCATGCGTCGGCAGCTCGGAGACGTCCCTGCCCTCGAACATCACACGCCCTGAACGATTCTCGACCAGGCCGACGATGGAGCGAAATGTGGTCGACTTGCCGGCGCCGTTGCGGCCGAGCAGCGCGACGACTTCGCCCTCGCCGACCTCGAGCGCGATATCGAACAGGATATGCGCCGGGCCGTAGAAGCTGTTGAGGTCCTTCACCGTGAGCTTCATGCCGATGCTCCCTCGCGGTGCCGGGCGTCATAGAGCAGGCCTTCGCCGAGATAGATCGCCCGCACCTGCGCATTGCCGCGCACTTCCTCGGGCGAGCCTTCGGCGATCAACGTGCCGCGATTCAGCACCAAGATGCGGTCGGCATGCTCGAACACCACATCCATGTCGTGCTCGGTGAAGAGAACACCGATCGACTGCTCGCGCGCGATCCGCGCCGTCAGCCGCATCAGCTCGACACGCTCGCGCGGCGCCATGCCGGCGGTCGGCTCGTCCATCAGCAGCAGCTTCGGCTGGTTGGCGAGCGCGATCGCAAGCTCCAGCCGCTTGACATCTCCATAGGCGAGCTCGCCGCAGGGCCGCTCCGCATAGGCCCCCATGCCGACCAGGTCGAGCAGTCGTCCCGCCTCGTCGCGCGCCTGGCGCGCGGTCGAGGCCCACATATTGAACAATCGCGCGCCGTGCGAGACCAGCGCGACCTGCACGTTCTCGCGCACCGTCATGGTCGGGAATGTCGCGGCGATCTGGAAGGTGCGGCCCACCCCCATGCGCCAGATCACGCGCGGCTTCTTGCCGGTGGTCTCCGCGCCGAGCACGCGAATGCGGCCAGAGTCCGGAATATTCTGGCCATTGAGCATGTCGAAACAGGTGCTCTTGCCTGCGCCGTTCGGACCGATCAGCGCCAGGATCTCCCCGGCGCGCAATTCAAAGGAGACGCCGCGCACGGCATGCACGCCGCCATAGGATTTGGTCAGCCCTTCGACCGACAGCAATGTGGGGACCACGCTCATTCGGCGCTCTCGATGCGGGAGGTCAGCAAGGGCGAGGACGCCGATGACGAGGATTTGCGCCGGCGATGCATGAAAGCTTCCAGCGTGCCGACGATGCCCTTGGGGAATGCGACCACGATCAGCACGACGAAGCCACCGAGCACGAGCTTGGAGAGATCGGTCTGGCTCACCAGCCAGATGTTGAGCGCCTTGTAGACGATGGCGCCGACCACCGCGCCCGACACCGTCTCGACGCCGCCGAGCAGCACCATGACCAGCGCATCGACCGACAGCGAGATTCCCATATTGTCGGGGAATACGCTGCCCTTGAGATAGGCGAACAGCGCGCCGGCAAGGCCGGCGACCGTGCCCGCGATCACGAAGGCGGTCCACTGGATGCGCTTGCCGTTGATGCCGATGGCTTCGCCGCGCAGCGGCGAGTCGCGCGTGGCCCGCAGAGCAAAACCGAACGGCGAGAACACGATGATGCGCAGGATCACGACCGCGAGCGCGGCAATGCCGAGCGACAGCCAGTAGAAATGCGACGGGCTCGCCGCCCATTTTTCCGGCCAGACGCCGAGGATGCCGTTGTCGCCTCCGGTGACCGACACCCACTGGAACGCGATCGACCAGACGATCTGGGCAAAGGCCAAGGTCAGCATCGCGAAATAGACGCCGGAGAGCTGCACCGCGAAGAAGCCGAACACGGCCGCGCCCAACAGCCCGAGCAGCGGACCGAGCAGCAGGCAGGCGATCATCGGCAAGCCCGCCATCTTGGAGAGCAGCGCCACGCCATAGGCGCCGAGGCCGAAATAGGCCGCATGGCCGAACGAGGCGAGGCCGCCGACCGACATCAGGAAATGCAGGCTGACGGCGAAGATCACGAAGATCGCGATCTCCGAGCCGACGGTGAGCACGTAATTTCCGGCCACGAAGGGCAGCGCGGCGGCGACCACGAGCACGGCAATCGCCGCGAGCCGTTCATTCGTCGTCAGCGGCCGCCACGGATTGACGGTGAGGCCAGGTGTGCGCCGCGCCGGCGCCTCGGGCTTGCCGAACAGGCCCCACGGACGGACGATCAGCACCACCGCCATCACCAGGAACACCAGGATGATCGATATCTTCGGGAAGATCAGGATGCCGAAGGCGTTGAGCTCCGACACCAGCACGGCCGCGACGAAGGCGCCGATGATGCTGCCGAGGCCGCCGATCACGACCACGACGAAGACCTCGACGATGACCCGCAGATCCATCGCATGATTGACCGCATCGCGCGGAATCTGCAGCGCGCCGCCGAGCGCGGCGAGGAAGACACCGAGCGCGAACACGCTGGTGAACAGCCATTTCTGATTGACGCCGAGTGCTGCGACCATGTCGCGGTCCTGCGTCGCCGCGCGCACCAGGACGCCCCAGCGGGTGCGCTGGAACAAGAGCCAAAGCACGCCGAGCACGACCGGCCCGAGCGCGATCAGGAACAGATCGTAGCTTGGAATATTCTGGCCGAAGAAATCGATCGCGCCCTTGAAGCCCGGCGCGCGGCGGCCGACCAGATCGTCCGGGCCCCAGATCAGCACCACCAGGTCCTCGACCATCAGCGTCAGGCCGAAGGTCGCGAGCAGCTGGAACAGCTCGGGCGAATGGTAGATCCGGCGCAGCAGCACCATCTCGACCAGCACGCCAATCACGGCAACCACCAGCGCCGCGATGACGATGCCGCCCCAGAAGCCGAACGCGCCCGAAAAGCGCTCGGTCAAGGTGAAGGCGACATAGGCGCCGAGCATGTAGAACGCGCCATGCGCGAAATTCACGATCCGCGTCACGCCGAAAATGATCGACAGACCCGAGGCGACCAGGAACAGCGACGCCGCGCTGGCAAGACCGGTCAGGAACTGGACGACATAGAAGGCCATGGGCGGTCCGCGTTGGAGATCACAAGCGTCAGTTTCCGTTCACCTCGCCCCGCTTGCGGGGAGAGGTCGAATTCAAGCGCGAGCTTGAATTCGGGTGAGAGGGACTCTCCGCGAGCACGGCTCGTGGAGAAAGCCCCTCACCCCGCCCCTCTAAGAGCAAGCTTCGCTCGTCTCGACCCCGTAAGAACGGGGAGAAGGAGAAGTTCAAGACCTCAATCCTTCGGGCGCAGCTTCTCGATCTCGGCATCGCTCGGCAGATAGTCCGAGCCCTTGCGATAGGCGGTATCGACCATGATGCCCTTGCCGTCCTTCAGCGCGGTCTTGCCGGTGAAGGCGCCGAGCGTCGACTGGTGGTCGATCTTGCGGAACGTGATTTCGCCGAACGGCGACGACATCGAGATGCCTTCGGCCGCCGCGATCAGCTTCTCCGGATCGCTCGAGCCGGCTTTGGCGAGGATCGCGGCCGCCGCCTTGATGGTCTGGTAGCCGACGATCGAACCGAGCCGCGGATAGTCGTTATACTTGGCCTGATAGGCTTTCAGGAATGCGTCGTGCTCGGGCGTCTTGATCGAGTACCAGGGATAGCCGGTGACGATCCAGCCCTCCGGCGTCTCGTCCTTCAGCGGATCGAGATATTCCGGCTCGCCGGTCAGGAAGCTCACCACCGTACGGCCCTTGAACAGGCCGCGGGTGTTGCCCTCGCGCACGAGTTTGACGAGGTCGGCGCCGAAGGTGACGTTGAGGATCGCCTCGGGGTTCGCCGCGGCAGTCGCCTGCACCACCGGGCCGGCGTCGATCTTGCCCTGCGGCGGCCACTGCTCGTCGACCCACTGGATGTCGGGCCGCTTCTCGGACATCAGCTTCTTGAACACCGCGACCGCTGACTGGCCGTATTCATAGTTCGGCGCAATCGTCGCCCAACGCTTGGCCGGAAGTTTTGCGGCTTCTTCCACCAGCATTGCCGCCTGCATGTAGTTGGAAGGACGAAGACGGAACGTGTAGCGGTTGCCCTTCGACCAGGTGATCGCATCGGTCAAAGGCTCGGCTGCGAGAAAGAACACCTTCTTCTGGTTGGCGAAGTCAGAGACGGCGAGACCGATGTTGGAGAGGAAGGTGCCGGTCAGCATCGCGACGTTCTCGCTCGACACCAGCTCGTTCGCCGCGGTCTGCGCATCCGCCGGCTTGCCACCGTCATCCTTGGAAATGACGACCAGCTTCTTGCCGTTGATGCCGCCGGCCGCATTGATCTCTTCCACCGCAAGCTGCCAGCCCTTGCGATAGGGTTCGGTGAACGCCGGCAGCAAGGAATAAGAGTTGATCTCGCCGATCTTGATTTCGCTCTGCGCCATGGCCTGCGTTGTCATGGCGCCCGTTGCCATGGACGCGACCGCGATCGCCAATCCTGCCCCTACGAAATAGCCACGCATCCCGTCCTCCAGTTGTTCTTGAAAGAGATTATCGCAATCCGTCTTCGCCCTTGACCTCATCGACCGTCAGCCCGCCGACTCGCGGCAGCGGCCGTCCGCTGTCGGTCACTGCCACCGCAACCATGATCTCGTTGGCCCGCGGCGCGTCGTTGATCTGCACCTCCATGCCGTCGAAATGGCTGCGCACGAAGGCGGCATCCTTGTGCCCGAGTGGAATATCCAGCGTGGTGCCGGGCCCCGAGCGCTTCTTCGACGACGGGATCAGCGCCGCGCCCTTCGACAGCACCTTGCGCACCGGCGCGCCCATCTTCGGATGCAAGATCGCGGCCGCGTGCTCCAGCTCGCCATTTTCGCCGACGGCGGCGGCCTTACCGTAGCTGTGCGCCTTGGCGCCATCGATCCCGAGGGCTGCGACAGCTCGTTTCGAGAGCAGTTCGCCGAGTTCCTCGCCGATCGCGATCAGCGGCGACAGATCCTCGACATAGCGGCCGGCAAACGGATTTTCGATCACGGCAATCGCAGCGGCACGCCTTGTCGGCGGCGCGATGGTCTTGCCCATCTCCAGATGGGTCTCCTCGACCACGGTGACGATCTTGCGAATGACGGCGCTCATCTTGCCTCGCTCCCGGTCATGCCTGCAGCATGTTGCTTATCGGTCGTCCCTGAAACGCGTGCGACGCCGGCGTCCCCTGCCCAGCTGCACCGACAATTCGCGTTTCGCCCAGTAGACGCAATGCCGCGCCCTCGATCAATCCCGACGACAGGAGCATGCGTGCCCGCGCTGCTCCCGCCTCCAGCGCCTGCTCGATCTCGTGTTCCGCGAGCGGCCCGACATCGCGCGTCACCGGCCGCGCGCCGAGGTCGCTGTCCGGCTGCAATTCGTTGGCCGGAATGCGCAGGATCGCGGGATGGCTGGGCAGATCGACCGCATTGGCGATCACGGTCGCAGCGGCATCGGCCTGCGATGCCGTCCGCGCCAGTACGGTGACAGCATCGGCGATGCCAAGCGAGAAGCTGCGGCCATGGCGGCCGCTGGTCGCGATGCCGCGGACCGGCATGTCGCTATCTACGGTCATCGCGCGCATCACGCCAAGGCGGTCCGGCCGATCCATCAGGCCGACGCTGAACTGTTCGCCAACGCCGAGATGCAGCGCGATGTCGCCGCCATTGTTGACATAGGCGCGGTCGAGCGATGCCGACTGCAACATCGCGCCTAGGATTTCTTCGGCGACCGAGCCCGCGACGGCCGCCATCGGCGTGATGAAGCAATCGGCGGCAAACGGCGCGACCGCCGCATGCATGCGCCGTGCGACCACACCCTTCAGCGCGCAATGATCGGGATCGGCCGCGCTGCGCAGCTCAGCAAGTTCCACGCAGAGTTCATCGAGCAAGCCGGTGAAGCGCTGCGCCGCAGCCTGATATGCGGCAGCAACCTCAGTTTCCCCGCCCTTGGCTTCGATGACGAGATCAATCGGACCGTCCTGCAAATGCAACCGCTTGCCGTCAGGAAGAAGCGCGATTTGCGGGAGCCTCGTCATGCGCGCCGCCCGGGAAGATAAGGCATCGGCCGGATGTCGGCGCTGTCGCGCAATGACGACAGCGGCCGGACGTAGTCCATATGCCCGCCGAGCGCCGCGTAGTCCGACAGCCGCATCGTGAACTCGATCGGCGCCACCAGCGCCGGGGTCGGCACATAGCCGAAGGCGCCGGCCGGCATCTGCGTGACATCGACCATGAAGGTGATGCCGCCGCCGGGCCAGACATAAACCGGCGCGCCGCCGCTGGTGACCCTTGTGAGCGCGTCCTTCACCGAGCGCGTCAGCCGCACTGGATTGTCGGTGACCCCGGCGCGCAGCGATCCGCCCGCGCCACCCATGAACAGCACGGTGCACAACGCCGGCTCGCAATTCTCCTGGATGCGCTCGACCGAGAATTTGAGGTCCGCCGGCATCTCGGTCTCGACCGGCCTCAAGGCCTCGTCGAGCACGTAGTAGGACGCATGTTCGCCAGTCGTGGAAACCATCAACATGGTGAGCCCGGGCCGTGCTTCCTTGGCATTGAAGGGCCCGAGGATCGACAGCGGATCGGAGATGTTGGTGCCGCCCCATCCGGTGCCGGGATCGGCGACCTGGAAATAGCGGCCGGGCGTGGAACGGCGGCCCTTCATCTTGATGCCGGTGTCGGCGATGTCGAGCAGCTTGCCGGCCTGGTGCTCGCTGAGCACGCCGGTGATGTGGTCGTCGACCACCACGACTTCATCGACCTTGCCGTGCCACTGCTTGGCGAACATGCCGATCGTCGCCGAGCCGCAGCCGACCCGCATCCGCTCTTCCGCCGTGCCGTTGACGATGGGCGGCCTGCCCGCCTGCACCACGACGGTGGCGCCGCCGTCGATGGTCAGCTCCACGGCCTTGCAGTTGGAGAGATCCATCAGCGTGTCGCAGGTGACGCGGCCTTCCTTCTTGGAACCGCCGGTCAGATGATGCACGCCGCCGAGCGAGAGCATCTGCGAGCCATATTCGCTGGTCGTGACATGACCGACCGCCTCGCCGTCCGCGCGCACGGTCGCGGTCTCCGGCCCGAGGTAGCGGTCGGTGTCAATCTTCACCTTGACGCCGCAATACGAGAAAATGCCTTCAGTCACGACGGTGATCATGTCGACGCCGTCGACTTCCGACGACACGATGAACGGCGCCGGCTTGTAGTCCGGATAGGTAGTCCCGGCGCCGATCGCGGTGACGAAGAGATCGGGCTGGCGGACGATCTTGCCGTCCCAGTCGCCGCTGACCTGGAACGGAACCAGCTTGCCGCCATGCGAGACGGTGCGCTCGAGCACGACATGCGGATCGACGCGCACCAGTGTGCCGTCATGATTGGCGTAACGATCGCAGGCGCCGGCCGCGCCCGGCTTGATGTAGCACATCACCGGACAGGCATCGCAGCGGATCTTGTCGCCGGCGGCGACGGTCATTGTGTCAGCCATCGTGACCAAGCCTGGACTTGTGGTGGCGGTCGATCATACTGCGCTTCCGCCTCCCTGCCTATATCGTTCGTATACGAATGATCCTGCGCGCGAGCCCGGGACCTGTCAAGCGGCCTTTGCGATCAAAAGCTGCCGTTCGCTTGCGCACCCTGTTCATAAAGCGTGCACTCGCTGCAGCGCGGCATGCCGCCGCTTGCACGTTTGTATACAAACGTTATCCTCGTCGCCGATCTGACGCTGACATTGCAGCGCAAACATCAGGGGAGAACCGGAGCAATGCGCCTGACCGTGAACGGCAGGAATCATGATGTCGACGCCGCTCCCGACACCGCATTGCTTTACGTGCTGCGCAACGACCTCGCATTGAACGGACCGAAATACGGCTGCGGGCTCGGCGAGTGCGGCGCCTGCGCGGTGCTGATCGACGGCGTCGCCGCGCGCGCCTGCGTGATTCCGATCGAGGGCTGTGTAGGGCGCGACATCGTCACGCTCGAAGGTCTCGGCACGCGCGAGCATCCCGATCCCGTGCAGGATGCCTTCATCAGCGAACAGGCCGCGCAGTGCGGCTATTGCCTCAACGGCATGATCATCACCACCAAGGCGCTGCTCACACGCAATCCAAATCCATCCGAGCGCGAGGTGCTGGAAGCGCTGCGCTACAATCTCTGCCGTTGCGGCGCGCATATCGAGATCATCCGCGCGGCGATGCGCGCCGCCAGCCACGTGCTCGAGGCACGCGATTGATGACGGACACACGGTCTCCAGGGCAACGCAATCGCGGCTCGCTGTCGGTCGTCCGCCCCGCGGTGCTGGGTGCGGAAGGCGCGTTCGAGACCTTCATCACCATCACATCAGACGGTTCGGTCAACGCCTATAACGGTCACGTCGATCTCGGCACCGGCATCCGCACCGCGCTCGGACAGATCGTCGCCGAAGAGCTCGACGTCTCCTTTGCCCGCGTCGTCGTCATTCTCGGCGACACCGCCGTGGTGCCGAACCAGGGCCCGACGATCGCGAGCGAGACCATCCAGATCACCGCCGTCCCCCTGCGCAAGGCCGCGGCGCAGGCGCGGCACTTCTTGCTCACACGCGCGGCTGAGCGGCTCGAATTGCCAGCTCACGAACTCACGATCGAGGACGGCCTGATCCGCGGACACGACAACCGCAGCATCAGCTATGGCGAGCTGATCGCGGACGAGACCATCCGGCTCGAACTCGCCGACGATGTTCCGGTCAAGGACGTCAGCGCCTATTCCGTCGTCGGCAAGTCGATGCCACGCGTCGACCTGCCGGCGAAGGCCACCGGCGAGCTGGTCTACGTCCATGATGTGCGCGTGCACGGCATGCTGCACGGCCGCGTCGTCCGTCCACCCTATGCCGGCGTCGATACCGGCCCGTTCGTCGGCACCAGCCTGATCGCGGTCGATGAAGCCTCGGTGCGGGATATCCCAGGGCTCGTCGCGGTGGTGCGGATCGGCGATTTCGTCGGCGTCGTCGCCGAGCGCGAGGAGAACGCGATCAAGGCCGCGGCGCAGCTCAAGTTGAGCTGGAAGCCGGGACCGGCGTTGACCGATCTCTCCGACATCGAGCAGGCGCTGCGCGCCAATCCTTCGACGCCGCGCCAGCTGATCGACAAGGGCGATGTCGATGCCGCACTCAAGGCGGCCGCGAAGCCGATGCAACGGACCTATCTCTGGCCCTACCAGATGCACGGCTCGATCGGGCCGTCCTGCGCGGTTGCCGATTATAGCGAAAGCGCTATCCGCGTCTGGTCCGGCACCCAAAACCCGCACATCCTGCGCGGCGATCTGGCCCTTTTGATCCAGCGGCCGGAATCCGAGATCGACGTGATCCGGATGGAGGCCGCCGGCTGCTACGGCCGCAACTGCGGCGACGACGTCTCCGCCGATGCGCTGCTGCTGTCGCGCGCGGTCGGCCGCCCCGTGCGTGTGCAACTCACCCGCGAGCAGGAACATGCCTGGGAGCCGAAGGGCACCGCGCAGCTGATGGACGTCAATGGCGGGCTCAATGCCGACGGCAGCGTCGCCGGCTACGATTTTTCCACGCGCTATCCCTCGAACGGCGCGCCGACACTGGCGCTGCTGCTCACCGGACGGATCGCGCCTGAAGCGGCCGTGTTCGAGATGGGCGATCGCACCGCGATCCCGCCTTACGACTACGACAACATGCGCGTGGTCGCCAACGACATGCCGCCGATCGTGCGTGCGTCCTGGTTTCGTGGCGTTTCAGCGCTGCCCAATACTTTCGCGCATGAATCCTATATCGACGAGCTCGCCGCCGAGGCCGAGGTCGATCCGATCGAGTACCGGCTGCGCTATTTGAAGGACAAGCGCGCGATCGACCTCGTCAACGCCGTCGCCGAGCGCGCCGGCTGGACGCCGCGCCCGGTGTGGAAAGAGCCCGAGGCGGAAGGCGACATCGTGCGCGGCCGCGGCTTTGCTTATGCGCTCTACGTGCACAGCAAATTTCCAGGCTACGGCGCGGCATGGTCAGCCTGGATAGCCGACGTCGCGGTCAACAAGGCGACGGGCGATGTCAGCGTGACCCGCGTCGTCGCCGGCCAGGACTCCGGGCTGATGATCAATCCGGATGGCGTACGGCACCAGATCCAAGGCAACGTCATCCAGTCGACCAGCCGCGCGTTGATGGAGGAAGTCTCCTTCGAGCGCGGCGCGGTGACGGCGCGGGAATGGGGCGCCTACCCCATCATCAAATTCCCTGAATTGCCTGAGATCGACGTGCTGATGCTGCCGCGGCTGGACCAGCCGCCGCTCGGCGTCGGCGAGTCCGCTTCGGTGCCGAGCGCGGCCGCGATCGCCAATGCGATCTATGATGCGACCGGGGTACGTTTCCGCGAATTGCCGTTCACGCCGGAGCGTATTTTGAAGGGTTTGCGTGGTGAGCAACCTGTCGAACCCGCCCCGCTGGCGCCGCCTGCGCAAACGGCCGACCTCAACAAATGGCCAAATCCGTTTGCAAAGCGCGGCGGCGTGCTCGCCGGCATCGCCGCGCTCTGCGCCGCGGCGATCGGAATCGGCGCGGCCGTGCTGCCCTGGCGGGCGATCGCGCCGATCGCGCGGCCTGATGCCTCGGTCTATTCCACTGCCACGATCGCACGCGGCAAGGAGCTTGCGGCGCTCGGCGCCTGCGCCGTCTGCCACACCTCGGAGTATGGCATCGCGAACGCCGGCGGCCGGCCGCTCGAGACGCCGTTCGGCACGATCACCACGACCAACATCACGCCCGACGTCGACACCGGTATCGGCGCCTGGTCCTATCCCGCCTTCGAGCGCGCGATGCGCGAGGGCATTCATCGCGACGGGCGGCATCTCTATCCGGCGTTTCCGTACACGCATTTCGCGAGGACGTCCGATGCCGACCTGCAGGCGCTCTATGCTTATCTGATGGCGCAGGCGCCGGTGCGCGCCGAGACGCCGGCGAACGCACTCGCCTTTCCGTTCAACCTGCGGCCGCTGCTCGCCGGATGGAATGCGCTATTCCATCAGCCGCGCCCCTTCCAGCCCGATCCATCGAAGTCGGCGATCTGGAATCGCGGCGCCTATCTGATCGAAGGCCTCGGTCATTGCAGCGCCTGCCATTCGCCGCGCAATGCGCTCGGCGCCGAACGGCAAGCAGCCTATCTCGCCGGCGGCTTCGCCGAGGGCTGGGAGGCACCGGCGCTGACGTCGCTGTCGAAAGCGCCGATCCCCTGGAGCGAGGACGAGCTGTACGCCTATCTGCGCACCGGCGAATCCCGCCTGCACGGCGTCGCCGCCGGGCCGATGGCGCCGGTCATCCACGAGCTAGCCGCGGTGCCTGACCAGGACATCCGAGCGATGGCGGTCTACCTCGCCTCGTTCAATGAGAGCACCGACCGATCGGCCCACGATGCGCTTGCCGCGAAGCTCGAAGCCACCACCGCCGTCAGCAGCGCCGCGTCGGCGGGCGCCCGGATCTATCAGGGCGCCTGCGCGGTCTGCCATGAGGTCGGCGGTCCGCCGCTGTTCGGCAGCCGGCCGTCGCTGGCGCTGAACAGCAATCTGCACAGCGACGCCCCCGACAACCTGATCCAGGTGATCCTGCACGGCATTGCTAGGCCGGCCGTCACCGACCTCGGCTACATGCCGGCCTTCAAGGACAGCATGACCGACGGTCAGGTCGCCGAGCTCGCCTCCTTCCTGCGGCGGCAGTTTGCCCCGGACAAGCCGGCCTGGACCGACGTCCCCGCCACGGTCGGCCGTATACGGCAGACCATAGCGCGCTGACCTGCCATGTTCCGCCCGATACCCACTGGGCGGGCGCCACGGGGCAGGCTAAGGTTCCCGCATGACCGTGACAGATATCGCGACCCGGACCTACAACCACGGCTGGCGGCTCGACCCGATCGTGCGCAGCCTGCTGGACACCGATTTCTACAAGCTGTTGATGCAGCAGATGATCCGGGAAAGCTATCCGGACACGCGCACCACCTTTTCGGTGATCAACCGCTCGACCCATATCCGGCTCGCCGAGGTCATTGACGAGGGCGAGCTGCGCGCCCAGCTCGACCACGCCCGCACCATCCGCTTCAGCAAGAAGGAACTGATCTGGCTCGCCGGTAACACGTTCTACGGCAAGACCCAGATGTTCTCGCCGGATTTCATCAACTGGCTCTCGACCTTCCGCCTGCCCGAATACGAGCTGCACAAGGTCGACGGCCAGTATGAGCTGCATTTCCACGGGCCGTGGACCCACACCACGATGTGGGAGATCCCGGCGCTCGCGATCCTCAACGAGCTGCGCTCGCGCGCGGCGACCAAGGCTTACGGCCGCTTCGCGCTCGATGTGCTCTACGCCCGCGCCAAGGCCAAGCTGTGGGCCAAGGTCGAGCGGCTACGCAAGCTGGACGGATTGCGGCTATCCGATTTCGGCACACGGCGCCGCCACGGCTTCCTCTGGCAACGCTGGTGCGTCGAGGCGGTGAAGGAAGGTCTCGGCCCCTCCTTCACCGGAACGTCGAACGTGCTGCTCGCGATGGACAACGACCTCGAGGCGATCGGCACCAACGCGCACGAACTGCCGATGGTGGCCGCCGCGCTCGCCAACGACGACCAGGAGCTGCGCTGGGCACCCTATCGCATCCTCGACCAATGGCGCCACGCCTATGGCGGCAACCTGCTGATCGCGCTGCCCGACGCGTTCGGCACCAAGCCATTCCTGCGCGACGCGCCCGACTGGGTCGCCGACTGGACCGGCTTTCGTCCCGACAGCGCGCCGCCGATCACCGCCGGCGAAGACATCATCAAATGGTGGAAGCAGAAGGGCCGCGATCCCAAGGAGAAGCTTTTGGTATTCTCCGACGCGATGGATGTCGGCTCGATCGAGGACACATTCCACCACTTCAAGGGACGCGTGCGCGTCAGCTTCGGCTGGGGCACCAACCTCACCAACGACTTCGTCGGCTGCGCGCCCGACGGCACCGCCGCGCTCGATCCGATCTCGATCGTCTGCAAGGTGACGTCGGTCGACGGTCGACCGGCCGTGAAGCTCTCCGATAATCCGGAGAAGGCGACCGGCATCCCATCCGAGGTCGAGCGCTATTTGCGCGTGTTCGGCAATGTCGGCCGTGTTCGCACCGCAGTTCACGTCTAGATCTTCGGACTCAACCTTTTCATCGACTGACCTGACGAGTTTCGCATGCCCGCACCCAAGCCGCCTGCCTTCGAAACCCTGAGCCTGCACGCCGGCCAGCGTCCCGATCCCACAACCGGCGCGCGCGCGGTTCCGATCTACCAGACCACGTCCTACGTGTTCCAGGACGCCGACCACGCCGCGGCGCTGTTCAACCTCGAACGCGCCGGCCACATCTACACGCGCATCTCCAATCCGACGACCGCGGTGCTGGAAGAACGGATCGCCGCGCTTGAATGCGGCGTCGGCGCGATCTGCACCGCCAGCGGCATGGCCGCGATGCATCTTGCGATCGCAACGCTGCTCAATGCCGGCGACCATATCGTCGCCTCCGCCTCGCTCTATGGCGGCACCATCAATTTGCTCGCGCATACGCTGCCGCGGTTCGGCATCACCACGACCTTCGTCAAGCCGCGCGCGCTCGACGAATTCCGTGCCGCGATCAAGCCGAACACCCGCCTCGTGATCGGCGAGACCATCGGCAATCCCGGCCTCGAGGTGCTAGACATCCCGGCCGTAGCGCAGATCGCGCATGATGCGAAGATTCCGCTCCTGATCGACAATACGTTCGCGACACCCTATCTCAGCCAGCCGATCGAGCTCGGCGCCGACATCACGATGAACTCGGCGACCAAGTGGTTGGGCGGCCACGGCATCGCGATCGGTGGCGTCATCGTCGACGGTGGCCGGTTCGACTGGCGCGCCTCCGGCAAATTCCCGCAGCTTACCGAGCCCTATGCCGGCTATCACGGCATCGTCTTCGACGAGCAGTTCGGCAAGGCCGCCTTCATCATGCGCGGCCGCACCGAAGGCCTGCGCGATTTCGGCGCCTGCCTGTCGCCGACCAACGCGTTCCAGCTGTTGCAAGGCATCGAGACGCTCGGCGTCCGCATGGATCGCCACATCAGCAACACCCATGCGGTGCTGGAGGCGCTCGCCGCGAACAAGGCGGTCGACTGGGTGCTGCATCCGTCGCTGGAGACGCATCCGGACTACGCGCTGGCGAAGAAGCTGCTGCCGCGCGGCGCCGGCTCGATCATCAGCTTCGGCATCAAGGGCGGCCGCGCCGCCGGCAAGAAGTTCATCGAGTCCCTGAAGCTGATCAGCCATCTCGCCAATGTCGGCGATGCCAAGACGCTGGTGATCCATCCTGCCAGCACCACGCATCAACAGATGGATGCCGAGCAGCTCAAGGCCGCAGGGATCGGCGAGGAGCTGGTGCGGCTGTCGGTCGGCATCGAAACCGCTGACGATATCATCGACGATCTCGGCCAGGCGCTGCGCGCCTCGCAAAGGACTTGAGCGCCATGCAGCTTTCCGTCAACGGATCAGACACCTTCATCGCCACCGGCGGCAAGCCGTTCGACCCATCGCTGCCCGCTGTGGTGATGATCCACGGCGCCGGCTTCGATTCCTCGACCTGGGCGCTGCACAGCCGCTGGTTCGCCCATCACGGCTATTCCGTGCTGGCACCTGATCTGCCCGGCCATGGCCGCTCCGCCGGCAAGCCGCTCGCAACGATTGCCGAGATGGCCGACTGGATCGCGGCGCTGATCACCGCCGCCGGTGCAGCCAAGGCCCGGCTGATCGGCCATTCGATGGGCTCGCTGATCGCGATCGAGACCTCGGCGCGGCATCCCGACAAGGTCTCCGGGCTCGCGCTGATCGGCACCGCCGCGACCATGACGGTCGGCCCTGATCTCCTGAAGGCCGCCGAAGCCAATGACGTCGCCGCGATCGACATGGTCTCGATCTGGGGCCTCGGCTTCAAGGCCGAGCTTGGCGGCAGCCTCGCGCCGGGCCTGTGGATGCACCAGGGCGCGCAGCGTGTGCTGCAGGAGGCAAAGCCCGGTGTGCTGTACAACGACCTCAACGCCTGCAACGCCTATCAGAACGGGTTGACCGCCGCCGCCGCGGTCAAGGTGCCCGCGACCTTCGTCCTCGGCGAGCGCGACATGATGACCCCGGCCAAGGCGGGAAAGGCTCTTGCCGCCGCGACGCCGAACGCGCGCGTCGTGATGCTGCCGGGCGCCGGCCACATGATGATGGTCGAGCAGCCCGACGAGCTGCTGGCGGCGCTGCTGTAGCAGCGTACGCCGGCTCCGCTTCCCGCCATCCCAAAATATCGAAAACAACCCCATGCAAAGGAGCAGACCGGCCGCCGTCACTCGGACAAGCAACTTGACACGTCGGGCAACTCAGCGATATCTTCTATTATTCCGAATTTTTGCGACAAGTCCGAGAGCGGCCTGACGCGGAGATTCACGCCAGCCAAGGGCGAATGAGCTTGCTTTGAGTCCTTTTGCACTCTCAGGCGAGGAGGCCGATGCATGATGAAGATGGTGACTGTCGCATGCGCTCTCGGAGCGGCCCTGGTGCTGTGTACCCTCGGGACGTCCGGTGCTGAAGCCCGGGCGCGCAAGGCACAGATCGTTCATGAACGAACGAGGGTCGTGATCCCGACGCCCGTGATAACGCCGACCCCGTGGGATTATTACATCGTTCCACGATATCGCTATCGCCCTGAAGACGACCGGGTCGATCCATATGGGCCGCCCCTAGTGTCGTCTTGGGACCTCTATGAGGGGTGGCGGTGGCCATACTGGTAGTGAAAAGCGATCACGCCAAACAGATCGCATTCCGGGAAAAGTGGTGATCGTTCCCTGACGGACGCGGCGGTAGCGGCTTCAGGCCAACAGCGAGCGTAGCCCGGATGAGCGAAGCGACATACGGGGGCCGGCAGTAGATCGCGACATCAATCCCGCATATCGCTTCGCTCATCCGGGCTACTTGCTGGCCACATGATGATGGTCGAGCAGCCCGACGAGTTGCTGGCGGCGCTGCAGTAGGGCTACCGCAAACTTGTCCTTCCCTTCTCCCCTTGTGGGAGAAGGTGGCGCGCAGCGCCGGATGAGGGGTTCTCTCCGCAGATGAGTTCGTGGAAAGAGACCCCTCACCCCGCTTCGCTGCGCGAAGCGACCCTCTCCCACAGGGGAAGAGGGTGCATCTCGCGCGGAAAAATTCGTGCTTACTGCTTCGCCGGCTTCCTTCCGATCGGATGGATCTCGATCACGCGCAGTCACGTGACCAGCAGGATCCAGGGAGTTCCGATTACAAGGAACACGACGAGAAAGAGGAGCGTCACAAGCAGGCCAAGCCGATAGAGCTCCGGTTGTGTGAGGTAACCGCTGCTTACGAAGATGACGTTCTGGCTGCCACCTTGGGGCGTAATGACCGAGAAGTAACTGCTTGCAAACAGCAGAGCAAACGCCATCAACGGTGCGGGCACGCCTCCTCTGATGCCGACGTCAACAAAGACGCCGAGCAAAGCCAGCACCTGTGAAGTCTGACTGACAAACATGTAGTGAATTAGCACATACAGTGCGACCAGTATGACGTAGGTCATCTGCCACGAAAGGCCGACTATGTAGGACGCCAGCCGCTGGCCGACGTAACCCATAAACCCGAGTTCGTTGAGTTGCCCGCTCAAGGCAAACAGCACGGCAAGCCACAGAAACGTTTCGAGGGCCTCTCCGTGTTCTGCAATGTCTCTCAATCCTATGACATTTGACATGAGCAGCATACCGAGGCCAGCGAAAGCGACGCTGGTCGAATTCAGCTGCAACGAATCGCCAAATACCCAACCCAGGATCATGAATGCGAAGATTCCGGCCGTGATCCATTCATCGCGCTTGAGCGGACCAAGCGCCGCAAGCTCCTTCCGGGCAGCAACGGGTGCGTCGGGTGTTTGCCCAATCCCTGGCGGGAAAATGCGCGCCACAAGCCAGGGAAGCAGCAAGAGCGCAATCAGTGCAGGCACTGCGGCCACGACCAGCCACTTGCCGAAGCCGATTTCTACCCCGAACCCCTTGACTATCTGGACCCCTAGCGGGTTGGCCGAGGTGGCGGTCATCCAAAGCGCAGACGAAACCGACAAGCTCGCCATCCCGCAGAACATGAGATAGCCGCCCAGTCTACGACCCTCGGGCTCCTCCGGTCGCGAACCGGACCCGCTGGCGACCGACAGCACTATCGGGAACAGAACACCACCTCGCGCCGTGTTGCTGGGAAAACCCGGAGCAATGATGGCGTCCGTTATGACGATACTGTAGGCAAGCCCAAGAGACGATTTGCCGAACAGACCGACCATGAACAGGCTGATCCGCCGCCCCAAGCCCGACTTCACCACGGCCAGTGCGACCAGGAAGGCAATCACGACCAGCAACACACTGGCGTTGGCGAAACCCGCAAAGGCCTTCGCCGGCGAAATGGTGCCGGTCAGGACCACCGCCGCGACAGCGAGCAGCGCGGATGGGAGCAACGGAAAAGAGCCGATCAGGACCGATGCGATCGCCGATGCAAACACGGCGAACAGGTGCCAGGCGGGCGGGGTCAATCCAGCCGGAACGGGTGTCAGCCAGATGCCGATCGCCAGCATGAACGGCAACGCCGGCTTCAGGAATGTGAGGGGGCGTTTCATGGCTTGGACGTTCCTGCGCCGGGCTCATCCGGCGTTGACAGAAATCGGACTTTGCCGCTGAGCCCCATCGACTGGCCCTGCACGACACCGTCTTCGTTTTCCAGAAGAAAGCGCCAGGAGAATTCGTAGGTGCCCGTCGCACCCTTGTACCGACCGCTGCCGCCCACAAATGTCCCGACGATGCGATTGCCTGCCGAGGTGGTTTCGCCGCGAAGCTCGCTATAGACGTGATTGTCTGTGTCATCCGTCCAGACAGCCCGTCCTGTCAGGCCGGTAGCGCTGTCGTTGAGTACGACGGCCTCGGCGCGGAAGCCCAGCGCAGGACGTGAGGACCCGTAGAGCATGAGTGATCCACTGTAATCGGCAACCGAAGCTCGCCGATCGCCACCGAGCCCGATGTCGCGGCGGCTGCCTGCCGCGGTCCACGTTCCGCTGAACTCGTGCCACCCGGAATCTTCAGAGGCAGCTTGTACCGGCGACACAGCACCAACTCCGGCAAGTATCAGCGCGACGAAAAGAAGAAATGATCTTTGCCAGCCATCGCTCCGGAGCCACCGTGCAGCGCGGAAGCTGCCGCCGCTCATCATCAGACATCCGCACCAGAGCGCAGCGAAAGGAAACATATTTCGCCTCCGCGTATACTTAGAGCCGGATACCTGCACGGAATTGAAATGCCGCCTTGACATGGATCAATCGATGTCAGGCGCAGAGTGCGCAGCCCTTATGGGGAGCCGAGATGGCCAACGGGAGATGATTTCATGTCAGACGCCTCAGCGCCTCGACACGTACTGGATCCGATGGAACGAATCTCGGAGACCTTATTCGGCCTGATCATGGCCCTTACCTTCATCTGCTCGCTGAGTATCGCATCGGGCGCTGGCATCAACATTCGTACGATGCTGATGGGAGCGCTAGGCTGCAATCTGGCCTGGGGTATTGTTGACGGCGGTCTTTATCTTCTGGCTCGGATCAATGACCGGGGAGACAAGGCTTTGACGCTCCGCGCAATCAGGCAGGCGCCCGATCCCGAAACTGCGCAGCGCATCATCTCGGATGCATTGCCGCCCCAATTGGCGGCGATCCTGCCTCTGGACCAATTGGAAGTGCTCCGGAAAACTTTGCAGCAATTGCCTGAGCCGTTCCTTGATCCAGGGCTGACGAAGCGCGACTGGACGGGAGCGCTGGGGCTTTGCTTGTTGAGTTTCCTTTCGACCTTGCCGCTGACAATTCCGTCCGTGCTGCTGCGCGACCCCAGATTGGCCTTGCATGTGACCTACGTTGTCGCCATCGTGATGCTGTTCTGCTGCGGTTACGTATTTGGACTACGTAGCGGGTTGCGGCCCTGGATGGCAGGGCTTTCGATGGTGGCTGTGGGGTGTGCACTGGTTGGCGTCGCGGTAGCTCTTGGAGGGTAAGCGACAGTGCGGCAGCGAAAAGACGCAACAAGTGGTCGCTCGATCACAGGGTTGGTCGCGCTATGGCTTGTGATTTCGATCAGCGATTTCGCTTACGCCCAAGCCCCCAGCCCAGCCGGAGCGATCGGCCTCGGCAATCGCGGTTGGTCGGCGGCCGACACCAACCACGCAACGCCTGCGAACGAGCTGGAATTCAGCGCCCGCGCGGGACTTGCGTCCGATTACATCTATCGCGGCGTTACCTTGTCCGATCATGGGCCTGCGGTCGGTGCCGCCCTGGAAGCAAGATGGGGCCAGCTATACGCCGGCACAACGGTCGCCACCGTCAACCTGCCGACACAACCAGCCGCCGAATTCACCTATGCCGCCGGTTTCCGTCCGACATTCGCAACCATCGATTTCGATTTTGGCGTGACCTATTTCGCTTATCCCGGAGAACGGCTTCCCGGCGAGACCAACGGAATCAATTATTGGGAGACGGTCATCCGCGGCGACCGAAAGATCAGCGAGCAAGTCCGCCTCGCCGCAGGCTACGCCTATTCGCCGAATGTCTCGAACACCGGGGCCTGGAGCCAATATGTGGCAGCTGGCGTCGGCTATGATGTGCCGAGCCAATTGCTGCCGCACGACGTAACCATATCCTTCACGACCGCTGCCGGCTATTCCTGGTTCGGCAATCAAAGCCAGCAACTCGGTGGATTCCCCTTGCCTTCCTATCTCAATTGGCAGGCAGGCGTGACCTTCACCCACAAGGCGTTCAACTTCGACCTGCGCTACTACGACACCAATCTGACGAAGGAAAACTGCTTTGTCTTTACAGGCGATCCAAATGCGCGGCCAGGCGGCCGCGTGAACCTCGCGACCAACCCGGATGGCCTGACCTCGAACTGGTGCGGCGCGGCGTTTGTTGCCAAGGTCTGGTTTGCTCTGAACTAGGCAGGAACTCTGGGACTTGGTGTTGTTGCTGGGCCACCCGGCCCACTTGCCGAGTTGCGAATGAGGGGTATCTACCCGTGGAGACAGACCCCTCACCTCGTTTCGCTGCGCGAAGCGACCCTCCCACAGGGGAGAGGGTGCATCTCGTACGCCGACAAATTCGCCCTCACTGCTTCGCCGGCTTCCTACCGATCGGATGGATGTCGATCGCGCGCAGGCGGCCGAGGCGGAGCACGTCCATCGATAGCGTCCGGTCGATCCGGCTGTGATCGAGCGCGCGGATCAGATCGTCGACGCCGTTGATCTCGATGCCGTCGAGCCTGATCACGACGTCGCCCGGCAACAAACTCGCGCGCGCGGCCGGGCTGTCCGGCTCGATCTGCATCAAGAGCGCACCCATCTTGTTCTCGACGCCGGCCAGCACCGCATGGCGCCGCGGCACCGGCGCGGTCTGGCCGGCGACGCCGATATAGGCGCGACGGACATAGCCGTGGCGGATGATCTCCGACAGCACGAATTGCGCGGTGTTGCTGGCGACCGCAAAGCAGATGCCCTGCGCGCCGTTGATGATCGCGGTGTTGATGCCGATCACCTCGCCCTTCGACGACACCAGCGGCCCGCCGGAATTGCCGGGATTGAGCGCGGCATCGGTCTGGATCACGTCCTCGATGGTCCGCCCGCTGACCGAGCGGATCGAGCGGCCGAGCGCCGACACCACGCCGGCGGTCACCGTCGATTCGAACCCGAGCGGATTGCCGATCGCGACCACGAGCTGGCCGCGCCGCAAGGTCTTGGAGTTGCCGAGCGAGGCATAGGCCAGATCGCGCGCGCCATCGGCCCGCAACAAGGCGAGATCGGTGTCGGGATCGACGCCGAGCACATGCGCTTCGGTGACGAAGCCCTCGGTGTCGCGCAACCGGATCTCCTTCGACGATCCGACCACATGGCTGTTGGTCAGCACGAAGCCGTCGGGCGAGATCACGATGCCCGAGCCGAGCCCGCCGCGCTCGCGCGCGTTACGCACCTTCGGCCCGGTTTCGACCCGGACCACGGCCGAGCCGACGCGGTCGGTCACGTCGATCACGGCATTGGAATAGGCATCCAGCAAGGCCCGATCATCTAGCCGGGCAGCATCGGCCGTCGCCGCTGACGGCGTGTCAGCAGCGGTATCTGAGGTAAAATCCAGCATGGCGAGAGTCCTTTGGTCCCCTCAAATGGTGACCGGCTCCCGTCGCCGCAAGTAGTTACCTGCCCGGTCGGCTAGGGCACTCGCCGCAGCGTGCCGCCGCGCGCCTTGACCGGATCGAGCAGCGACCAGTCGCCGTCCGGCAGCACATGGCCCTTCGGGAACGGCGCGCGCAGCTCGAGCCCGAGCGAGCGCAGCACGCGGTCGTCGCGGTAGTAGCATTGCAGCACCACGCGGACGAGCGTCGCCGCGGCGGCGCCGCCACGGCTGCGAAACTCCTGCGCCACGGCATCGCGCCCGGCATCGTCGAGCTCGGCGAGCGGCTTGCCGGCGAGATCAGCCAGATGATCCAGTGCCTGCGCGACCAGCGCGGTGTCGCGGCCCAGCGTTGCCAGCATATCGGCCTGGATCGCGGCATCGTCCGCACCCGGCACCTTGTACTCGTCACTGGCGGGAACGATCATCGCGGCGACGGTGCGGAGATCGGCGCGCTGGGCTGCGGTCAGTTGTTTTGCATCGGACATGTCGGTTCTCTGGACGGTCTCAGTCGAACAGATTGGCGAGACGCTGCTTCATCTGGTCGGCGATGTAGAGCGCGAGGGCCTGGATGGTGGAGGTCGGGTTCACGCCACCGGAGGTGACGAAGATGCTGCCGTCGACGATGAAGAGGTTCTTGACGTCGTGCGAGCGGCCCCATTCGTTGACCACGGAGCGCGCCGGATCGGTGCCCATCCGCGCGGTGCCGAGCAGATGCCAGCCGCCCCAGGGAATCGGATCGTTGATGCAGATGTCGGTGGCGCCGGCGGCCTCGAGGATCTCCCGGCCGCGCGCCAGGCCATGGTCCATCATCTTCCGGCTGTTCGCGCTGATCGTGTAGTCGATCTTCGGCGCCGGGATGCCGTGGCTGTCCTTCAGCACGGGATCGAGCGTGACGCGGTTATGCTCCTCCGGCAGATCCTCGCAGATCGCCGACACCGCAAGACGATGACCGTTGAGCTTGCGGAACACGCGGTGATGATCCCTGCCCCAGGGCAGGATGCCTTTCTGCTCGCTCGCGACCGCCTCGAACACCGGCCCGGCGCCACGGCCGAACTGGATGCCGTAACCGCGGACGAAGCCGCGCGACAGATCCGTGTCGTAGAACTCCTTGCTCCACAGGCAGGTCGGCGGCGCGCGGTTCGAGTCGGTCGGCTCCTTCACGAAGCCGTAGACCTGCGCGTAGGGGTGGAACATCAGGTTCTTGCCGACCAGGCCGGACGAGTTGGCAAGGCCGTTCGGGAATTTTCCCGACACCGAGTTGAGCAGCAGCCGCGGCGTGCCGACGCCGTTGCAGGCGATGATGACGACCTCGGCCGGCTGGAATTGCTCGACGCCGTCCTTGTCGTAGTAGACGACGCCGGAGGCCATGCCGTCCTTGTTGGTCAGGATCTCGCGCACCCGGCAATGGGTTCTGAGCTCGACCCCGGCGCGGATCGCGTGCGGCCAATAGGTGATGTCGGTCGAGGCCTTGGCGCCCTGCGCGCAGGCCGGCGTGCAGTGGCCGAGATTGATGCAGCGCGCCCTGCCCTCGTAGTCCATCGTCGCAACCGTCGTGTCCGACGGCCACCAGTGCCAGCCGAGCTTGTTCATCGCCGTGCCGATCAAGGGCCCGGACAGGCCGAGCGGCTGCTGCGGCATCGGCGGATGGCTGAGCGGCGACAGCGGATCGCCCGACAGGCCCGAGACGCCCATCATGCGATCGTTCTCCTCGAAGAACGGCGTCAGCGCATCGTAATCGATCGGCCAGTCGTCGGCGACGCCGTCGAGCGTCTTCACCTTGAAGTCGGAGGGATGCAGCCGCGGCCAGTGCGCGGTGTACATCACCGTCGAGCCGCCGACCGCGTTGAAGTTGACCACCTTGATCGGCGAATTGTCGTCGTTGATCGGGTAGTCCTCAGGCCGCTTGCGGATGTTCGGGCTGGACGACCACTCGCCGTAGAATTTCGCCTCCCAGTCGCGCCCGGTGCTCGGATATTCGGCAGGATTCATCCAGCCGCCCTGATCGAGGCAGAGGATATGCATCTTGGTATCGGCGAGGCTCCAGGCCACTGCAGCGCCGGAGGCGCCGGCGCCGATGATCAGGACGTCAACGGGATCGTTCTTCATTCTTGTTCCTTAGTAGCCCCCTTCGTCATTGCGAGCGAAGCGAAGCAATCCACTCCTACCACAGGCGGCGAGATGGATTGCTTCGTCGCTTCGCTCCTCGCAATGACGCCAGGCGATGCAGCTCAATTGACGATTCTCACCGGCAAGCTTCGTATACCGCGGATGAAATTGGAATAGAGCCTTTGCGGCGGGCCCATCAGCTCAAAACGCAGATCGCGCGCCAGAACCTCCTCCCAGAGGATGCGGAGTTGCTGCTCGGCGAGGCGGTCGCCGACGCAGCGATGGATGCCGGCGCCGAAGGCGAGGTGCTGACGCGGCTTGGCGCGATCGATGATGAATTCATCGGCCCGCTCGATCTTGTCCTCGTCGCGATTGCCGGAGATGTACCACATCACCACCTTGTCGCCCTTGCGGATCTGCCGCCCGGCGAGCTCGACATCATTGCGCGCGGTGCGGCGCATGTGCAGCACCGGCGTGTGGTAACGGATAGTCTCGGACACCAGGTTCGGGATCAATTCGCGTCGGGCGCGGAGCAGCTCGAATTGCGCGGGGTTCTCGCACAGCGCCATCAGCCCCGCCGACATCGAATTCCGCGTGGTGTCGTTGCCGCCGACGATCAGCAGCCCGATGGTGCCGATGAACTCGCGCGGCTCCAGATTCCGCGTCGCCTCCGAATGCGCCAGCATCGAGATCAGGTCGAAGGTGGGCGGCGCATCGACCCGCGCGTCCCATAGCTTGCGGAAATATTCTCCCATCTTGACCAGCTCAGTGGTGCGCTCAGCTTCCGAGTGCACAACCGCGTCGGGGGACTCGACGTTGGCGATCGCGACATCCGACCACCAGGTCAGCTTGGCGCGATCTTCCGCGGGAAAATCGAACAGCGTTGCCAACATCATGTTGGTGAGGTCGACCGAGACCCGCTCGGCCCAGTCGAAGGTCTCGTTGCGCGGCAGCGCATCGAGCACGGTGGCCGTGCGCTGGCGGATCAAAGCCTCCAAATTGGCGAGGTTCGACGGCGCGACGATCGGTGCCACCGTGCGGCGCTGCGCGGTATGCCCCGGGGGATCAATGCGGATGAAGCTCTGACGTTCCTGCCCCTTCGGGTACTCCGCGATCTGGATACCGCCAAGCTCGGAGGCCGAGGAATAGTTCTGGTGATCCAGCTCGACGGCAAAGATGTCGTCGTAGCGCGTCACCGACCAGTAAGGGCCGTAGGCCGACGTCTCGCAATAATGCACGGGATCGTCGCGGCGGAGTTGCGCGAACAGCGGCCGCCAAATGTCGTCCTGGTAAAGCCGGGGATTGCTGACATCGATCGATGTCGGCCTGCGCAGCGCCTCTCCCATCGCCTCACTCCCGCTGGTTCCGTCGCCGCTTGGCGGGCGATCGTCTTGTCGGGTCGACGATAGCGGGTATCCCGCGGCCGAGTAAAGCCGCGACGCCGACAGTCCGCCGCGCGGAATGCGCGCAGGCGGGCAAACCCGGCAAATCGCGATAGCTGCCACGCGCTTCGATGTTTGTCGGCAACAACAAGACCGGTTAGCCTTGCCGGCAATCAACCGATCAGGGAGCAGCGACAGGTGGCCGCATCGCGCCAGGACAACAGCGCCCAGACGGCTGCGCTGGACTACGACGTCATCATCATCGGCGCCGGCCTGTCCGGCATGTACCAGCTCTACCGGCTGCGCGAGCTCGGCCTGAATGCGCGGGTGTTCGAGGCCGGTACCGGTGTGGGGGGCACCTGGTACTGGAATCGGTATCCCGGCGCGCGCTTCGATTCCGAAAGCTATTCCTACGGCTACTCGTTCTCGAAGGAGTTGTTGCAGGAATGGGAATGGTCGGAGCATTTCGCCGGCCAGCCCGAGACCCTGCGCTACTGCAACTACGTCGCCGACAAATTCGACCTGCGCCGCGACATCCAGTTCGAGAGCCGCGTCACGTCGGCGATCTACCAGGACGAGACGCGGAGCTGGCAGATCGCGCTGGAGAGCGGCGCGCGCCACTCATGCCGCTTCCTGATCACCGCGATCGGGCCGCTGTCGACACCGACCCTGCCGCGCATCGCGGGCATCGACGATTTCAAGGGGCAGTCGTTTCACACCGCGCGCTGGCCGAAGGAGAAGGTGGATTTCACCGGCAAGCGCGTCGCCGTGATCGGCACCGGCGCCACCGGCATCCAGACCATCCAGACCATCGCCGGCGAGGTCGGCCATCTCACCGTGTTCCAGCGCACCGCCAACTGGGCAGCGCCATTGCACAACGGCAGGATCGACGCGGAGACGCAAGGCAGGATCAAGGCCGGTTATCCCGAGATCTTCGCGCGCTGCAAGGAGACGTTTGCATGTTTCGTGCATACGCCCGACCCGCGCGGCGCGTTCGAGGTCAGCGACGAGGTGCGCGAGGCGTTCTACGAGAAGCTCTATGGCGAACGCGGCTTCGGCATCTGGCAGGGCAATTTCAGGGATATCCTGATCGACCGCAAGGCGAATGCGACGATCAGCGATTTCGTCGCGCGCAAGATCCGCGAGCGCGTCAGGGATCCCAAGGTCGCGGAGATGCTGATCCCGACAAACCACGGTTTCGGCACGCGGCGGCTGCCGCTCGAGACCTTCTATTACGAGGTCTACAACCGCGACAATGTCGAGCTGGTCGATCTCAAGGCGACGCCGATCGAGCGGATCACGCCCGAAGGCATCCGGACGACCGAGAAGGACTACGCCTTCGACATCATCATCTACGCCACCGGCTTCGACGCCATCACCGGCAGCTTCGACATGATCGATATCCGCGGCGCACACGGCGCGCGGCTGAAAGAGAAGTGGACGCACGGCCCCGAGACCTATCTCGGGCTGATGGTCGACGGCTTCCCCAACATGATGATGCTGATGGGCCCGCACACTGCGCTCGGCAACATCCCGCGCAGCATCGAATACAGCGTCGACTGGGTCACCGGCCTGATCCGCTTCGCGCATGACAAAGGCCTGACCTTCCTCGACGCCACGCCCGAGGGCACCGCGGATTGGACCGATCATGTCAAGGCGCTCGGCGTCGGCCTGCTCTCCAACGAAGTCGATTCCTGGATGACCGGCATTAACCGCAATGTCGAAGGCAAGCAGACGCGCATCGTCGCCCGCTACAGCGGCAGCGCGCCGGCGTATCGCGAGCGATGCGATGCGGTGGCAGCGGGGGGTTATGCGGAGTTGCGGCTGGGCTAAGGTCGGCGCTGCTCTTTCGATGACGCGGGACGCCTCCCCCATCCACCGCCGTCGTCCCGGCGAAGGCCGGGACCCACAACCACAGGGTTGCGTCGTTGAAGTGAGCTGTGGCCCCAGCGTCGTGCAACAATGACCATCGGTGGTGATGGGTCCCAGGTCGCGCTGCGCTTGCCCGGGACGACACCCTATCTATGTCACGGTCTGTTGAGCGCGTGTAAGGGGCGCACCGGCGGAAAGGTTCCCTCTCCCCTTGCGGGAGAGGGTGGGGAGAGGGGTGGCCCCAGGCGAGTTGACTGATAAGGGCAACGTCCTCGCAAAGTTTCGCTGTGCCGTGACCAATACGGAGAGAACTCGTCGTGCGGTACC
>NZ_VKHP01000001.1 GCF_010811875.1 Bradyrhizobium uaiense
CTCGGGCTTCCCCGACTCTACGTGCCCGCCGAAGCATAACTCGGTCGAACCGCCATGGTACGGACCCGTATGCCTGGTGGTGTGGGAGGGGCGGTGTCGTGAGGCACCCCCCTATCCCGATCAATCCTGAATGTCGATCGGCCCTAGAGTTTCGGCCAATCGTCATGGCCGTAAAGCGATCGGAGGCACAGCCCAATGAGCGATCGGACGTCTCGCGCTGAGAGTTATCGATCCGCAATCCTGACGTAGCGTGAGATTTGCATTTCGCATTGGTTCTGTTAGGTGGGACAGGTCTGGGGGCTACCTAAGGGAATCATGATCGAATGAAAAAATTGGTGTTTGTGATTGCCGTCGTGCTCGCAGCGGCGGTGCCGACTTTCGTCGCTGAGTCCGCCGGACCGGCGGACATCAATGAACAGGTCGTGAGTGACTCAGATATTTGCAGCGCTAGCCCGGAGATGGCGTGGCTCTGCGGAATCTTTGATTGCTTAACCACCCCCGGGTGCAGATTGAACTAACAATAAACAGAAAATGAGGTCAATTTCCCAGTACGCTGCTTGATGGCCACAGCAGTCCCATTCTCTTCGCGTGGAGATACACTGTCAGATGATGCGGGCGCGCCATTTTTCAGTGTCCGCTCATCGTCGGTTCCGCTCGAGCGATTCAGGGCGTCGCTGACGAAGGGCGTGAGGGTAGATTTTGGGCAAGCATCAAGTTCCGAATGCGGCCCTCACCCCATGCGTAGAATTCTGCGCCCATCCGGATGCTTTCGACAACCATGTGCGCGTTGTCATCCGCGAAACGGCGGAATAACGTCTGATTGCGCCTTGCTGGCAACCCAACGCGGACGCTGGCCAATGACCATCGCGTAGCCGATGGCCTCAAACTCAGCGGCCGTGAAGAAAGGCGTCTTAAAGGCGAGAGGGCCCTATAGCGGTTATCGAGTGACATTCGCGCTGTGCAACCGCCTGCTTCGCAAGCTTGAGAAGCAGGCGGTATTCTTGATTCTGGAATGGAGAAATTGATGGACGCGGGGCAGGCACAGTGGAGTGCAGGTTCTTCCTCGGGGCTTTCCGAAGGGGCGGACCAGGAAAGCTACCTCGGCGGCTTCAACCGCGCCGTGGTGAATTTGGTCGAAACCGTGACGGGCTATCGGACCGCAGCTTCCGCGCGCGCGCAGATGCTGGACAATTGGGTTGTCGAAGAGGGGCAGGGCGAAGCCGAGAATCGGCGGCAGGGGCGCACACGAGTCAGGAATACGGAGAACACAGGCTCGCGCTCGCTCGACTTATCGTGGCTCTCGCTGACCACTCTGCCCAGCGCCCTGCCGCCAAGGTTGCTGGAACTGCGCGCCAGGCACAACGAGCTACGCAGCCTGCCCGCTATGTTAACGCCCGGTCTCCAGCGTCTTCTCATCAGCCATAATCGCTTGACCAGTTTGCCGGATGGTCTTCCGGCGACCCTCTCTGAGCTGGAAGTCGCTGACAATAGATTGACCAGCCTGCCGGTAAATCTTCCGGTCGGACTCGAGATCCTAAACGCGAACGACAACCAGCTAACCAGCCTGCCGGACGCTCTCCCGAGCGGGCTCACCTCGCTCGCGCTCGGTGGCAATCAGTTGACCGATCTGCCCGAGTCCCTGCCGTCGCGGCTCATTGAACTCAATGTGAGCAGCAATCAATTGGCCAACCTGCCTGACCCACTCCCGAGCACACTCCAATCGCTCAATGTCAGCGGTAACCGGCTGACCAGCCTGCCTGAAAGTCTTCTAGAGGCTCTTATACCGATGAATAGCCTCTACTACCCGCATATGGCGAGCTTCGAGTTCGGGGATAACCCGCTGCCGGACGCCGTTCTCGCTCATCTGGCGGCGGCTGAAGCGCTACCGCAGCTTGCGCAGCAATCCCTGCATGAGGCTGCCGCACACTGGCTCGCAGACGATCCGGTCGCGCTGGCCGAATGGCAGCACTTCGCGGATGAGCCCGGCGCCCAGGACTACGCCCGGTTCCTGGAGAGGCTACGAGGCACTGTGAACTACGGCAATGACGCGTTTCGGCAGCAAGTGGCTGATGATCTGCGGCAGGCGGCCGCCAATGCGGAATTGCGTGAGCAGTACTTTGCACAGGCTTCCGAGGCTAACACCAGCTGCGAGGATCGTGTTACGTTGCACTGGAACGGTATGCAGACAGCGCGCATCACCGCTGACGTTAAGACCGGGCTGTATGACAACCGGCTTGGCGAGCTGATCCAGTGCGGCCGTGTCGCGTTTCGCGTGGAGGCGCTGGACGACATCGCGCGCGACAGGGTCAAATCGCTTGCTAGCGGCAACCCGAACGTAGACGACGTCGAAGTCTACCTGGCCTATCAACATCGGCTGCGCGAGCCGTTGGAGCTTAGTCACGTCGCCCCTGACATGCGTTTCTTGGCGGTCTCTCACGTAAGCGAGGATGATGCGACGAAGGCGCTGGACCTGGTCCGGGAGCTGGAAGCAAGCCAGTTCACCGAGTACATGGCAAGCCGCTGGCAACCCTGGGAGACGGTGCTGGAGCGCATCGCTCCGGCCGAACATGCCGCGATGCAAGACCGGGTGTTCGATGCCATGGGCCAGGAGTTTCAAAGCCGCCTCGGTCAGCGACTGGCCGAGCATGGTCTGCTGGGCGACGCGGATGCCGAGCGGGTGCTCGGAGCGCAAGTCCGAAACGAGATCGCAGGCGAGATCAAACGCGAGGTCATGGACCGTGTGCTCGCACAGCGTGGCCTCGAACTATGAGGCTCCCAACCCGCCGCAGAGCTGTTTATCATTGCTCTGCGGCGGTACGTAAGGATCGATCGTGAAGCCTCGCCCATCGCTGCGGACGTGCTTTTGCACCTTGGAAAGTGCGCTGCCGTCGATCTGGGCCCTTCGGTCTTGCCGAGCGGCAAAAATTCCGCGGGCGAGGCGAGAGTGTATCTAGGTCCGGCCGAAATCCGCTATGGGACGAGAGCTCCGTCGGTCGAAAAGCTGTTGAGGAGACCAAGGCGCGCAGCGGTGAAATCATCCGTTCCGAAGGCGCTGCCGCAGCCAACAAGCTCGGTTTGACGAGGCAGTTAACTGTTCGGCTGGTCTATTTGACTTCGGGTGCTTCCCGCGAGCTCCATCTTGGCAAGCGAGTTGTGGAGTTCAAGCATGCACCGCGTCGGCAGCTTACGATGGCCAAGCCGTCGTGCAGGTGAGGTCGTCCGCGCGCGCTCCAGTGGGGCGGTCTCGATACTGCACGGGAAGCCTTACGGTTCCTCACGCAAAAACTGGGCCCGATTGAAGTGAGCGAAGTCTACCGAATCTTCATTGCCGACTTGGCTTGCAAGGCCTAATCCGCGAACTGTGGGCTGGATAAACCTTAAACCTATCTGATCCCGAGAGGAGCTCGGCGTTACCGTTGCGAGGACGGCCTGCATATCCTCTGGAGAAAAATATTTGGATCGTTTGAACCTGAACGCACTCGTTGCCACTGGCGATAGCATCTCGTCTTCAAGGGCGGAACGTCCCCTTCGAAGGACATTCGGCGAAGTCCGCCGTTTTCCGGACGACGTGGATCTCACATACAGCATTCGAACAATGGCTCCGGACTGGTGAAACAGGCTAGGATGATTCGGTCCCTCAGAATCGCAGTGAAGCAAAGTGGAACTTCAACGCGCGAGAATGCCTCCCGGTCTGCGTCGAGGAAAAGACGTTGTGCGTCATCAATGAGCGCCTGCAACAGGACAAGCTCAGCGCCAAAGTTGATGCCAAGGACGACAAGATACTCGTCACGTATTATCTGTCGGAGACTGGTAGAGGCTGTGTGAGCCCGGCCGTGATGTTTGAATTCGGCGCACGATCGACAGGCGATCATTGTTATATCCGTCGACCAATTCTCGGCCGGCGAAGAGGTTCGGCAAAACTGGAGCGACCCCGTCCTGTCGTCAGGCGGGTGACGATACGAAGGCGGTGTTGCGCGCAGCAATATCCTGATCTCGTCAGCTTTTGGAAAGGTTGCGGCTACAACAATCAGATAATCTGACCCTTGCTGAACGAACTGCTAGCTGGCCGTAATCCAGGAAGTGCGGATCGTTGCAGGGTCCATGCAAACATGAGGAGAGCAGGATGGATCCGGTTGACCCATTCTTCGATTCAGGAGCCTGGATGCGCGAGTACGCCGCCCTTCAGGGGCGGACTGGGCAGCGAGCGGGTAGCCCAAGCGAGCAGGGTGACTTTGAAGGGCGGCTGCAGGACTTGACCCTCGTTCCGTCTGATCAAAGGAATTCGACTTCGCCTGATCGGCCTCCCGCAGCAGGTGGTCGAGCAGTGCGGAGGGACGATTTCGGCGGTTCGATGCGGGCGCCGCCGCGCTCCACTTCTAGGGAGAGTGCGCTAGGCGGCACGCGCCGGAGCGTAGACATTCCCAGCTTTCAGCTTCCCGCTTCGTCGCAAGTGCCGCAGTCTAGTTTGCGAGATGATCTGTTCAACAGCACACGTTACAGCTTTCCGGACGCAGAGTCTGCCGCGTCGGCCAAGAGCGGAAAAAGCCGCGGATTATGGTCACGCTTCAAGTCGGGACTTGGCAAGGCCCTTGGCGGGAGCAGCAGCGGAAAGTCGTCGCGAGACGCGGGGCAATCTGACGTCATTTCGACGAATCTACGAATTGATCACGCCAGGCAGCCGGGCCGGACGCGTGGGGTCTCTCGGGCCGATGAGGAGCTCATTGAGGATTTCCGAAACAGGGCGGCGGGTAATCTCAGCGACGGTACGATCAAGAACGCGGCAGCCGATTTGCGCCATTTGAGCGCGCGCCTGAGCGACGCCGGCAGGCCCTCGATTGCCGATCGAATTCGCCGCGAACTGGAGAATGCGCAGCTGGAAAATCCCGATGTGGAAAACCACCAGCTGGAAGCGGAGCTCGACGAGGACGTCGACGCCTACGCAAAGGACCGCGGCAGGCGCATCAAGGCGGCCCTGAAGAAGCTTCGTGAAGTCGGCGCCGGAAACACCTTGGCGGCCGATGTCCGCCGACTGGCCCCTCGTGCTGAGGACGCAAGCTTCATCCGCATGTGGGCGGCGGCGGAAAAGGCAACCGGCAGGATCGATCCCAAGACGATCGATAGGCAAACTCGCCGCATGTTCAGACTGAGTGAGTGGCTGCAGATGCACGACAGACAGCCGATCGCTGACCGACTGTCTACCCCTGGGCTCGCTCAAGACGTCGAGGAATACAAGCAAGAAACCAAGGACAGCAAGATCAACGCTGATCTGCTCAGGCTTGGACTCTACCAGCAAATCCTCGAGGCGAACAGGGCATTGGGATTGCCGCCTCCTGAGGACCCAGGTCAACCTTCTGCGGAAGCTGCTCGGCAGGCCCATTCGCCACAGGAGCTTCCCGCAACGCCAGCCACGCCGAGCGCTGGGGCCTGGGGGTGGCTTGGTGAGCAGATCCACGGGCCCGCCTCACCAATGCCAGCGCCGCACTGGGCCGCGCAGGCTCATCCGCCATTCGAGCTTCCTGCCACCCCGAGCCAGGGAGCTTGGGCATGGCTTGGGCAACAGATGCAAGAACCTGCATCGCCTTCGTCCGTGAGGCCTCGATCGTCAAACATCTACGGCGGTCTCGAGTCCTTCGTTGATCTGGATCCACCCACACCGCACGACTTGCGCGACGATGCGCGCTCTGCGCCAGCACCTGAATTAGCGGCCGCTTCGTCGTTCGCGGATCCACCGGGGGGCCCTTCGGAGCCGCGGGATATAGGAGCGATCGTTGGGGTGGATTGGCGCCACGGTTCCCAGGCGGCGTCAGACGTGTTGATCGATGTGTTGGGCAACATCAATCTGCTGCCAAACCAGTTCGGGCCAAGTCAATTTGCGATTAATGGGGAGCGCTATTCGGCGACATTTGGACCGGGCGGTCGCAGGGATATTCGCCTGATCCATCACCGGCGGGTTGGCGGGATGAACGAAGCCGGGCCATCCCGGCCGCTGCATCGCCCACCGCCAATCGTAAGCGCAAGACGACCCGGGGAAGGCGCAGTCGATCTTGGCTATCTGATCCGGGGCGGCTGGGAGCATAGGGAGCGGTTCCTGCCGCCTTACCTCGTGCGCGTTTTGGAAGGCGAGCGCATCATGCCCGGTCCCGGGCGGCCGACCTATTTCGAGATCCGCGGGGTGCCTTACAGGGGCGAGCTGGTGGAAAGCGAAGGACGCCAGCGCGTTCGCGTCTATCCCGAACCTCGGTGAAGAAACAAGTTGGCTGCAATTCCAGATGCTCGTCGGGCAGCTCGCGCGAGGCGTTCCATCACGCGGCGCTTGGGATAGGAGCCTCCAGCGCCGACGGACGCAGGTTCGGACTGCCTTGTCTCAGCCAAGTGCTGCTCAACCTTCTTGTCCGGCTTGGCTCGTCTGCGGCTCTTGCGAGACGTCGGGCTGCACCTGCGGCCAAGCGGACACGTTAGACGGGTCAAAATCTTGCGGATCCACGCTAACCTCTCCTCCAGGATCACCTGAGCAGGTCTGCCTGGTCGGGCAAGCTTTCGAAAACCTGACGTGGTTAAGGTTCCGTGGTGGGCAGTTATTCGCGCGGACAAGCTCGCAAATGACGGCGTTCGGTATCGGCCTCTTCTCGACAATCCCCTCGATCGTCCCTAAAGACCTAACGACGTCCATTTTGCGTGATCACTTACAGCTGGTGTCCGCTTTACATCCGGTGTAACCGGCTCATAAAACGCAGATGCAGGACCGATCCTGCAAGCAGATCGCAGAGTTCAGGTTCCCGGGGGCACGCGAAGGTGACAGCAGAACGACGCTTGCCATAATCAGAAGAATATCAGCGTAGACACCAGCAGATTGAGGGCGTGCTCCGTCTGAAGCGTATGCGTGACGCTTGTCGGGTTGTGGATGTATGACAGTCCGACGCTTGCATAGATACCCGGAGCGAGATGGGCAGTATATGTGCCCGTGATCGCTAGGGTATCGCGATGCGCAAGCTGACCTTTAGCCAAGGCCGCATCCACGGCGAATTTGCTCCAGGTCGTGTTGCTGGCGACAAGAGCAATCAGATCCTGGGGGCGACAATCAAACGGCCCTTTCGTATAAAGACGAAGCTCGTAATACTGGCTGATCCTGTTGAGGTCAGGCGGAGCTCCCATGATAGAGAATCCGCCATAGAGTCCGCGAGACGGCGACCTGACGGCATCAGTTTGCCAGAATTGCCGGTCCGCAGCGATGTAATGGAAATTGTTGCCGCTCACTCGCTGTTGATCCGGGTCCGCCAAATTCTTGTAGCGGCTGGTGTTGAAACCAGCGCCGGCCCGCAGCCATGTGTCGGGCGATCCAGGAGCGGCCTTGCTCCTGTAGCCGATTTCATCGATGAGAAGCGTGCCCGCATTGGCCGTGCTCCAGTCCACGCCTGCGGGATTCTCCCTTATCTCGGCATAGGGACCATCCGGGCTGATCGAACGCTGCACTGAAATCTTGTTGTAGAAACGATCATCAAAATTGTACTTCAGGTTGACCGCCGGCGTGGGCGCAGCATTGGTGCTCACACCTGCCTGGATCAAGGCGAACATGTTCGATCCGGTCATCCCTCCGAACAATGTGCCGGTAAACTCATTCTGGTTTCTCAGGTAACCAAATTTGAGTTCGAGCTTCCTGTCGAGAAAAGTCTGGTAATAGGCGAGCGTGTTGAGCCCCACTCTGTCAGGCCCCGGGCGATCCCACGTCCAGTATTGCTGCTCGGCTCCGACGACAATCTGGCCATCGGGAATGCCAAACCGGCTGAGATCGTACGTGACGATCAAGAAGTTCGCCGAAGCGAAGGTCGGGTTCTGGCCCATGTAAAGCTGGTTTGCGATTGGGCTTCTCGCTGCATTTGGCAGCTGATTGTCTACAAACGTGTTATGTGTCCAGCCGATATAACCAATGCCGACATCAGCCAGCGCGGACCTAACGCCGCCATTCTCCTGATCAATCGTATCTGCAGGACCAGGTATCGCGAGCCACAATCCTTTTTCACGCAGATTGTCGTACCTAGCGAAGGGACCGATTGGTTTTTGCGTTCGCGTATGAGCAGATCTATCCACATTGTTGCGCCTTTCGGCAGGCATGTCGGCACGTGCCGCGGACCGTGGATGCCGAGGCTGGACGACTTGACGTGTCACACCGGTCCGCGACTTTGTCGCCGGACTGGAAGCTTGTCGTCTTTTGCTGGCCTGATCTACAGTGTCGTTTCCGGAATCGAACTCGTCACCGGTTTGTGCGAGCGCAGAGTTGCCGAACAGGCAAGCCGCCAGCGAAACTGCGACAGCACGTCTATATCGTTTGCCGGTAGGCCGAAACGTGAAAGCAGATGCCAAGGCAGCCGAAGACGTTCGAAACGATGTCGCCGCAAGAAACCAATCACGCATGCGCTCTTCAGGTCCGTGTCAGCCAGTCATGATTGGAAAGAACTCCGGCCTGATTGGCCGAGAGTGGCATCTCAACATTTTCGCTCCCGAGGAGGGAGCAGATGAGCTGCTCCGCGATTCACTTGCGCATCAGGCCGGGGCGCCGAAAAAGAGCAGCGCGGCCTTGGTGTGGCGAAAGGCTGAGACCCTCGGTCTCACCTTCTGACAACAGCCTCGCTGCTCGCCGTGCGACAGAGTGGGCTGGCGTTGGGGGGACCTTGCTGGAAGAACCCTTTGACTGACGATGTGGCAGGCGCCAGCAAGCAAATCTCGTGAGCCACGACGCATGGGCTCATGGCGTTTTGTGATGTCGTTGGGCCAGACAATCGACAGGATATGGGACCCGCCGGCTCTGGATATGCGCTCGCAGATCGCACGACGACGCCCGTCACGGACGTCCCAGGTGAATGGACGAAACAATCTTCGAACCACTTTGGTGGCGGCGGGCGAGCAACTAGCTCCATTGAAATAGTTGGGGCGTCCAAATCTGTCTTGCATTGCGGGTCCTTCACTTGCGCGGCCTTCGTTGGGTCCCGCTTGGCATGTGGCCGTGATCTCGATCAACCTGCTGAGAATGGTAGTTGATCATGCGCAATAACTGCCCTCCGAATGAGGGATTGCGGGTCAGCCGTCGCTCTTAAGCGGCCGTCTTGAGTAAAGCTGCGCGTCAGGCGGCTCTAGTCAAACACGCTTGAGGAAACGAGTTGCGGTTTGCATTCGGGAGGCACCGAGAAAGGGAAATCAGAAAGGTTGTTATGAATAAGGGCAAAATACTGCACGATCGGCGGCGAAGACGAGAACCGATGTTCGCCTCCAGCGCTATGATACAGGAGCCCGGCACAAGGCCACTCGGTTGGGCACACGGGCGCTTCGCAGGGAGCAGATGGGCGAGCGGCCGAGGAGGTCCGCGAAGTATGACATTATCGGCAGTCCAGATCGCTGGGGTGCGCGAACACCGCAAGCGCTCGGATCGACCAAGCGAGCCGGCCGAAAGAAGAATGCTGGACGAGGGGCGATGTTGATGATTGACGATGCGGTCGCTTCGGATTTGCAACCGCTGTTGCGAGGGCGGTCTCGACGCATTGTCCGAGTTTTGGTGCTTCTCCTTGTCCTCGTCGGTTCCAGTGCTGCTGGCGCCTGGTTTTGGGCTGACCTCGGGGAGTTTGTCGTGACGCCGGAAACTCACCAAGTCGCTTCAATCATGAGGTCGTCACTGGATGACAAAGCTTCCTTGTCCGAGATAAAGTGGGCACAGCTGAAGGCTAGCGATGAGTTCGCAGAACTGAACCGCAGGATCGATGCCGCGCGGAAGGACCTCAAGGGGATCCTGGATCAGATCAGCGTGCTGACTTCGCAGATCGAGTCGCTGCGGAATTCAATGCCTGTAGCTTCTACGGCCTCCATTTCTGCCCCACTATCGGCCCAAGCTGCTTCGAGCCGAGCCAAGAAACGGCTGGGGCAATCCACACCACAAGGACCTGTTTCCGTTGGAGGCGCGCCAGTGATCGCAGCACCTAAGGCAAGCGCACCTTGATGTCTCGATCGGCTACAGGCTTGGCCATAACCCCAACCGCGCCCACGGTTTGCACCCGCATTTGCGATGCCGCTTGCAGACCTAAGGACCGCGACGGCGCAGGGCTTTCCGGAGGCCAGGTTCGCTTCCTTGCCAACGACATTTAAAGGTATTATTGCCAGGTGGGCAGAGTGCGTTTCGCATACCGGTCCTGAACGGCAAATCCGCGGGACAAGTGTTTGTTGTCAGATCATTGCCAGTTGACGCACTGTCTGAAGTGATGGTCACCGCGCTCCGATGCCCCTTCGAGGTCCGCACAAGATGAGGCCGATGTATTACTGAAGGGCTCCGCAGAACCGCGCAATCTGCGTCTCTCGTCAACTCGGGGTGCCGCTTCCAGTAGGCCTAAACAGGAGCCGTGAAGCTCCACAACAGGACCGTTTCTCTAGGAAGAGTATCATACTCGTCGCTTGAGGTAGTGCCGACAAAAGGGCGACTCCAGTGTGCGGCCCCAGTTTGGAATTGATTGCTACGCCTCATAATGACTATCTCGCCTGGCTGCCACGGGCGCTCCGCCGATTGCTCCTTGGCCATTCGCGTTGATATTGTGGATCTGCTCACATGCGTAGCTTGTTAATAGGGTGTGCGGTCGAGGTGAGCGTCGAACGCGGCAGCAACGGCGCGAATGACAAAACGGTGCTTCTGCTTGACCCGGATAAAACCCTGTTGGATGTCCAGTATGCCGTCTTCGGCAAGCGTTTGCAGGCGGTCGGCTGAATCAAGAAAAGGAATTGGATCAAATCCGTGGGCGGCGCAGATTGCCGCCACATCAGCCTGCAAGTCGCACATCAGCCGCTCGATGATTTCGGCCCGAAGGCGATCTTCGGCGGTGAGGCAGTGGCCCTTTGAGGTTGCCAGATGGCCAGTACTAATCTGCCGGCAATAGGAACTGGTTGCCGTCTCGTTCTGCACGTAACCATCGCGCAGACGGCCGATGGCTGACGGACCAAAGCCGATCACTGTGTTACACGTATCGGCCGAATAGCCCAGCGAGTTGCGGCGCAGCCGGCCGGTTTGCTGCGTGTGCGTGAGTTCGTCGTCCGGGAGGGCGAAATGGTCGAGCCCGATTTGGCGATATCCGGCGGAGACCAGCGTATCTGCCATGGCTGCAGCTTGCTCGGCGCGCGCAACATTGTCGGGCAGCGCCGCCTCGTCGATCTGGCGCTGACGTTTCATGTAGGAGGGAACGTGGGCATAGCCGAACACCGCAAGGCGGTCGGGCCGCATGGTCAAAGCCGTCTTCGCTGAGTTCACGCAGGATTGCACGGTCTGATGCGGCAATCCGAAGAGCAGGTCGAAATTGATACGGCTTATTCCATGTTGGCGAAGGCATTCGACGACAAAAGCGACCTGCGCTTCGCTTTGGAGACGGTTGACCGCCCTTTGAACTACGGGATCGAAGCTTTGTACGCCGATGCTCGCGCGGCTGACGCCCGCTACTCCCAAGGTTTCCGCCATCTCGGCCGTGAACGCGCGGGGGTCGATCTCGACGGCGAGCGCGGTCGATTTGCTGAACGCGAAGCAGCGGCGCAAAAGCTCCATCAGAGCTAGGAAATCGGACGGCGGGATGGTAGTCGGCGTGCCGCCGCCAAAATGCAGGTCGCTCACTGGAAGACCGTGAGGCGTTTGCTCTGTGACCAGACGAATTTCCTCACGTACCGTCCGTAGGTAATTGCGAATCGGCCGCTCGCTGTGAGTGAGGCTTGTTGGGAAGCCGCAATACCAGCAGATCGACCGGCAGAACGGAACGTGAAGGTAGAGCGATACGGATTCGTCTGGCGGCAGCCGCCGCAACCACGCCTCACAGGTCGTGGCGCCGACCGCAGCAGAGAAATCCGGTACCGTTGGGTAGATGGTGTACCAGGGCAGGCGAGCATCGCAATACTTGTTCAGGAGTGAGGTCTGCAACGCTTACCTTTCCGCGCTGATACGCTATCAGGCTGATGGATATCGTCTGCTCTGTCTTTGCGTTAAGTCAAAAAACACTGCCCTGATCCTGAAGCTCGAGACCCTTCTTCGATGTAGCTGCCAGGACAGCCTGCGAACTGGGAGCGGTGAGAAAGTCAGGCGCCAGCCATCATTTTCACCCGGTAAGAGAACAAATGGCTCACATGAGCTCGGCCGCCCGGGCTCGATCCGCCCAATCATTGTGCGCAGGAACAATCATTCATCGGAGCGCACATTGCGTCTGCATTCTCCAAGGGGCTCTTGCGACTAAGACAGGATCCAAGGCGTTGCCGGCGGCGAACCAGTCGGCCTCAGCCTTTCAAGGCGTTTTCGGTGGAAAAGCTGATGTGGATGCCCCAGGCGTTCGATCGAGTCAGGAAATCACGCTAAATCCGATTGGTAGTCCGCGCCACGCTGGGCCGGCAGCACAGGGCCAATCGGCCAGGAGGGCTCATGAACCTGAAAGCACCCGCGGCGGGCGCCGCGCATCAGCCTATTCTCCATTGCCCGAACTGCAATCATGAGATTCACCTCACCGAATCTCTTGCTGCTCCCCTGATCGAGGAAACTCGCCGACGTTTTCAGCGACAATTGGCGGAAAAGGATGCCGAGGTCGCCCGCAAGGCCGAGGCCTTGCGCCATGAGCAGGAGCAACTGGCGAGACAACGCGAACAGATCGAGGATCAGGTGGCCGCGCGCCTGGCGGCCGAGCGCACCGAACTCGTCGCCATGGAAGCGAAGAAGGCTCGGCAGGCCGCGGCGGCCGAGCTGCTGGCAAAAGCTGCCGAAGCGGCCGAGCTTCGTCAAAGCCTGGAGGCCAACAATGCCAAACTTGCTGAGGCGCAGCAGGCGCAGGCCGAACTGATCCGCAGGCAACGCGCCCTTGACGAAGAGAAACGTGAACTCGATCTGACCATCGAAAAGCGCGTGCAGGCCTCCATCGCGGATATCCGGGCCAAAGCCAGGCAGGAAGCGGACGAAGCCGCCCGCTTTCGAGTGCTCGAGAAGGATCAAACGATCGAATCCATGGCGCGGACGATCGAAGAGTTGAAGCGCAAGGCTGAGCAGGGCTCGCAGCAATCCCAGGGCGAAGTGCTTGAGCTCGAGCTCGAAGAGCTGCTTCGCAGCCATTTCCCCACTGATACAATCGAGCCGATCGGCAAGGGAGAGCTGGGTGCGGACGTCGTCCAGCAGGTCAACGGTTCAATCGGTCATCCTGCGGGCCTCATCCTTTGGGAATCCAAGCGTACGAAGGCATGGAGCGACGGCTGGCTCGGGAAACTGCGCGACGACCAAAGGCGGTGTGGCGCAGATGTGGCCCTCATCATTTCACAGGCGCTGCCGAAGCACGTCGAATTTTTCGATCTGATCGACGGAATATGGGTTGCTCATCCACGCTGTGCTGTTGCGGTCGCGATCGCGCTCCGTCAGGGGCTGATTGATTTGAGCAGTTCGCGCCTGGTGCAGCAAGGCCAGCAAACCAAAATGGAGCAGGTGTACCGGTATCTGACCGGCACCAGGTTCCGCCAGCGGGTAGAAGCTGTCGTTGAAAAATTCAACGACATGCGAGAAGATCTCGACAAGGAGCGCAAGTTCATGGGCCGACAATGGGCCAAGCGCGAGACGCAGATCCTCTCTGTCATCGAATCTACCGTTGGTATGGTCGGTGACCTTCAGGCGATCGCCGGCAAGGCGATGCCGGAAATCCCGAGCCTCGATGCACCGCTGCTGGAATGCTCGGCCCAATCAGAGCGCAACGCTTCATAATCAAAAGCGACGCGGAGTTGAGCTTCTTTCGGCTTCGATTTCCCGCACCCCGTTCGAACTGACACGTGGGCGTGCTACCGCCGCTGGGCTCGCGCAATAGCTCCTTTGCCACACGCTTGCACGTAATGGTGGAGAAAGCGCCAACGGGTCTCGGCGTCGATGTTGTTTTCTTGCGGCAGAAGGGCTCGTCGAGGAGCGATAGTCGCCGCTTCTCGCCGCGGTCATGCCTGCCATTGAAGCTACACAATCTGCCGCATCTTTGTCAGTCACGCCTATTCAACTTGCGCAGACGGGATTTGAGCCCATTTGCAATGGTTTCCGCCACTTGGGCAGGCATTACTTTCAGAAGCGATACAGTGTTCCGAGTTGCCTAGTCGTGCAGGATAAAATGGTACACGCGAACGAGGACCGGGAAAGAATTTGGCGCGGCGCCTCCGCGAAGATGCATCGAGCAGAAAGCTCATCTGGCTGGGATTTTCAGACAAGGAGTCCCGGTTGATGGAACTCAGGGTGCGAGATCGTACAACGTGACGCAGCGTGAGTTTCAATAGCCGTCGAACCGGCGTGAAAAATATTTTGCACTCCACGTCATAAGTGTGGATGAGCCTCAATTCCGCCACGCCGCTTGTCTCATTGCGCCAAGCATCGTCACGGATGTACTGATGATGTTGGGGCTGCCCCGGCGCACTTCCAACCCCGGCAGGTGCGTCGGGGCGCTTTAACTCGGTCCCGCCATTGTGAGCGCTGCGAGTTCATCAATTCCCAACCAGGCTGCAGGCTGTGCCGGAATCGCAAAGAGCGGGCATTGTCACCCTCCGCGCTCGCTGGCACGTCCAGGTCCGACGATACGCATCTGTTCTGCTTCAGGGCATTAGGTCGTTCGTTTTGGAACCGTTCCGGCTGTTGTCATGAGCCCTGATGATCGCAACGAAAGCCCCCAGCAAAGGCAGATCGAACAGCATTTAGGTGCGAACCAACTGCACGCCGGCAATGAGAAGAACCGCCACGAGCATCAACCTGATAGCTGTTTGGCTCAGCCATTTCAGGCCGACAACCGTTCCTGCGATGGCTCCTCCTAGTGCAGCGATTGCGTAAATGGCCGAATCCGAACACGGAAGCTGGCCTGTGAAAAGAACTCCGACGAAGCCCACTGTGGAGTTCGCTAGGATGAACGGAGGCGACAGCAGGGTGACTTGCCTGGCTGACGCCCAGTTCAATGTCATGAGCGCGGGCGCCAGGAATACTCCGCCGCCCACGCCGGTCAGACCAGAAACCAACCCGATGACCGCCCCAATGCTTACGCTCCCCCAGAGCGGAGTTTCGCAAACACGATGGGCAACGCTCCCACGCCGAACAATCATCACAGCGCTCGCCAAAAGGAGGACAAGACCGGTCAACGTCCTGTAAACGTGCTCCCCGAGCACCAGCAAGCTGCCGGCAAGTGCTGCCGGCATTGATGACAATAGAAGCGGCCGGAGCGTTATCCAGTCGATGACTTTGTTGCGGTTTAAGAACCACGTGGAATAACTCGCGACAACAATGTTGAGGCCAAGCGCCGTCGGGCGCATCTCTGTAGAAGGCAAGCCGGAAAACGCCATAAGCGCTAGGAACGCGGTTCCACCGGCTTGGCCAACCATTGCATAGAGCAGCGAGATAATCGCGAAGAACAGAGAAAGCATACTTCATCTACCCTGCGAAAAGTTCTTCGCCTGTCTTGCACCTAGCTCCATGGAGTTCGAATTTGTCTTTCCACGAGGAAGAAGTCCAAGCGAGCGCGTAATCGGAGGCCGCGCGCCGCACCCGGCACCGGCTAAGGTTGCTAGACGATTGCCATTTGTGGGTCGGCTTCTTCAATTGCCAGTCTTGGTACTTGACCAGGATGTGAAAGTGGTACGCCAGCGCCTGGCTGTTTGACAGGCGCTTTGGGCGGCGGCGCGCCGAGCGGCACTCTTTCCAGGCCGCGGGAGGGTTAGCGCAAGTGGCACTGTCGCGTTTCCTCCAGATGTCGCCATTGCTCCAAGCGCGCGTGCGCCGAACCGGGCTCTTGTCTTGAATTTCTTGTTTCGAGGATTGATTTGGAGAGGTCCCCAGTTGGTACAACACTTGCTGATCCGCTGCTGGGTCCTCTCCCTTATGGAGATGCGCATGCAAGGCGTCCTCTGCAGCCGGCAGGTCTCGTTTCGACGCGTATCTCCCGTTGCGCGCCTGGCACGCGGATCATCTGTGCCTTCAATTCAGGTGCGCTGGACCTCTCTAAAGCCCCCGATCAGGCGAGGGGCCGTTATATCACGCGGTCACCTGCTGGCTCGGCTCTTCCGTGTTGGTCGCCGATCGCGTTTCCGACGCCGTCGAAGGACGGAGGATCCGCGAAGAATCCGCGACAGCAATTCGCAGGATGGGAAGATAATATGACCTTTCCGTCGGGAGGAAGCAGAAAGCCGATGTCGGAACTGCGAAGGTCGATCCCGACGCCGTCAAGTTGGCCAACGTGCTCCATTTCGCGCGAATCGCGAAGCTCAACGTTCAAGATATCATCGTGCTCGATCTTGAGGCAAAGCCAGGCGTCTTTCGGGCAGCACAGTCGCTCCTTGGCTAGAGACGATCTTGTCATTCATAGCTGGTTGGTTCGCCAGCTGGATATCAAGGGTCATCGGGTTTGCCATGGCCGCCCTATCAAACGCGATTCAGCATTGGGGCAGCATCGAGGGCACAGACCATCGACACGAACGACAATGCGGTAATCGCCTGCTTGGCCTGCTGGTCATCGGCGAGCGAAATCAATCGGATGGAATTCGACGACGCTTCGGTCGTGGCGTGCCGTCCGGTGTCCAACGAGGATAGCGGCCGGGCCCCGGCGCATGACAGGACAATTATCGCGCCGCAGTTGGCGGAAGGCGACAAATTCGGGAATGGCGTCTGACGCAGCGCGCGCTCCAGCCTCGCGAGTTAAGCTCATGGAACGGAATTTGGATCCGCCTGAAACAAACGCAAGCGAACGCAGCGATGGCGAGCCGGACCGGCGTGCCGAAGCGCCCATTGTGGATCTTTTTAGCTTCACCGAGTGCGCAAACAAGACGCATTCGCTGAGAGCGTTGTTCGATCTTCTTGTAAACCGTGCCACCGAGGAAGGATTCAGTGAAGTTGCATACGGAGCCCTCAACTTCGTCGAGCCGCTTCGGTTGGCTGAGTATCCACCGCCGACTGTCGCTGTGAATTGGCCGCCAGCCTGGTGCGATCGATACTTCAAACGCAAGTACCACACCATCGATCCGGTGGTCCGGCGGACGCCGATGCATTCGCGTCCGTTTCTGTGGGACCAACTCGCTGACCATTATCAGCTTCGACCGGACGAGAGACGCGTATTGGATGAGGCTAGGGAGGCCGGGCTGAAGCATGGCATGAGCGTGCCTCTATTTGGCCCGTTGGGCCAAGTATCTATGGTGTCCTTTGCATCTCCGTCCGACGATGCTGATCCTCAGAATCGCATCGGTCATCTCAGTGCCCTGGCTTCGCTCTTTCACAGCGCCTATGGCGAGATTGCTCGACCCTCTAGTGGCGGCTGCGGGAAACAAATTGCATTGTCGCAACGGGAGATCAGTTGCATGCGGTGGGTGGCAGAGGGGAAATCGTCCTGGGAAATTGGGAAGATCCTAGGAATCAGCGTTAATACGGTCAATTTTCATATCAAGAATGCGATGCGAAAGCTGGGTGCGACCACCCGGATCCAGGCGACAGCTATCGCCATTCGCCTCAATATTCTTTGAGTGAGGTACTCACTGCAAGGATGTGACGGACTGATCGGCTAAGCCATTGACGCCAAGCTCTGGCAGGCTCATGCCATTCTTCAAGCAGTACTTGGTTGAGACAGGCGACGGCCAATCTAAAGTTGCGTGAGGTTTTGGAGTTCGGTGGCGCATGTCACGCCGACTGGCTAGGTGACCACGGATGGCGCCTGCGGTTTGCTCCGCCAGCGAGTGATCTAAGCTTAAACGAGCTCGAGCCGGTGCCGCCGCCGGCTGGTGCGTTTTGAGAAAGAGCCCCGACCGTTGGTCGGGGCTCTCGATTAACGCGACGCGCGCGGGGGTCGCTATTTTGCCAACGTCGGACCGAACCTGTAGTTGAGCCGCGCCGTGACAAGATCGATGTCCTGGTGAACGCGATCGAAGCCAACGGCCGTGGGGAAGCTTACGTTGCTGCCCTGCATGAACAAGTGATCATACTCGAGGCCAACCGACCAGTTCGGCGTCAGGCTGACTTCGGCGCCAGCGCCGAGCGCGCCACCCCAGCGCACATCGTTATTCCTGCCAAGCTCGGTGCCATTGGCCACTGAGTTGACGTGATAGGTGTTGCTGGTCACCGCCGCACCGCCCTTGGCGTAAAGCAGCACGGCATTGAACGCGTAGCCGACGTGGCCCGTGAGCAATCCAAATGCATCTGTCTTGGTGCCAATGGTGTCCGCTGGGAAGGCACTGCTGACATTGGAGCCGCTGAAGTCGGCCCAGTTTCCCTGACCTTCGATGCCGTACACCGTTTTGAAGATTTGCCAGCGATAGCCGATCTGGCCGCCGACGGTGCCGCCGGTCGAATTATGGCAGCCCTCGGAAGTACCGCCGTTGAAATCCCAGCAATTGTGACTCGATCCCCAGCCGCCATTGAGACCGATATAGTAGCCGCTCCAGTCGTTGATCGGGGCTACGACCGGAAATGGGGGGGCCTTGATGTTGACAGGCTGCCCGGCGAGGTCCGCGCCGAATGCGGGAGCTGCAGCGCCGAGTGCGATGCTTGCGGTCAGAATCAGCAAATTCTTCATTCCAGTGTCATTCCTTTTGATGCCCCCCGGCGCCGTGCGTCTTAACAACATGATTGCGAATTGCTGTAACTGAGCCACAACATTCCTCCGCAAGAAATGGGTCGAAACGCACGGTGCGTCAGGTTGTGAAGCGCCTAACTTGCGACGCCTCGACGAAAATGCAGCGACATTGATAGGGCGCCTCGTGGCGCCTTTACCTCAAGGCGATGCGATCGTGATGGCACTGTGCGACGCAATGCTGCGAGCGCATTGCTGAAGCACCGCCACAACCAGGTTCCTGGCGATACCTCCGGCTGCGCGTCGTTCAGCGGGTTTCGTCATGAGCCGCACAGATGAAGGCGTCCTTATCGGGATGAGAGTTGAATCTATCTTGAGTCAGGAGTCGTGTGGCGGCTTAAGATTGTGGTAACGTCGGAAATGACCCATCAGAGGCATTGATCGATCGAAATTCGGCCATCCTGAAGATCCGGAGCGGTATCTGGCGCGCTGTAACTGCTCTTGCCGCGACAGGAAAGCCAATCGAGCTGGTGCGCCGCCAAGATCATCTGCCGCAGAATGTTGGTCACCGCGCCGGATGAAGCCCGCATCGAAATTTCCGAGAGGCATGCCAAGCTGCCAGATACGGTGCGCATTGTGTCACGTTGGGACAGCGCGTGCTTGTCGCGCCTTCGTTGCCGGTGTGCTCCCGTTTCTATCCTACTGGTGTGGGGACCACGAGAGCTGCACCAGCAGGGCTCCCGGACGCAATCGTCGGTGTAAAAGATGAGCAGGGAAAACTAAGATCGACCACAACCTGCCCCGTCGGGAGTTGACGATACCGTCCTGTTCCTGCCGATAACAAGGGTACCGGCCAGCTGGAGGGACGAACCTCTACTGTTTGCTCGGCGACGCCAGCTCCGCTCGTAAATTGCGTATCGCTTCGTTTGCCAGATGCAGAGTATTCCGTTCGCCGGTCCTGATCGAGCACTCCAGTAATGCTCGCAAGCGGTGGTGAAGGAACGTCTTGAGATGATGCGCCAGAACTGGGTCCTTCTCGACAAAGCGCCACGCTTTTTCAAATGCGATGCTTACGATAGCCTCTGGCGTTTGTACCTGGCCGGATATGACCTGATCCATCTCAAAACTCCTCGACTCTGGCACAAGGTAAAAGTTTCGTCCGAAGCGTGCCGACGAGCTGCGGCCTGTCTTGAGCGGCAAGAAGTCGGAGCCACAGCCAAAATGTGTGTCGATCCTACAGCGACCTTTATAGTGCCATTTGTTGAAGTCCGGATGACCGAATGTCGAAGTACCAGCGCAAGTCGGACGATTCTGAATTGGCTAAAGAGACCCTGCGTTGACATTTGCCTCTTTGCGCCGCGCATCCTGTTGCCCGCCGTTCGCCCTTCGCCGTTCGCCGGGCCCACACTCCCAAGAGTCAGTCGAACTACAGCCGCCTTACGGTGCAGGCCATTCGCTAGCTTCCAAACTGTCAAGGCTAAGAAGTGTTCTGGGTGATGTCGTATGCGCTCTTTAGGTCGCGTCCAGCTGTGTGGCTCGTTCTCGACAATCCGTTCGCGTGCTTCCCGACATGCGTCAACAGCCTGGCCGCATCCGCGGGTTCCTGCGCACGCTACCTCGTTTGCGATACGATTCTACTCCGGATGGGGCGCACCAAAGAAACAAGACAAGCTATCGCGACAATTGCGTTGATCTACCAGGAGCTCGTTCTGGCGACGAAATATCAGGTGGCCCGCAACTTTAGAACAATGCGGCCGCGATCAGGGAGCTAGCTTATGCTGCCAAGATCCGAATATCGGAAGGCGCGCTCAACCGTGCGGTGCCTCGCACAAATATCTCGGATCGTGCGTCCCCTATCTGCCCTGGAGTAAACTGCGAACGTGTAACATGCCATGATCAAACGTTTGAGGTGCAGTCCAGCGGAAATGGGATGAATGTCTCGCTCCTCGAAGCGAAATGATCAGCACGTGGAAGCGGCTCACTCACCTAGCGGTGAGCCGCGGTCTCGAAGCGGCCTTATCCGTGGACAGGAGAGCACAGCCACGGTCAGCCCAGCGATGAAGCTTTCACTGAGCGGCCGTCAATCGCAGAGGAGAAAAGCGGCCCTCAGCCCGCCGCACGTGCCAGAATCAATCTGGCAATCCGCATCTGGTTGGCCGGAGTGCGCAGTGCAGGCGGTAAGGCGGTCACTGCCTGATCGAGAAGGCGCCCCAAGATTTGAAGCTCTTCTGGATTGTAAACGCCATGGTCCCGTCTCATTCGCGCTGCTCGGCCGCCGCCAGGATGGCCACCGGGGCTCGTATCGCCGAGCTGGCCGAGCTCCAGTTCCGCTGATATCATTTCGTTCGTGAGTGCGTTGAGCAGCTGGATTGCCTCGAGCTCGTTGCTTCCTTCGCGTACCAGAGTTGCCACGATATCGAGTTGTAGGTCGATGCGATCCTCAAGGTCCTGCATGCGTGAATTCGAAGGGTCAAGTTCCACAGTGTTGCTCCAGATTAATTAGACGAGATTGGCATGTAGTTTTTGTGTGCGTTTCGGTTTGCGAGGCAGCCGATGCGGTGCGTGACGGAATTTCCGCTGCACAAGACAGCTCGCGCATGTGCAACCAAAGAAAGGGACAGGCTGGTCTCGCAGAAAGACCTGAAGGAGGTATGGTCGCTATAGAGCGCTGTGCGCTGCGTGGTAGAACGCCCGTCTTTGATTGAGCTATTGAGCCGGCGTACTCCAAGCTAGCGGACCTCGCACGAAGGCCGTTGGCATAGGCGGAACCCACCCAACAGCGTGGAGCGGATGGGCGGCATGAGAACCCCGCGATCAAAGGGCGTAAGTGGGCGGTTAGTGTTGTCGCATGGCCTTTCGCGTCGCCGAAATCGACGTCAGTACGCGCCGCTGATACCAGCGCCTCCTTTTTGTGTTTAAGGAGGTCAGATGGCAGACGTCGCATTGCTTGAGAATCGCAACATCGCGAAAGTAACGGGGCTGTCCACCTGGTCAGGCCGACAAGCCTTGCCGAGGCTGGCGCAAGAGCCAGTGCGGCTACCTGGCTTCTATGCGACGCACGCATGCAACCCGGCCAATGCGCGTGAGAAGCACCTAATCTTCGGGGACGCCTTCAGGATGACGAAATTGCTGTCGGCTACTTCGAATGAGGGCCATACGGTTCGGTGAGCCATCCGGCTGAAGCTGGACCGCTGGTGGCGCGGTTTCAAAAGTCGAGGGATATCGTTGGTGATGTTGGCGCGAAAGGCTTGAGCCGGCCTGCGACTTGGCAGAAAGCAAAGGGGGTCCATGGTCACACGAGCTTCGTCAAAGGTGCTTTCCGGAAATCGGTGAGCGACTATGGTGCATTTGGCTGAAATCCGTAAAATCGAAAGTTTTGATGGGATGCATCCAGTCCGCGGATAGCGCGCGCGACTATCCTTGACCTGCTCTGGACGACGCATAAGACAAGCCCGCATACGGGTTGAGCCACCTTGTCATGCCAACGCTATTCAACATGTCATGTCGCTGCCGACGACATCGGCTGCGCGGCCGGCAAAGTGATGCTTGAGGTCGCGCCTATATCCTTATGAGTTTGGGATCTCCCGTCGAGCAAGAAAGAACGCCTTGATCGTACGTCAATGGGCACGTACGGCATGCCAAGAAGGGGCCGGGTATCCCGCAGTAGCGAAGTTGAATAGACATGGTCAGCCAAAGCTATCGATGACTTCGGCTCTGATCGCGCTCGCGGTGTATAGTGAAATGTCGAGCGGAAGGCTCCCGAATGCAAGCTGGCAGAGTAGGTAGTTGGTACCTGCCTCTTCCATCTGGTTAAGAAGCTGCTGTCGGGCGGAAGCTGGCGTTCCGACGACGCACAATTGGCTCTCCAGCGCTGCATCGAACGACAGCGGCAGGGTCGGCGGTGTCGGAGTGGCGTTTAGCTCGTAAAGGAACTTAAAGTTATCCAGCCATTGTCCATAAGCGGTTTCGGCAGCCGCATGAGCGTCTCCGTCAGATCTCGCAATCACGATCATACGAGCCAACCCCAGGAATGGCTCTCGATCGTCCGCGGCTGTGCAGCGCGCTCGACGGCAACGAAAAGCATCCGTAATGCTTCGGACAGCAGAGGCGGGGCCGACACACGCCAGATTTGCACCATTTGCCGCGGCCCATTCCGCTGATTCGGTCCGATTGCTGGCGATCCAGGTCGGTGGATAAGGTCGCTGATGAGGCCTCAAAGTTAAGGGTACACTGTTCAGCTCAAAATGGCGTCCTTGGTAGGATAACGTATCGCCCTTCAGCGCAACATTTAGGATTTCGCTGGCTTCCATATAGCGGCTTGGCGCCGCGCCTGCGCTGATGCCGAAATAGCCCCATTCGATCGGCTGGGACCCGCGACCGATACCGAGTTCGAGCCTGCCGCCGCTCAATTGATCAAGCATGCAGATCTCTTCGAATACGCGCAATGGATGATAGAGGTTGAGCAACAGAACAAGCGGACCAAAGCGAAGCCTGCGGGTGCGCTGCGCAAGACTTGCTAGAAACAGGTTCGGCGAGGGCCCTCTGCCATGAGGGGTGCAGTGGTGCTCCGCCAGGTGATAAGCGTAAAAGCCCAGAGAATCACACGCCTCCGCCAGCTTGAGACGATCTTCATACTGTCGCGCAATATCGCGGCCGTCGTCGTCCAAGTGGTCAAAGATTGCGCATGTCAGTCTTGAGGGAAGGCCGCTTTTCACTCGATCATCTCCGATTCTGGAATGGGAGTCCTGGTTGCTTTGTGCCTTCGGCCTAAAGACGTGGCGTGCATCACTTGGTCGATCTGGCTATTCTGCGGGAGCTAATGCTCTGGGCTTGCGCCATGCAGCGTGGGCGTGAGAACCTGCATATTGGTTGCGACTACTTTGATAGGAGTTCGCGAAGTGCATCCACGCCAAGCATGTGCTCGACCAGAAGCTTCTTTAGCTTCGCGTTTTCCTCTTCCAGCGCCTTCAACCGCTTGGCGGCCGAAACGTCCATGCCGCCGAACTTGGCCTTCCAGTCGTGGATCGTCGCTTCAGAGAGCTTGTGTCTGTGAGCTAGATCAGCCGGTTTCGCACCAGCCCCATGCTCGTTCAGTATCGCGATAATTTGCTCTTCTGTGAATCGCGGTCGTTTCATCTGTCCGTTCCGTTTTGCACAGCACTTGCACTCGAAGTGCAGACAATATGCAATGTGACATCATCTGGCGCCCTTACGAAGCTTGGCTCAAAACACGCAGTAAATATTCCGAGTATCCGCGATGTCAGACGGCGCGTTCCATCCTTCATGCCAAATGGATCGGCGGCTGTGCCCGAAAGTAGAACAACGTCCAGGGATGCGCAGTCCGATGGGAGAGCTGATCGAAGTCATGTCGATAATATTCTCAATGTTGTAACTCTGCCCGATTGTCGTGGCGCCATGCCTGAATTGCCGGCTGCCGGAATCAATGTGAGGTTGTTATCGACAATTCGCTTCACAACGAGCGGTGTTGCATCAGACTGGCCGGTGGTGGGATCGCGTTCGCACAGACCTTAAGTCTGACGTAAGTCGCTTGGGAGCGGTCGAGGCGCTGGCAGAATTGACGAGGAACGCGCCGGCGAAACAGCGATTGGATAGCAATCGCGTTTCGCGCAATGTGAGGTGGCCGGAAGTTGCGAAGTACAGTTGCATTTGTCAGCATGCGCGGTCGACGGAGAGATTGCCGTGGGGGGGGTGGTTGTGATGGCTGTTGTCGCACGAGCGGAACGGCCGGAACTGCGCAGCATTCCCGATCAGACTGTTGCGGATGTCTGACAGTGAAGCGTCGCAAGAACTGGCCTTAATCGGAATGCTATTTGTCTACCATCGGACGTAGCTCCTCCTCTACGTTGACGTCTGGCAATTCTGCGAGCGCTGCAGCGAGGGCGATAAGCGTTCCGAAAGCCGCGAGCACAAGAGAGCTCGCGAGTATAACGGCAGCAAGGTCCTGATGTCGTTTCATCATCTGTGTCGTGGCTGGGTTGGCGGAGAACGGCTGTGGATCGCGTCGATCAGTTTTGGTCGAGCACTTCAACACGCCCGTTGAGCCAGCGGTAAACCACAAAGCCTGGGCCTGCATTGTCTCCCTTGGTATTGAACCTGACCGGACCAACGGCTGTTTCGATCGGTCGTGAACGGAGTTCGGTTGCGACCCGCGCAGCATTGAGGGAACCGGCCCGCTTCACCGCCTCTGCCCACGCCTGAACCGCGGCATAGGCGTAAAGTGTGTAGCCTTCGGACGACAGCTCGGAAGCCTTGAGTTTGGCCACGGCGTTGGCCGCATTGGCACTCGTTGCTATGTCGGGCATGAAGGTAAATAGCGTGCCGTTTCCCGCGCTGCTGGTGATGCCCCAGAATTCGGAGGTCATCAACGGGTCGTTTGCCATGACGGTAAAGCCGGCCTCTGCTTCTGATGCCTGACGGATGATCAGCCCAATCTCGGTGTGATAACCGCCGATATAGGCGAGGCGTACCCTGTCCTTCTTCAATCTAGAGATCAGCGCCGTATAATCCTTTTCACCGGCTATATAGCTCTGCCGAATGACGTGTTCGCCGAATCCCTGAAGCTGTGCCTCAACCGCGTCGGCGATACCTTTGCCGGCGGTGCTCTTGTCGTCGAGCACTGCGATCTTGTCGCTATGATAATGTCGGTGAATGTATTCAGCCGCAACGGTGCCCTTCTGGTCGTCGCGGCCGCAGATCCGAAACACGGTCTGGATGTTGCGTTCCGTTAGCTGAGGATTTGTCGAACCAGGTGACAATTGGATGATACCTGCTTCGGCATAGACGTCGGAGGCTGGGATGGACGAAGACGAGCAAAAATGGCCGACGACCAGACGCACCTGAGCCATTGCGAGCTTATTTGCAACGGCGACCGCTTGCTTCGGGTCGCAGGCGTCATCAGCGATACTCAGTATCACCTTGGTGTCGGGAAGCAGGCCCGAAGCGTTCAACGCCTCGACAGCCGTGGCGGCGCCGTTGCGCATCTGCGCGCCGAACGCCGCGCTGTTTCCGCTCATTGGGCCGGCCACGGCAATATGAACGTCCGAAGCCCGCGCAGTCGAGGCGAGGGCACAGAAAAGGAAGGCTGCACCTGCAGCTGGAGTGTAAAACCTATTCAACACTGCAGAACTCCTAGTGCGCACCTCGATCTAAACCCAACTGTCTGCGGCCAGCACGGGCCCGCAGGTAAGGATCGCCAAGCGAAGCATGTGTCAGCTCGGGCAACGACCATGGCGGAGCCTACAATTTGACGTTACGTGCGATTCAAGTCTTCCTTGAACGGGAGCTTCGCTCAATGCATCAGAGAAAGCGGCGGATCGCCGAGACCCTCGCAGAAAATCTGACCGGTGATTGGTAAAGCTGCCGCCGGGCATCAAAGCCGGCGGATCACGCCGAACCGCCATGACGATCGAGCCGGCCAAGCGGACTGGTCAAGCCGTCCGAAGCCGCCTCGGTGATCTCAGTATGGCTGATCCTCCAGGCCGGAGAGGGCAAGATCGAGATACTGCATGAGGCAGGGATCCCAACCAGCCAAACTGCGTGGGGCGCTTAGGCGTGCGAGGACCTTCAGGATCGTCGAAACCCGGGAATCCGCTCCAGCGATTTCGCCGATCAGCAGGCGCGCGGCAATCGCGACGGCTTTCGCGCGCTCGCCGCAAGGGTGTTCGCCTCGATCCATACAATCGCGGAGGTCGTCCCGGATGCGTCGCCATCGCTCCTCGCGTTCTGCGGCCAACTTGCATGTGCATCGGGATGTTTGACTACGCGTCTCAATCCGCGACATGGCGTCCAAGGCGGCAGGCAGCTCATCTACGCTGACCTGAACGTCACTGTCGGTCGTCATGTTGCGCAATCGATCTCGCAACAGCGTTGCTCGAGCAACTTGAAGCTCAATTCGCTCCAAATGCTTGCGCAATAGGTCGGTCAGCGAAGTCGTGCCCTCCATAGCTTTACGGATCTCGTAAAGGGAGAAGCCAAGCTCACGTAGCGCCCGGATCTGATGAACCCGCTGGATGCTTTCGCGGTCGTACATCCGATGGCCGCCGTCCGTGCGCTCTGAAGCGGCTAACAGGCCGGTGTGTTCATAATGATGCAGCGTGCGTACCGTCACTCCGGTCGCTTCCGCAAGTTCGCCAATGCGCCATCGACGCCGTCTTGGTGTAGCTTTGCTCATGTTGTTCAATTTCAAAGCCTACAACCTGACGTCACGTTGGATTCAAGCCATTTCAAAGCTCTAGCTGGATCGTCTTCCATTCCAGCGCAGGAGTGGTGACTATCCTTAGAACGGCGCGCGATCAACCCTGAGGGGAAATGGTGATCAACAGGTTCGTTAAGCATGCCAGCTGAGTGTCGCCGGCCGCTGTGCGCTCCAGGATGAGTTTGGCGATCGCCGTCCGATTTTCCGAAGTTCGCATTGATGGCGGCAGCGCGGAGACTGCCCTGTCAAAAAGACTTCCTAAGACAGAAAGCTCTTCGGGATCGAATACTCCACTGTATTGCTCCAACGTACGGCCTCCTTGTTCGTCATTGCGTCGGCATAGCGCACCTCGTCAAGACGTTTGGCCGAGGTGCGGCCAAAAGAAGTCAGACCGGCGGCGCAGAGAGACGAAGATGCGATGCGCTCTCGGGTGATGCGACAGAGCAACACGCGCGTGCGATGCCTTGCTTGGACGGAGCGAGTCCAACATTCATATGCACAATCAATCGGCACTGCGTTCGCTGTGGTGCTGGGTCTCCGACGAGGCCGGATCGTCCGCTCATTGCGAGCGCCACGACCGATTCGCCGCGTTGATGTGATTAGCCGCCGAGCCGATCCTGCCGTCTCGAGAGCGGCGCGGCCGCAAGCCGGGCTTGCAATGCGCCAGCGTAGCTTTGGCGCGAGCACGTAGCGACCTCTCTGTCTCTCAAAGCCGGGCTCATGCTCGAGCGACCGCTTTACGTCGAGCCCGCCGCCGGTGCGAGAAGGACGGCCTCGGGCTTGTGACGGTCGCCAACTATGAGGGGCTTTGACGAGAGACAATGAGTTCGAGCGAGATGATCCGAAATTGCACGCGTTGGGACACGGTCCGGGGGCCGGGTTCGCTCACCTTTGCTAACGTCCTTACGCTAACGGCGAGACCGATCGTGCGAAGGGGCCGGCATCATCCGCTTGTCCCGAAGCGCTAATGCTGAATGCCTCTTCACGCGTAGTTGCTATGCGAGCTGCCTCCTGCAGCAATATCTCTCTCAGCCAGATGCTTTCTGGATTGCTGTTATTAAGGGCTGGCCATTGGACTGCCTCGGTGAAGGTGGGGAATGGCTGGGGAAGCGTGGCAATCCGAAGCGGCGCGGTTCTTTGAAAATGCTTTGCGAGCCTTAAGGGTATGGTCCCTATGCGGCCTGTGCCCACTAGCAGGGGTGGGATCATGCTGAAGCTCTGCACAAGAATATCGATGCGCCGATTGAGGCCGAGATCGAGTAACAAGGAATCCTCGACGAAGGTCTTGCGTGCGCCTCCGAGCTTGACCGCAACGTGGCCCATCGACATATACCGATCAAATGTCAACCGCCTCAGTAGGTGACTATTCGTGTGGCAGCCCACGCAAACGAAACTCTCCTCGAACAAGGCCGCTCTGGGGTGTGTACCGGACATGAATAGTTCCGGCAGGATGACAAAATCGACCTCGCCGCGCCGAAGTAGCTCATCGTGTTCATCGGTGAGCGTCACCAGCTCGAACCCGACATTGGGTGCTTCTCGCGCGACGCGCTCCACGACGTGGCGGAAGAATACGACGGTTATGAAATCTGACAGGCAGATCCTGAACCGCCGGTTCGATCGGGCAGGGTCGAAGGCCTCCCGCGCGATAATCGAGTGCTGAATGTGCATCAGCGCCTCACGAACCGGAGCGGCGAGTCCCTCCGCGCGTGCGGTCAGGACAAGTTCTCGTCCTCTCATTACAAACAACTCGTCACCAAAATAGGAGCGCAGTCGGGCGACAGCTGCACTCATAGCGGGCTGGCTAAGGCTGATCTTACGTGCCGCTGCAGTCAGGCTGCGCTCAGTCATTAGAGCATCGAGCGCGACGAGAAGATTAAGATCCAGTCCTTTGAAACGCATGTCTTCTTGTCCGGCGCAAGCGTGCTTGCGGTGTATAAACGACCGGCCGCGGCCACGTCTGGGGCGGTCTCACCGGCTGGTCCGAATCGGTTTCGTCCCACCTTGCGATCGCGAGAGGAAGGTCGCGGAATCGTCGCAACAATGGACAGTTCGGCCGTTGGCGGACATCAGAGGCCGGAAACCGTTACAAGCCCGTAGCTAATAGGCTCGCCGCTCCCGCGCGCCTCGTAACAAGACCCGGTCTTAACTATTGGCACCAGTCCAAGTTGTTCCGCCAAAGCCGTGAGTTCGGCTGTGCGCCCGGTCGACCGCCGCTTAACGCAGCGCGAGCCAAGGCGCGCAGCCTACAACCTCACGCAGCGTGGGATTCAAGCGAATAATTGAACGTGTCGGACATTTGCACACCAATAACGATTGTGTCCCGCGGCAACGCTGCGCGTCCGTCGACTTGTATCGCCGGTATCCCAACCTCAGCCGGAACATTATTACGCGCTCGACCTGCCAAGCCCTCGGAGCGCTTCGTCATCGAACGTCAGGCGTCTGCAACATCGCGCGTCGAGAAATGGAAAGCGTCGGCGGAGAATTAATGGCGTGCCGCAATACTCGAGACACGGCCGGAATCGCCTTATGCTGAACTTAACATCGCCTGCGAGTAGATGTCTCGAGATGCCCCGATGCGATGTTGGACGCCTCTTCCAACAATATTCGCCTCATCCAAACACTCGCTGGGTCGGTGTTGTGGAACGCAGGCCATTGCAATGCTTCGGTGAATGTGGGCAGAGGCAAGGGTGGTGCGACAATCCGCACGGGCATCCGCTTTTCGAAGTGCCTAGCGAGTCGCAAAGGCATCGTGCCGATACGGCGGGTGTCCAATATTATGGGTGGGATAAGGCTAAAGCCTTGCACTACCACCTCGATCCGTCTCTTTAGGCCGTGTTCAAGCAAAAACCATTCTTCCAGGTTGGGCCTCAGCGCCCGTCCGAATTTGGCCGTAACGTGACCCATCGAAAGGTATTTTTCGAATGTCAGTTGTCGTGACAGCTGCTTGTTCGTGCGGCATCCCACGCATACGAGAGTCTCGTCGAACAGCGTCGCCTTGGGATGAGCGCTCGACATAAACAACTCCGGCAGAATGAGAAAGTCGACCTCGCCCCGGCGGAGCAACTCGTCGGGCTCATCCGAAAAGGGCAGCAATTCAAAGCGCACAGCCGGGGCTTCCTGTGCGATACGGTCCATAATTCGTCGAAAAAAGACGATTGTCATGAAATCGGAGAGAATGACCCTGAAGCGACGGCTGGACTGAGCAGGGTCGAACGAATCTCGCGAAATAATCGAAATTTGAATGTGCAAGAGGGCCTCGCGAACGGGACCCGCGAGCGCTTCCGCGCCCGGTGTCGGGACGAGCTCTCGACCGCGCATCGTGAAAAGTTCATCGCCGAAGTAGGTGCGCAGCCGCGCGATTGCCGCGCTCATAGCGGGCTGGCTCAGGTTAATTTTACGCGCCGCGGCGGTGAGGTTGCGCTCGGTCATCAGAGCATCGAGCGCAACGAGCAGGTTTAGATCGAGTCCTTTGAATCGCATCTTTTGAGTCTATCCATCGTGTGGATGCATTCTATCGAAACAATCGATTTTACCAAACTGCGGGATGTTGGATAGCAAACATCAGTTTGGAAAATGGTCGGAACACCAGGATGGCTGTCGGTCGTGCACGGGCTCTGGACAACCTCTTGAATGCGAGCGGCTGCTGTCGGCTTCTTGGGCGGTTATTCAACGCGAAGGCGTACGAGTGGCGTCGGTCTTGACCAGCGCAACCCGCGTATCCGTTGCAACGCGAAGCGCTCGGTAAACCTTCGTATGTGTATTCCAACCCTTTCCATATCGGCGGTTTACCCGCGTACACTTGAGGGCCGGATCAGCATCGCCCTAGTGTCGCGATACAACGGCAGGCGCAGATTGCGGATGCCAAATAGATCTGGCGACAGTCCATTGGCTCGACTGTCAATCGCATTCGGGGCGTGTCGAAGATGCATGAGAACCAAGTTGATCTGGTGTCACTGGGACGCTCCCTCAACGAGGTGGTCCGCATCGATGGTCAGGTCACTACCGGCAAAGCGCCGATAGCCGCCATAGACGAGGCAGAAGGGCTCCATGGTGCAGATAACATCTGTACGATCAAATCGCCCCGTCCGTACGCCTTCGGCACAGCATTCGGTCGGAATGACAAGCCTCAATGCGGCGATCAGCTGATCGCACACAAAGGCGCCACCCCAAGCGATCTGCTCCGGCGCCGGGCGCGCAAAGGAGAACCGGCATCCAACAAAACGCGACGGCGCATTTCTCGATCGATCTGCGTCCGGTGAGTGAGTTTGTGTGACAGACCCCGCTCTTGAGATTACTCGCGTAGGAAAGCATGCCATGAACATTGTCGCATCTCGGGCCACGGAAGCTCCTTCCGCGCGTACTCAAGTTCATTGGAGCGTTCGCTGGGAAAACGAGCTGCGGCTTACCGAGCATGCCGAGCTCGCCGAATTTTTTCGCAAGAGTTACGGGCCGACCGGTGCTTTCAATGCGCAGCCATTTGAAGGCAACAGAAGTTGGGCCGGCGCTAGGCCTGAGGTCCGCGTGATTGGTCGCGACGCCCATGGTGTAGCTGCTCACGTCGGACTACTGCGCCGCTTCATCAAGATTGGTGCAGTCGATCTACTCGTGGCCGAACTTGGGCTGTATGCCGTGCGGCCGGATCTCGAGGGACTGGGAATCAGCCACGCGCTGCGGGTGATGTATCCTATACTGCACGAACTTGGAGTCCCGTTCGGCTTCGGGACGGTCCGGCCCGCGCTTGAGAAGCATCTTACCCGACTGGTGCAAAGACAGGGCCTCGCGACCCTCATGTCGGGCCTTCGCGTCCGCTCCACGCATCCGGATGTCTATCCCAATTTGTCGCCGATCCGCATCGAAGAGGTGATCGTGGTGGTGTTCCCGGTTCAAAGCGCGATCAGCGAGTGGCCCGCCGGCGCAATGATCGATCGGAACGGGCCCGAGCTGTGAAGGAGCTTGTCCCCGTGTCTGCCGTTCCTTGCGACTACGCTGATGTGAGCGGAAGCTTCCCCGTCTATTTGACGTTTGACGATGGGCCAAATCCATTCTGCACGCCAGAGGTTCTCGATGTGTTGACGCAACATCGGGTGCCAGCGACGTTCTTTGTGATCGGTACCTACGCAGCGGAGCAGCCCGAGCTCATTCGGCGGATGATCGCGCAAGGCCACGAGGTGGCGAACCACACGATGACGCATCCGGATCTGTCCAGATGCGGGCCGGTCCAGGTGCGCGGTGAGGTGCTAATGGCCAGCGAGGCGATTCGTTCGGCGTGTCGGCAGGCCGTGCCCAGGCACATGAGGGCCCCCTACGGTAAATGGACCGAAGAGGTGTTCGCTACGTCGGCGCAGGCTGGCCTTACGGCTGTGCACTGGTCGGTCGATCCGAGAGATTGGTCCCAGCCCGGAGTGAACAGAATTGTGACTTCGGTGCTCGGAGCAGTTCGACCGGGTTCAATTGTTCTCCTGCACGACGGATATCCTCCTGATGAGGACGGGCCGTGGGCTGATGCAACTCGGCGAGACCAGACGGTTAGAGCGCTCTCTTACCTGGTTCCAGCACTACAACACCGCGGCTTCGTGATCCGTCCGCTCCCTCAGCTTCACTGAACAACAACTGGCACCCTATGGACCTGCTCGCTACAACCAGCGCCGTCGCGGTTTCGTCTTACGCGCTGCTCTCGACCATCTACAAAAGCGCGCAGGCGCTGTATGCGCGGCGGGGGAATGCGCCATCGTTGCGGAGCGATCTGGGACAATCCGAGCTGGCTCTGCCAAGTGTGGATATTATCGTGCCTTGCTTCAACGAGAAGCCGGAGACGCTCGCCCAGTGTTTGGAGTCGCTCGCCAGGCAAGACTACGAAGGAGAGCTGCGGGTCTACGTGGTCGACGATGGCTCGGCAAATCGCGACGTTGTGGGGCCTGTACATAAGATCTATGCCAACGATGCGCGCTTCAGCATCATCTTGCTTGCCAGGAACGTTGGCAAGCGCAAAGCGCAGATCGCCGCAATACGCGGCTCGTCCGGTGACTTGGTGCTTAACGTCGATTCGGACACGATACTGGCCACTGACGTGGTCACCAAGCTTGTGGCGAAGATGCGGGACCCCGACATTGGTGCCGCGATGGGCCAGTTGGTGGCGAGCAATCGCAACGACACATGGCTGACCAGTCTGATCGACATGGAATATTGGTTGGCGTGCAACGAAGAGCGCGCGGCGCAAGCTCGCTTCGGTGCGGTCATGTGCTGCTGCGGTCCATGTGCGATGTATCGTCGCTCTGCTCTTGCCCTGCTGCTTGATCAGTACGAAACGCAATTCTTTCGCGGCAAGCCGAGTGATTTCGGCGAAGATCGCCATCTGACGATTCTCATGCTCAAGGCGGGATTTCGAACCGAGTATGTTCCGGACGCGATTGCGGCAACAGTTGTCCCTGACACTCTCGGGCCATACCTGCGTCAGCAGCTGCGCTGGGCGCGCAGCACATTTCGCGATACGTTTCTCGCATTGCGTCTGCTGCCGGAACTCGATGGCTACCTCACACTGGACGTTGTCGGGCAGAATCTTGGCCCACTGCTACTCGCTCTTTCAGCACTGGCTGCGCTTGCCGAGCTTGCAGTCGGCGGATCTGTACCCTGGTGGACGGGCCTGACCATCGCGGCGATGACGATGGTTCGATGCAGTGTAGCTGCACTTCGGGCGGGGGAATTGCGATTTCTCGGCTTCTCGCTCCACACACCGATAAACATCTTTCTTTTACTGCCACTCAAAGCGTATGCCCTTTGTACATTGAGCAACAGCGATTGGCTGTCGCGCACGATCGTCAGCGAGCCGACTGAAGGAGATGAGCGGGCGGTCCTGCCGGCGCCGAACAGTGCAGCAGGTCCTGTGGCTACAGGGGTGGCGTCTGGCACAATTCCGAAGCCGGTGGTTCCTCACCGTCCATCGCGCTTGGCGGCGCCGGAGAGTATTTGCGGTCGGAAACGATCGAGCGGGTATAAGTAGGTCGATCGGCGCATGACTGCGTACAAGAACCATCAATTACTGGAACGCGAGCTCGCTGTGGATGATCCATGGCATCTCGACAGCAGTGCGTTCGAGCAGGAACGGTACGCGCAAATACTCCGGATGTCGTTTTGCAATGGGAGTGTCGAGCATGCCCTCGAGGTCGGATGCGCAGCCGGGGCATTCACGGAAATGCTTGCACCGCGTTGCCAACGCCTAACGGTGGTCGATGTCATGCCGCAGGCGATCGAACGGGCGCGCCTGCGGACCGGGCATCGGTCACATATAAATTGGATAACCTGCAATATTCAGCAGTTTTCGACCACAGATAAGTTCGATCTGATCGTCGTCGCCGAGGTTCTCTACTATCTCAATGACGTTTCCGAGATGCACGCGGCGGTCCGCAACCTGGTGAGCATGCTTGCCCCAGACGGCGCTCTGGTGTTCGGGTCCGCGCGTGATGCCACCTGTCGACACTGGGGTCATGCCGCTGGTGCCGAGACGGTGATCTCTCTCTTCAAGGAGAGCCTGTCGGAGGTGGAGCGTCTGCACTGCCAAACCACGTCGGTCAACGAAGACTGCTTGCTCGTCCTGTTCCGGAAGTCGGGGCAGTCGTTAAAACACTCAATTGTCGGTCATTAGATCAGGGGGTCGTATGCGCATCTGCGGCATCAAATTAACACATGACGGCGCAATTGCTCTCGTCGAGGACGGGCGGCTCGTCTTTTGCACCGAGCAGGAAAAGCGCGGCAACAACCCACGCTATCAATCCATCGACAACCTCGATGAGGTCGTGCGTGCGTTGGCAGAGCATGGTCTTGATCCGCGAGACATTGATCAGTTCGTCATCGATGGCTGGGATGGAGAGATCGAGTCGCGGTTCCAGGTCCTTAGTGGGGCGGTGCCGATCACGCTGAAAGGAGGACCGTATGTCGAGCGTCATGCTGAGGGCCTTCTTGATTCCGTCGAAGGCTTTGGCCTGATCCTCGGCGACAAGGTCTTTCCCTATAAAAGTTACCCGCACGTCACGGGCCACGTTGCGTCGGCCTATAGCACCAGCCCCTTTGCCAGCATCGGAAAACCCGCGTTCTGTCTGGTTTGGGACGGCTCCATCTTTCCCCGCCTTTACTATGTCGAACCTCGCGGCGCGCGGCTCGTGAGGTCCTTGTGTCCCATGATTGGTCAGGCCTATGCTGCCGCCGGCCTTCACTTCGGGCCTTACAGGCAGCCGAACCGCACCAGTTGGGATTTGGGCATCGCCGGCAAGCTGATGGCGTACATCGCGCTTGGCTCTGTCGACGAAGACGTTGTCGCAACTTTCCAAGAACTCTACGAGAAGCGCTTCGCCGCCGACACGGAGCAGGCTCGTCGCTACCGCGCGGAGATCCACAATCCGGAAGCATTACTTTCGGCCACGCATGAGTTTTTCGAGGCAAGCGCATTGCGCCTTACGGGCAAACGAGCGGAGGACATCCTTGCCTCGTTCCATATGTTCCTGGAACGTCTTCTGGTTCGGGAAATCGCGATGGTTCTGTTGCAGCACTCCTCTCTTCCGGGCGCGCGAAATCTATGTGTGGCAGGAGGGTGCGGTCTCAACATCAAGTGGAATAGTGCGCTTCGCGCGACGGGCCTGTTCGATGAGGTGTGGGTGCCACCCTTCCCGAATGACAGCGGCTCGGCAATAGGTGCTGCTTGCGCGGCGATGGCGGCGCGAAATGGGTTTGGACCGTTGGAATGGTCTGTTTACAGCGGTCCGGCTCTGCAGGTCACCGAGGGGGTGTCGGAATGGGAGGCCGAGCCGTGCAGTCTGCGTGAGCTTGCCGCCATTCTCGCCGACAACAAGCCGGTAGTGTTCCTGTCCGGGCGCGCCGAGCTGGGTCCGCGCGCGTTGGGCGGCAGAAGTATTCTGGCGGCTCCGACGTCACCGGCTATGAAGGATCATCTCAACGACATCAAGTGTCGTGAGCACTTCCGACCGGTGGCGCCGATCTGCTTGGAGGATCGCGCGCCAGAGATATTCAACCCAGGTACGCCGGACCCCTACATGCTGTTCGATCATCAGACCAGGGCGGAATGGTGCGACAAGATTCCCGCTGTCATCCATCTGGACGGTTCGGCGCGATTGCAGACAATCTCCCGCAGCTCTCCACACAAAGTCGCTGAACTTCTCGTCGAATTCGAGCGCCTTACGGGGCTTCCGTTGCTCTGCAACACGAGCGCGAACTTGAACGGGCGTGGATTCTTTCCGGACGCCGCGGCGGCCTGTCAATGGGGGCGCGTTGAGCATGTGTGGTGTGACGGCCAGCTTTGGACTAAGCCGGTCATAAGGAAGCAACCGCCGGCCAAACGGCTCCAGTCGGCCTAAGATGAGCATGTCCACGGTAGCAATCGACCTTGCCGGCGTCAGAAAGTCATTTGGAGGCAGAACTATCGTCGATGAACTGTCGTTCTCGGTTGCCCGCGGAGAGTGCTTTGGTCTACTCGGGCCAAATGGAGCCGGCAAGAGCACGATCGCCCGTATGCTCCTCGGCATGATCTCGCCGGACGCAGGCAAGATAATGGTACTCAATGAACCTGTACCGGCGCGCGCTCGTGTCGCACGCATGCGGATCGGTGTCGTACCGCAGTTCGACAACCTTGAGCTTGAATTTACCGTACGCGAGAATCTGCTGGTGTTTGGTCGCTATTTTGGCATGAGCGCCCGCAAGATCGAGGCCGTCGTACCGTCGCTGCTCGAGTTCGCGCGGCTCGAAACCAAGGCGGACGCACGGGTCTCAGAACTGTCGGGTGGCATGAAGCGGCGACTGACCTTGGCACGCGCGCTAATAAATGACCCGCATCTGCTCGTGATGGACGAGCCGACGACTGGTTTGGATCCGCACGCCCGCCACCTGATTTGGGAGCGTCTGCGAGTTCTACTTGCGCGGGGCAAGACGATTCTCTTGACCACTCACTTTATGGAAGAGGCCGAACGCCTGTGCGATCGGCTGTGCGTCCTCGAGGGTGGACGCAAGATCGCCGAAGGCAAGCCAGATGTGCTAATCGACGAGCATATTGGCTGCAACGTGGTCGAAATCTATGGAGGTGATCCACATCAGCTCCGCGAGCTGATCAGGCCCCATGCGCGGCACATCGAAGTGAGTGGAGAGACGCTCTTCTGTTATGCGCCATATCCGGAGCAGGTCCGCGTGCAACTGCGGGGGCGAGCGGGACTTCGTGTTCTGCAGCGCTCCCCAAATCTCGAAGACGTGTTTTTGCGGTTGACCGGGCGCGAGATGGAGAAGTGAGTGATGGGTGAAAGTTATGCGGCGGTGATGCCCACTAACGCGTACAACTGGATCGCGGTATGGCGCCGGAACTTCCTAGCATGGAAGAAAGTGGCGCTTGCATCGATTCTCGGCAACCTCGCAGATCCCTTGACCAATCTGTTTGGCCTCGGCTTTGGCCTTGGGCTGATCGTGGGGCGCGTTGAGGGGACGTCGTACATCGCGTTCCTGGCGGCAGGCATGGTCGCGACCAGTGCCATGACGTCCGCGACCTTTGAAACCCTGTATGCAGCCTTTGCACGCATGGACGCCAAGCGTACCTGGGAAGCAATCCTCTCCACTGAGCTCACGCTTGGCGATATCGTTTTGGGTGAACTGGTGTGGGCGGCCAGTAAGTCCGTTCTGGCCGGAACAGCGATCGGGATCGTCGCTGTCACGCTGGGTTATGCATCATGGCTATCCATTCTATATGCGATGCCAACAATCGCCCTTACTGGCCTTGTCTTCGCCAGCCTGGCGATGGTCGTCATATCTCTTGCGCCAAGTTACGATTACTTCGTATTTTACCAGACACTTGTTCTTAGTCCTATGGTGTTCTTGTGTGGCGTGGTCTTTCCGACGAGCCAACTGCCCGGCTCATTTCAGCAATTCGTCGGCTTGTTACCTCTCGCACATTCGGTCGACCTTATTCGCCCAGCGATGCTTGAACGCGGTGTCGACAGTGCTGTCCTGCATGTCGCTGCGCTCTGCGTTTACACGGTCGTGCCCTTTTTTGCGTCGATAGCAGTATTTCGGCGCCGTCTGCTGCGTTGACGTGAGTTCAGCGAGAATGGAGAAATTCACAGTCAGATGCGTCGTGCGGTAGCTCGGGATGACCTGGTCTGTCGCAGCGGCCGCTGCAATGGACTTGAGAGGCCGCGATCGAGCAAGGTCTCTGGCCGTCTGTTCGGTCGATCGGTGCGGACGGCTGCACCGCTACATTCTGAGCGCCTGTCGCTAAGCGCCGAGACGGATTTGCAAAGTTGTATTGTGTTGTCTGGCCCGCGCACCCGACGGAGCGTGACCGCACAGATCGGATAGGTGGAACGCAGTTGTCGTTCCGCCATGATCAAATGGAGAGCTGGTTGTTGTGCCTAGGAATAAGTGGTGGTCTTGACAGAATCTATGAAAGCTCGCCGGAGTTGCCGAGTACATTTCTTCACGATGGCGCTGCGGTTCTTGTGCAGGATGGCCGCGTGATTGCTGCCGTCGAAGAGGAGCGCCTCAACCGCGTCAAGCACTCCAACAAGTTGCCGAGCAACTCCATCCGATACTGCCTTTCTACCGCAGGAGTTGAGCTCGGCGAGATCGACCGTATCGCGTTCTACGCGACTGAAGCCTACTGCAATACAATGCTCGAGCGTCTTTCTGTTTCCAAGCCCGTTCCGTTGGACGCCAAACTGTTGATGCGCCAGCTGCTGGCACGGGAGTTCGACGCCGAGATCGATCCGTCGCGGCTTTCCTTCGTAAATCACCACGAAGCGCATGCCGTGAGCGCGTTTGCCATGTCGGGGTTCGAACAAAGTCTCATTTTTACGATCGACGGTAGTGGCGATTTTCTCTCCGGCTTATTGGCGGTGGGGTCTGGCATCGAAATTGCGCAACTTGCAAGCTTCCCGGAACGTAACTCCCTGGGGCTGTTCTATCTCGAGACGATCCGATATCTCGGCTACGGGTTGTTCGACGAGTACAAAGTGATGGGGCTTGCCCCGTATGGCGATCCCGCTCCCTATCGCGAACTCTTCGCGCAGTTCTACGAGTTGTTGGACAAGGGTGGCTATCGCGTTCACCTGGATCGGATCGCTCCGGCCCTGGTCCGCCACATCGAGGTTCGGCGAAACGGAATGCCATTCACCCAACAACATCGAGATGTCAGCGCTTCGCTGCAGGAGGCGCTGGAGCGGATCGTGTTTCACATCCTGCGGCACCATCGTGAAGCGACAGGCATAGCACGCTTGTGCCTGGCTGGAGGGGTAGCCCATAATTGCACGCTGAACGGTAAGCTGCTTTATTCCGGCCTATTTGACGAGATTTTTGTTCAACCCGCGGCGCACGACGCCGGTTGCGCGCTCGGCGCTGCATTGATCGTGTCAAATGAGCTGGGCAGGCCGGCGCCGCGCGAGCGACTGCCGGACGTTTATTGGGGGCCCGATCTCGGCAATGAGCAAGCCGTGGAGCGTGAGCTCAACGCATGGTCTGGCCACCTCGACATTCAACGAAGTGATGACATAGCATCCAGTGCGGCAGACTGGATGGCAAATGGCGCTGTAATCGGCTGGGTTCAGGGCCGCTCTGAGTTCGGCCCACGCGCGCTTGGTAACCGCAGCATTCTTGCGGACCCGCGGCCAGCCGATAACAAGAATCGAATTAACGAGATGGTCAAAAAGCGCGAGAGTTATCGTCCGTTTGCGCCGTCTGTACTGGTTGAGCATGCGAGCGAGTTCTTCGAGCTTCCAGGCGGCACGAGGGAGCTGCCGTTCATGAACTTTGTGGTTCGCGTGCGTGAAGCCCAGCGTAGCGTGCTCGGTGCGATCACGCACGTTGACGGGACCGCTCGGCTGCAAACGGTGTCGCGCGAGACAAACCCCGCTTATTGGGATTTAATCAACGAGTTCAAGAAGCGAACTGGAATACCGATTCTTCTAAACACGTCGTTTAACAACAATGCCGAGCCGATCGTTGATTCGGTGTCAGACGCGATTGTAACGTTCTTGACGACCGATTTGGACGGACTTGTGGTCGGGCCGTTCCTGGTCAAGAAGCGGACGGCAACATTGCAGGATTGGAGCGCACTGGGCGTTTCATTGCCACCCTACGCATCGCTTCATCGTGTCCGCTCTCACGTAGCGGTAGATCGTCAGGAGACGGTCTGCGAGATCCGCACGGGACATTCCGCCTACGATAGTATGCGCATCTCACATGAGCTTTTCGAGATGTTGATGCGGGTCGAGGGCGAGGCGTCGCTCGGCTGGCTGCTCGACGCAACCATGCTGGGCCAGGCCAAGCGTGAAGATCTCGTGAAGGAATTGCGGCTCGTGTGGGAGCTGCGAGGCATTCGTCTGCATCCGCCGCACGCGGCCTGTGACCGCAATAAGTGTAAAGCAAAACATATCCGTAACTTATGAGCGTGGCCATGCCTATGCCTGCATGTGAGGAGGCCAGGCCGTCCGACGCACGGAGGGGGCATCGGGCATCCGGCTGAAATCGGCACGTCGCCGCAACGCCGCTCAAGAAAAGACGGAAAGTGTTGCGGGATCTCGGCGCATCACGGATAGCACTGATATGAAGTTCTACCGACGCAGCTCGCCGGCACCGCAATTTCAGACCGCGACGTCGGACGAGATGATACATGAGATGTCTGCCATGGCGTCTTTTGTCCAACCAGGAGCCCGGGAGGAGGCCATGCAGAGCGGTTCGAAGAATGATAGGTTCGTAGTTTCCCGACGACGTACGGGATTCGGCGACTGCCTGTGGTCGCTGGCGGCTGCTTGGCGTTTTGCACAGCGGACCGGGCGGAACCTGGTCATCGATTGGCGGGGGTCTTGTTATCTCGACCAGCCGTTCATCAATGCCTTTCCAGTGTTCTTTGAACCAGTTCAGGACATTGCCGGCGTACGGGTGATTTGCGACGACCAGATCAATCAGCGCTCGTTTCCAGGACCATTCTTCCCGAGTTGGTGGAACAAGCCATCGATCGACTGCGTCTATCGGCCGGACGAGCAAATTTTCCGAGAGCGCGACGAACTAGATCAATTGTTTCAAAGCCAGCAAGACAGCGATGCGAACACTGTCGTTTGTGACGCCTGCCTGATGTGGCGCTGCGATCAAGAAGCAGAACGAGAAATCTTTCGGAGCATTAAACCGCGCCCTGAGAGTCAGGCCCGGATCGATGCCATTTATCGCGAGCACTTTGAGCCATACAGTATGATCGGCATTCATGTTCGACACGGCAACGGCGAGGACATTATGGGGCATGCTCCGTATTGGACCGATCCGGAGCGCGCCCTGCGACAGGTCTGTAATGCGATTGAAAGGGCCAAGGCGTTGCCGCACACAAAACCCGTGAGGGCGTTCCTGTGCACGGACAGCGCGCACGTCCTCGAGCAGGTTTCGGCGATATTTCCTGATGTTTTCACGATTCCCAAGCGCTTCAAGCCGCCTCAGGCCGGACCGTTGCACAGCGGGGCGCTCGGAGCCGAGGGCGGCTTTGCCGCCCTTACCGAAATGTATCTCCTTGCGCGGTGCGACACTGCAATTCGTTTTCCTCCGACAAGCGCTTTCACACGCTATGCACGCCTGTTTGCGCCACGCGTCATAGAGTTCGACCTCAACGATCCGGGCCGACTAATCTTGATTGAAGAAGCCTCCCAAGAGGTCGTGACGGCATGAACGTCGTAGCTTGCCTCATTGATCTGATGGCCGCTCTTTGCATCAAAAAGTGCTATCACGTGTTTTCAGGGCGTAAAATCGTTGGCGAAGTGGCCGCTGGCAGCGAGGTTACCCTGGAGGACGCTAATCCTCGGGAGTGCGAAGCTCAACGTCGATCAACAATTGCCCCGCCGCGCTAAAAAGGTGCGCGCCAATCTCCGTCTTCGCCTCGCGCGAACCTTGGGAATTCGGCTTCCTGACGTCGGACAAGGCTGCGCTCCCATATCACCGCGGCCGACGTTAGACGGGATGGTATGCATTGATGCTTGCTCCTCGGGAGGTCGAGCAGCGCCATGCTCTGAAAAATGAGCCAACAGTGCCTCCTTTCCAGGACCTCGAAGGCGCGGGTGTGGCTTGCGACAGTCTGATGCCAGGAGCTTTCCGCCGTTGGCAGCTGAAGTGTAGGACGTAGAAGGTGCTGGCCCGCTGAGCGCGCATCTTCGTCTTCCGCGGTCGCCGGAGCGATCTTGTGAAGGTGTCTGGCACGCGTGGCAGGGAGTATACTTGTTCACCAAAAGGCTAGGGAGAAGGAAGAATCATCGGGACATCGGTCGCGGGTGAACCGGAAACGATCTCTCCGGCGTAGCTGAACTATCTGTTGGCCAGGATCGATTGGCGCAACGGCCCTCAAGGCCGTCTGCCGCTCGCTCGCCCAACTGACGCAGGCGCGACCGGGGACGCCGTTCAGACAATCAGCGCACCGGCTCACGATACGCGAAAGGAATTCGCGGCGATGTGCGACTGTCAAACGGGCCAGTGCGTGACAGGTCGGGCAGCTGTAGGGAATCGGACGTGCCAGGATGATAACGTCAGTTTCGGATCGCTGAACGGCGCGGCTAACAGGCCTGACCGTACCGACCGATCGTTGCTCCGCGACAAATGCTGCCCAGCTGTCGGATTCGCGGTTGCGCAAGCAGGAAAGAGCGCGCGCTTCCAGGCCCGTATCCATCCAGGCGAGCGCGTGGTTCCGACATTTTTGTTGCTAACATGCCATTGTTGTCGCAAAGCGAATGCGCCGTTGCGAACCTGCCAAGCGTTCTGCGACACCAGGCCGCAAAGCCGGAGCGGCGTTGCCTCAGTTATGGTGGCCCAATTCCTGCTTGGAGTGCGCGAGCACGCAACAGGAGAGGAGGTGGGCGTGGGTCTCGATTTGCCAAATGACGATCTGATCCCGAGCCCGCTGCTGGCGATGCACTCGACTTGTCCGTTTCATGCCGATAAAGCCGGCGTGCATCGAGGAGAAGGGAAGACGATGCTTCTAACCGGCGCATCGCGCGGAATTGGTCACGCTACTGCCAAGCTGTTTTCAGAAGCCGGCTGGCGTATCATTTCTTGCGCGCGCCAGCCGTTCGACGGCGAGCGCTGCCCGTGGGAATCAGGGAACGAGGATCATGTCCAGATCGACCTCAGCGACCATCGAATGCTGCCGCGCGCGGTGAGCGAGGTGAAGAAACGTTTGAGCGGCGGAGTGTTGCACGCCCTGGTGAATAATGCCGGGATTTCGCCGAAAACACCTAATGGGGATCGGCTAACGTCCTTGACGACGTCCACCGAGACTTGGATGAGGGTCTTTCATCTCAATCTCGTGGCTCCGATCCTGCTGGCGCAGGGTTTGTTTGACGAGCTGAGAGCTGGGTCAGGATCGATCGTCAATGTGACTTCGATCGCCGGATCGAAGGTGCATCCGTTTGCTGGAAGTGCCTATGCGACGTCGAAGGCGGCGCTTGCAAGTCTCACACGCGAAATGGCACATGATTACGCGCCGCACGGCATTCGTGTGAATGCGATCGCTCCCGGCGAAATCGGGACGGACATGTTGTCGCCCGAAACCGCAGCGCGTCTTGTGCCCACTATCCCGCTGCGCAGAGTGGGAACGCCCGATGAGGTGGCCAAGGTCATCTTCTTCCTGTGCTCAGATGCTGCGAGCTACGTCACGGGAGCCGAGCTGCCGATCAACGGTGGGCAACATCTGTGATCGGCCTCGCCTTGCGAGGCAGCTGACTTGAGCTGCAGCAGTGGAACGTGCGTTCTACGCTGACGTCGGGCATCCATTCCGCAAAAGAAACGCACTGAAAGTTTATCGTCGTGCCACGAAAAGCTGTTACGCTTCTACGGCGTCTCGTCAACACTTGGCCCTAGATCGAGAATGACATGCCTAACGAAGCTCGCAAACCAGAACAAGTCGCCAGGGAGGATGATCAAAACAACGGAGACCGCCTCATGCTGCATATCGCTTCCGCACGCGAAAGGCCTGCCTCAGAAGTGGAGCCGCAACACGAGCTCTCCGTCGAGCCATTGCGCGAGAGCGCACTGACCGGCATCTTCGAAATATCGAAGATACTGACCGCTCCTTGCCGGCTTGAAGTCACCTTGGCCCAAGTTCTCGAGCTTCTGCAATCGTTTGTGCAGATGCGACACGGCATCGTCTCACTGTTCGACGATGACGGGATGCCAGACATCACCGTGGGCGACGGCTGGAGCGAAGGCAGCGACGAACGGTACCGGATGCGCTTGCCCCGGAAGGCGATCAACCAAATCGTCGCGGAGAACCGGCCTCTTGTCGCCGAGGATGTGTCAGCCGAGCCGGCATTCAGCGCTGCCGACCTCGAGGTGCTGGGCGCCTCGGATAATACACCCGTCTCGTTCATCGGAGTGCCAATTCGCATCGACCCCAAGGTCGTGGGTACGCTGACAGTCGACCGTATCCGCGACGAAAGGTCGAGTCTCCGGCTCGATCACGACACACGGCTGCTTGCCATGATCGCCAATTTGGTGGGACAGACAGTGAAGCTGCACCGCTTGTTCGCCTGCGACCGCGAACGGCTGATGGTGGAGAAGGACCGGCTACAAAAGCAATTGTTCGAGCTTAGGCAGCCTGCACGGGATCGTAAGAAGGTCCACGTTCATGGCATCATTGGCGACAGCCCGGCGCTCCGTGGGCTTCTCGAGAAGATCGCGATCGTAGCCAAATCGAACAGCACGGTTCTATTGCGCGGTGAATCCGGGACCGGAAAGGAACTGGTAGCCAAAGCTATTCACGAGTCGTCACCTCGAGCCAAGCGGCCCTTCGTCAAACTGAATTGCGCGGCGCTGCCTGAGACGGTCCTGGAGTCCGAATTGTTTGGCTATGAAAAAGGTGCCTTCACCGGCGCGTTCAGCTCGCGCAAGGGGCGCTTCGAGCTTGCTGACAAAGGGACACTATTTCTAGACGAGATCGGCGAGATTTCGGCGCCGTTCCAGGCGAAATTGCTGCGAGTTCTGCAAGAGCAGGAGTTCGAGCGCGTCGGCAGCAACCAGACCATCAAGGTCGATGTTCGTGTCATAGCGGCGACCAACAGGAACCTGGAAGAGGCCGTAGCAAAGAGCGAGTTTCGCGCAGACCTTTACTATCGGATCAGCGTCGTTCCTTTGCTCCTGCCGCCGCTGCGTGAGCGGCGCAGTGATATTCCGCTGCTGGCCAGCGAGTTTCTCAGGAACTTCAATAACGAGAACGGGCGTACGCTGACCTTGGATGCGAGCGCGATTGATGTGCTGATGAATTGCGGCTTTCCCGGAAATGTCCGAGAGCTCGAAAACTGCATTCAGCGCACGGCGACGCTGTCCGCCGGGCCAGCGATCGTGAGAAATGATTTCGCTTGTTGCCACGGCCAATGTCTTTCCGCCATGCTGTGGAAAAGTACATCGGAGGAGATGATCATGCCGGCGGTCCCGACCACGCCGGTACTGGCTAAGTCGATCACTCCGCTACCTGAAGCGACCGCGCCGGCTCCGCCAGGCGGCAGCGAGTTGGCCTCGCTGGCTGCTCCTCCCGGCACGGTCCTCGTAAGTGGCGCGAAGATCGCCGATCGCGAGCGAGTCATTGCAGCCATGGAAAAATCTGGATGGGTGCAGGCAAAAGCAGCGCGCTTGCTAGGGCTAACGCCGCGTCAGATTGGTTACGCGTTGAGGAAATACGGAATCGAGATCAAGCGGTTTTGAGCGCAAGGATCTTGGCGTCACTTGCCTGACGTGCCCGGCGGCGGCACGGCGCTGTCGCGGCTTCGACGCATGTCGGTATTCGTCCCTCACAAAACCGCGCCAGGTCGCTCGATCGGCTCCGTCCAGGCCTTTGTAATGGCGAGCACAGTCCACGGAGAGTCGCTGTGGTACGAGACTTGCTGTTCTCTTCGCAGTGTCGTAACTTCTGGAGCAACTCCGTGCACAATGTCGTCTGCATCAAACAGGTTCCCGACTCTGCACAGATTCGCGTGCACCCCGTTACCAATACGATCATGCGTCAGGGTGTGCCGACCATCATCAACCCATATGACCTCTTTGCGCTTGAGGCCGCGCTGGAACTGCGCGATCGGTTTGGCGGCGAAATAACCGTGCTTACAATGGGCCCGCCGTCGGCGGAAGACTCTTTGAGGAAGGCGCTGACCTATGGCGCCGATCGCGCCGTACTGCTCACCGATCGATGCTTTGCGGGCTCGGACACCCTTGCCACGACGTATGCACTGGCAACAGCCATCCGAAAGATCGGTAAGGAATATGGCCCGGTAAACCTCATCTTCACGGGCAAGCAGACCATCGACGGCGATACCGCGCAGGTTGGGCCCGGCATCGCAAAGCGCCTGGGCGTGCTGCAGCTTACCTACGTCGCCAAGGTCAGATCCCTGGATCTCGCCGCACACACAATCGAAGCGGAACGACGTTCCGAAGGTGGTATCCAGGTCCTGCACACGAGGCTGCCCTGTCTCGTCACCATGCTGGAGGCGACAAACCAGATTCGGCGCGGCGCGATGGCGGATGCCTTACGTGCCGCACGGGCGCCGATCGTGAAATGGAGCGCGCACGACGCAGGCGTTGAGGACATCTCCAAATGCGGTCTCAAGGGCTCACCGACCGTCGTCAAGCGAGTGTTCGCCCCCTCTGCACGCGCCGAGAAGGCGGCCTTGGTTGAGGCCACGGAGCAACCCGCGCAGGCGCTGATAGACGCTATTTTCAAGCATCAACCCAAGCTCGAAGCCGATCTTGCGGTATCAGCCCGTGATGCTTGATCTGGATAGAAGGTCAGTCAGACCAAAACACAAGTCCAGCTTCGAGATGGCGGTGACGACGAGGCGAAACCTGTCTGCATCCGGGAGCACCATGCTAGGGCGATGCCGTTTGCACGCCCAAGGTGCTGTCATTTGGTTCTGGGTGTGAACGGTCCGCGGTTCTCGACGGTTTGGCGGTGCCCCGATAGATGGTCAATGCCGCGATGATGCCGAGCGTGGCTGAAAACATCAGCCAATACGCCGGTGAAGCCTTGTCGTTGGTCCGCTCGATGAGCCAGGTCGAGGCCAACGGCGTAAAGGTCCCAAACAAGGCGGCCGCGAGTGCGAAGGCCAGGGAAAAGCAAGTTGTGCGCACATGCGCGGGCACGATCTCAACGAGCGCGCCCAACATAGTTCCGCTGTAGGTGCCAAAATAGAACGAGAACATCATCGCGACCGCCAACATCTTGCCGAAGGTGGGAGCGCTTACCAGCCAGTTCAAAGCCGGATACGCGCTCATCAATGCAAGGCCGGCAATGGCGAGCAGAACTGGCTTTCGGCCGATACGGTCGGAGACGGCGCCGCCAATTGGATTCCAGATGAAATTGGTCATGGCGACCAGGAGCGTCACCAGGAGAGCATCCTGAGCGGACAGCTTCAAGACTGTCTTGCCGAAAGTGGGCGTGTAAACGGTGACGAAATAGAAGGTCGTTGTGCTCAGGATCGCCATCATCATTCCGAGAACGACTATGCGCCAGCCGACCAGCGCCGAGGCAAAGATCTCGCGGGCTTTCGGATGCTTCTTCATCGCCAGAAATTCCGGCGTTTCCTCCAGTGTTCGACGAAGAAGGAAGATAAGCGGGATGATAAGGCAGCCGAGAAAAAACGGAATGCGCCACCCCCAGGAGGCGACGGTTTCGGCCGGCATCGACTCGTTCAGCAGGTAGCCCACGCTTGCCGCGACAAAGATCGCGACCTGCTGGCTGGACGATTGAAAGGATGTATAGAAGCCGCGATTGCCTGGGGTTGCGATCTCCGCCAGGTAGACTGAAACGCCGCCGACCTCGACGCCGGCGGAAAAACCCTGCAGCAGCCGTCCAGCCAAAACGATAATCGGGGCTGCAATGCCAATGGTCGCGTAACTGGGACAGAAAGCGATAATGACAGTGCCGATCGCCATGATCGATAGTGTGATGATCAGGCCTTTTCGACGGCCGATCTGATCGATATAGGCGCCGAGGACGATTGCGCCTACTGGACGCATTAAGGCACCCAACCAGAACACGCCGAAAGTGTTGACCAACGAGGCTGTTTCACTTTCGGATGGGAAGAAGGCTCGTCCGATAGCGCTGGCGTAAAAGCCAAACAGGAAAAAGTCGAATTGCTCGAGGAAATTGCCGCTGGTTGCACGCAGGATCGCATTGACGCGCGATTTAACCGTCCCGTGCTGAATAAGTGTCTGTGACAAGCGAGTTTCCTTCCCGTCAAAAATGGCCGGTTCGGAAAACCTCACGCCAGCCCAATTGCATCAGGCCGTGACTTTGTCATTGGTGACATTACCGGCCGAGCGGAAGGCGCCTGATCTTTTCGGCGTATTTTCGGCGATAATTAGATTAGTGCACATATTTCAGCGCCGGTTCGCGGAGCACCAGCAGATCTCGACGCCAATTGCCGCAAGCGCACTTCACCTCAAACAAGAATTGACGAATACCTGAGGCGATTCGCCGGCTCACGGCAGCTATGAGGCTTGTTCGGACATTCTGGCGGTCAAGGACGTATGCCCCTCGTGGGCAGAGGCTGGCACTTATTCGCTGCTCGATTTCCGACAGCCATGCAAACCGTGTCAGACTCAAGACACCTGTCCTGACGAGCCGGCATGAACGTTTTACCAAACTATTCCGAAACTTATGGCGCGAGACCAGGGTTGGCACGGCGATTGCTGGAAACGTGCAAGACCACAGGAGCGGACGAGTGCAGGCGGAACGGGTAAGAGCAGCGGCGGTGTTTTCTCAGACGCTCGTGGGGGCGAGCTGCCGACATCTCGCGCAGATCGTGGCGGAAGCTCCTAAGAGCGCGGTAGACACGCCTCCTTCTAGAAGCGCTGTCCCAAGCGCGTAGCCAGTCAAAAATGAGCAATGAGCAGAAACCGCGGGGATTCGATGCATCTTGCGACCGACGTCAAGCGAGGCTCGATCGCGCAAACAGAGCCCCCTCCTGTGATGCAAAATCCCGATGCTTTTGGGCGGGCCAATAACTCACCATGAATCTGCGCGTGATGCCTGGAGGCGCCAACTATGCGCGGAATTGGACTGATCTGGATCGTAGTCCGACAGAATTATCGCCGCTTCAATCAATGGGCGTGCTCCATGTGTGAACAGGATTGGGCTCAAGACGCCCGGCTAAGGGGGCCGCGAGGATGCAAAGAGCAGAGTTCGCCTCGGAGGCGACGGCGATCATGCGCCATCGCGCCAACTAGCTCGTCTGTCTCGACTGGCCAATAGCTGGTCCCGACGAGAATTCGCTTCTTCAGGGCTCGTTCTCCCCTCATGGCTATCGTCCAAATGACGTCTTCTCAAGCTTCTCGATTTTCGCCGGATCAGCCTCCGCAGAGTTTTTGTGCGCATTTGACTGAGCGTGCGCGAGCTCTGTTTGGCGCGCATCCCTTTGCTGAGGAACTGTCCGAAGAGCAGGTTGGTAGCCTGCTGCCTGAATACCTGGCGATGTCACAGGCGTTTCCCTACCTGCAGGCAGGGTCGCAAAAAGATCTCATATTCGATGCAATGCATCATAATCGGGATCTTCCCAGGGATATTGAACTGACCAGCGTCGTCGCTAATTTCATTTGTTGGGACGAGACGGGCGGCTATGGCCGAGTTCTCCAGGGTGGCAAGGCGGCGCTACCCGATATTCTGCTGACCGAAAATTTTCACTCAAATCTGTTTAGAAGGGATGCATCGCGACTGCTCGGCAGAGCAATACGTCCCAACTATAGCGCCACGACGAACCGGTACCTGCATTCTCTCTATGACGGATTGTCAGCGAAAGATCCCGTGGTGCGTTGCGCCTACATGGTCGCTTTTGAGCTGCACGCTGCGGAGATGATCCAGGCGCTGTGGACCACCACGGTCAAAACCTTTGATGCGAGGCCTGACGATCTTGAGTACTTCCGCAGCCACGTCGGTGGAAAAGATCCGGCCGAGAAGTATCATGGAGAAATGACATGCCGCCTCATTGGCGAACTTGTCGCGGCTGACCGCAATGGTTTCTTTTTGGACGAGTTCGATCGAGCCTATCGACTGAACTTGCAGTGGTGTCACGATCTGCTCCGGATTGTCTCACTTGAGCAAAATGACCGATCTGAAATCGAACACCGTGGCCATTGTCATTGTGGTTCTGTCAAATTCCGCGTCCGGGCGCCGCGGCAGCTCTCTGCAGTTCGATGCAATTGCTCGATCTGCCGGATGTCTGGATTTATGCACTTGCTGGTACCTGGCGATAGGCTCACGATCGAATGCGGCGAAGAGTTCCTCACCACTTACCAGTTCAACAAGAACATCGCCCGGCACACGTTTTGTCGGGTTTGCGGCGTCAAGCCATTCTATCGGCCGCGGTCGAACCCCTCCGGGTTCAGCGTCAATGTTCGATGCCTGGATAAAACAACGATCGAGGGCATCAAAATAGACGAGTTCGATGGCGAGCATTGGGAACAAGCATTCAGCTCGATGCAACCAGGACCCAGGCTGTGCATCGAAGAACCAACCCCGGAGTGAACTCAATGGCGCGTTCAGCACATGACAAAAAGGGCCTACTTTCAGAAGAGGCTCTGACGAAATTCCGCGTAGAGCTCTTGGTGAAGGGTACGATCGTGATCGGCTCCCAGACGTTATTTACACAGGATGAACTGGCGAGGATCAATCAGCTGCAGGCTGAGATTCCCGAAGAAGAGGTGCGGTTGGGAGATGCCGGCGACTCGCACAACGTCTTTGTCAAACGCGTAAGGGTGGACCCGCCCGGCCGCAGTCCCAGCAATGTGGATGGCGCAGCGCCGAGGCAAATCATCGATCTGCTTGAAAGGAAAGACCGCGGATTCGCATTAAAAACGATCCTGGGAGCATCGTCGGATTATGTGATTCGCAGATGCCAGTTGCATCGTATGCCTCCCGGTTCGTTTGTTGGCATCCATTTGGATGCCGAGAGCGATCCAGACTTTGAGTACTCCGTAATTGTGCAGCTCGCGCAAGATTTTGAGGGTGGCGAATTCGTCGTATATCCGAGCGCGTACGAGCAGCAGGTATTTCGACCACCATTTGGTGCGGTGCTTGTCACAACATGTAGGCTGCGGCATGAGGTGAAGCCTGTATCCGCCGGGGAGCGCCGGTCGCTGGTCTACTTCTGTTCGAAGCGCAGCGGCACAAACCGACGCGTCATCGAAAGCTCTACCAGCGGCCATGAAGCAAGTTAGCTCGAGTACCTGCGAGTAAGTTGAGTGGCGCGGAGGTCTCACGCTGAGTTCGGCAGATCGCACCCATCTTGCAGAAGATCTGTCCTGCGAAGCGGTTTGTCGCTGCGGAACGCGCTGTCAAATCGGATCCGCCGAAGACCGTCGGCGAGAGCCATTCGGAAAGGAATGACGTGGTGACCCGTCAAGGTCCCGCAGCGAGCTCGCGCGCACAAAGGGGGCGTCGGCCGTTCCAGAGTCCACCGGAACGAGGTGACGAAGACGTTGGTCAAAGTGGGAACCGGGCGCTTCGAGCAGTGAACACGTTTTTGCTGGGTCCATCTGTTTTGGAGGGCCAGTGCGGAGATGCGTTCGTTGGGCGCCGATCGTCAGCTGATCCGCCCGCTGCAATGAGCGTGGCGGTAGATGGTGGAATTCAGCGACCGAAATTGCTCTGGCTTAAGGGAGTCGGCGCAAACACCCGCGCGGACAGGCTGCTCCTCGCCCAGGCTGCCAAAATGCTGAGCCGAGCCATGGAAGAAGCCACGATCGCACAACTTGCCTCATAAGAATACTGGGGCAACATCGCGGCACGTCCTCGTCACTGTTTTCGAACTGCGGGTGTTCCGGCGCGTGCTCGACCGTGTTGTCGCGCCGCTCGTAGAAAGCTGCGGGCTCGTCAGGTTCTCGACAGCTATCCGGTCTAGCAAAGCAGGCGGATGCTGGGACCATTTGGGACGGTCTGTGCGAAACTAGGGTTTAGTGCAAAGGGCAGGCGAAGAAAAGCGGTTAGCTGATGCTCTAATCGCACTCGCTCGATTGCCCGATTGTCCATGCGGCAGCCGAGACCCAGATATTTCACCGTCGAAAGTGACAGCGAATGAACTTTCCCTCTCCTGGTCGCGCGCTTCAGCAGTCGGGCAGCGTGGGCGCGCAAGACAACTCGTCGGTCTCCCCCTCGGCGGACGCGGCGGCGTTCGAACAACAGCCGGGAGAGATCGCCGATGCGGGTAGTGGCGTGCCGGAGCAGACCTCCGCCCGGCTGGTCGGCGCATGGCGAAGCGAGGGGCTGCCCCTAACGGATACCGATGAGCACGAATATTCGGCGCTATCGCATGGTGGAAGCTCCCGGGCGATGCTGCTGCCCTCCGTGCAGCAGCCGAGACAGGCAGTGTGGGCTTTTGCAGACCGGGGCAGTGAGCCCCTTTATTTTGAGGATGTGCCTCTCGTCGAGGGATTAAGAGCGGCACTCATCAAGCGCGGATTCAAGGAGCATACGGCGAAGGGGCACGTCGATTCTCTTCTCAGATTTGGACGCTGGCTCGTTCAGCACAGCAAGCAGGGAATTGCCGAGCGTCTTCACGACAGTACGCTGAACAGCGATGCAGCGGCTTTCAACGAGAGTGGCGAGCGGGGTATCCTCACTGCGCTCGGCCATCTGCGGATCTCTCAGGTGGCGGGCGGAGTGGAGTTGATCCCGTCGCGGGCTAGCCCCTTTGCTCAGGACGCCGAGCTCATCAAGGAGTACAAGTCGACTGTCATTAACGAGCGTAAGGAAGCAGCGACGGCATACAGGTATGGAACTGCCCTAGGCAGATTCAGCAAGTACCTGCGTAACAATGCCAAGTCCGCCAAGTCCGCCATCGCTGCCCGGCTTCACGACAATTCGCTGGATGAAGACCTCATGCGCTATGAGGCCACCCCTGGTTATCACCCGAAGGTTCGAGCTGCACTGACCGACTTGCGAAAGACACTGGCTGGCGATGACGCGGTCGAGCTTGATGGCGGTATTCGTCCCGACTCGGAAGCCGCGGCCGTAACGGGTGAAATGTGGTCGGCAGACGCCGTTGCGCCCGACAGCGTGTGGCAGCGAACGGTCGGCTGGCCAGAGATACTGCCTGCGCAAGGTCACGAGCAGGATGCGCCCTCGAGCGTCATGGATCAACCGAGCCCCTCGGCTTATCTGGCGCCGCAAGCAGGCCAGGTCGGGCGCAGCGCCGATCTCCTTTATTCCGAGGATATTCCCCTCATTCTCGGGCTTAGGAAGGCGCTCCTCAGGGGCGGGGCCGCCGAGAGCACAGCCAGGAGCAATGTCGATTATCTTTTAGGCTTCGACCGCTGGCTCTTTGGCAACCACAGGCCGGCAATGGCGGAACGGCTTGACCACGAGATGCTGGATGAAGAGATCGAGGAATTCATAGCAAAGGGCGGTGCCACGAACGTACGTACGGCACTGGCTCATTTGCGGACCTCTCAGGCAGCGGGCGGCGTTGCGCCGGTCGCAGGCCAACCTGACCTGAAAGCCTATCCGGACGACGCGGCACGCATCAAGCAGTACAAGGAAGACGCGGCGGCCGCCGGCACATCAAAGATTGCCAGGACCTATGCAAGTGTTATGACCGATTTCAGTCACTACCTGCGCGAAAACAACAGGCAGAGCATTGCCGCTCGCCTCGACGAGGATGGGCTGGATAAGGATCAGTCGCTCATCGAAGATATGGATCTCTATCGGCAATCCGGTGGCTCCAGGGCGATCCGTGCCGCGCTGAAGCATTTGCGGACCGGTGCGAGAAAACCTGCATCTCTGCATGCTGAGGATGCGCCGCTCATTTCCGCGCTTGAGAACGCACTCATCAAGGCGAACTTCGAGAAGATCACCGCCCAAACCAATGGACGGATTCTCCGAAGATTCAGCCGATGGCTTTTTTCAAACGAAAAGCTGGCCATTGCTGCTAGGCTTTACGATAAGTCGCTGGATAAGGATGCAGCAGCTTTTGACAAGAGCGGCAAGCGGCGCGCTCTCACGGCACTGGCACATCTGCGGGCCTCACAGTCGGCAGACGGAATTGCACCCAATGCAAGTCGCGCCAAAACGGTCGCGAACCTCTTCCATCCCGAAGACGCGCAGCTTGTTTCGGCGCTCGAGAAGGCACTCGTCGCAGCCAGATACGAAGAGGCGAGCGCCCAGGCGATCGCCCGTCATATTCGCAAATTGAGCCAGTGGCTGTTAGCAAATAACAGACCGGCGATTGCCGCCCGGACCGGAGAGGAGTCGCTTGATAAAGATGCCGCGTCATTTAAGGCGAATGGGGGCGAGCAGCAGATCACGGCGTCACTGGCACATCTGCGGGCCTCTCAGTCGGCTGCCGGGATTGCACCAAGGAAGCCCCGTGCTGAGCTCAGCCCTTATCCCGAAGATGCGGACCTGATCAAAGACTACAAAGCCGCAGAATCCCGGCCGACTGCCAGAAACTATGCACCTTTCCTTATCGGTTTCAGCAATTACTTGCGCCAAAACCACAAGCAGAGCATTGCCGCCCGACTATCCGACGAGTCGCTGGATGAGGATGTCGAGACCTACAAGAGGTCCGGCGGTCATGCAAAGACCAGTGCCGCACTGGCACATCTGGCCAAATCGGCCGCAGGTGTTCGCGCCGTGGAACTCAGACGCACGGCTGATAAGCTGCGCCGGACAATGCACTACTAGGAGCCCCCAATTCGCCTGTGGATGTTGCCACGGAAGAGTACGACCATCTCTCGCCGGTACCGCCTGCAGCCAGCACCCTTTCGCCGCTCGCGCGGATTCGGTACCCTCACGAGGCTCCAGATCCCGGTGAGCACGTAGACCCCTTGAGCGAGAACTACGAGAATGCGATTGCCGCAGACGGGCTGATCAATGCACCTGATTGGGGCGATTTCCTCTCCACCGAGCACGTTTTTGGCGATGATGAGCACGAGGCGGGCGCCAGACCGGCGAAGAGGCAAAGGATCGACAATGCTCCACAAAACGGCGCATTCGAGCGGTAGTCAAGCCAGATCAGCGTTTCAATAGCCGAAGCGTTGGCGCAGCCTCCAGCCAATCAGCCGGATGCTTCTGTTTCGCAGGAACAGAGTGGACAAGGCTACGGGACGGCGGCGCAAGCTGCCTCGGGGGACGTTGTGGACGCCGCTTCGCAGCAAGGACCGCCGCAGGGACCTGTCAGCTGGCCATTGCTTCTGCGGACGGCTTACGATCAGGATCAGCTCTGGGGGGCGTTGGAAGACCTGCCGGCGTGGTCCGGGTTAGCCAGCCCCGAGCGCGCGCCGGAGGCAGAGCAAGTAGCACGGCCGGCAACAGCTGGATCCACCTCGAGCTGGTCGCTGCCGACGTCGCCCGACTTGATTGGAGCATGGTGCCGGCAACGCCATCCTCTGTCGAGACGCGTTCGTCTGATGTCGAGCGGGGTGTCGAGGCCCTGATTGATTTGCTGTCTCAAGAATTGCGTGATGAAGGCCAGCTTGCGCCATCACGCACGCCAACTGATGCCGGGACCGAAGGCGTGACTCCCACAACCTCGGTGGATGGGCACAGCGGACAGCGGCTTGGCCTGACCGAATGGTTGCAGGACGAACATATCGCCGCCGATTACGCCCTGGTTGAAGAGGAGTTGTATTGGAACAATCCAGATCTTGCTCGCCAGACCGGATTCGTACAGCCGGCGCAAGCCAAGCTATTGCGCCTGGTTCCGAGTGAGAGCGACCGCCTGCAGATCCTGCTGCCGATCTTCAATGAGGATGATACAGATGTCGCCAACTTCTTGTTCGTCCCGGTGAATGATGCTGGAGTTGGGGGCGGCGGATCGCATTGGTCGCTGCTGCTGGTTGATTGGCGTGCCGACAGCCGCGGTTGCCTATCACTATGACTCTGCCGGGCTTTGCAACAGTGCCGTTGCAGAGCTCGCAGCACGTCTCGGCTCCCGCTTTCAAGCGGCACGGATGGCCCAGCAGCAGAACGGTTATGAATGCCGAGTCTTCGTGGTGGACGCGACGCGAGCGCTGGTCGGACGATTGGCGCAAGGAGAGCGGCCGGACCGTGAGCCGCTGCACCTCGAGCGCCTCATCGCCGATCGACCGGCACTTCGGGATCGCCTCAGGACTGATCGCGGCTTGCGCTGACGGACTCCATCGGACCGCCGGTTTTCGCCCGGATCAGTCTCCGGCTGAACAGCGCAGCCGGCAACGGATATCCGCATCATGCGAGACGGACGCGGATTTCGGGTCACCTCCCAGGTACCGTTCTCCAGCACGCTACCGGAAGCAGGGGCAAGTTCGAATGAATGGAGTGGCAGGATAGATGTGGTTACTGTGATTCCAATCAAACCAGTGTGAGGAGCCGTTGTTTCAGATCGCCGGCGGCGGCCCGGTCGTACGCAATCACGAGGCACTCCACCGTGCCAGCCTCCTCGTCAACGGCAAGCGGGATCACGCCCTGCTTGCGTGTGCCATCGAATAGAAAACCCTCCTTGGCGAAACGTTCATGTGCAGTCCGGAGCGAACTCGATCGAACGTTCCTCACGGATGAAATAACGTAGGAGGCGGAGTAGTCGAAGCCCAGGAGCCGGACGGCGATGCTGTGCAACACCGAGCCGCCACCCCAGCGGCCGTTCGCTTCATTGAATAGCAGCCGTCCGTCGTTCGCGAAAATTGCGTCAATATTAATTGGTCCGCGATATCCTAGATTGCGGACAAGGGATACGAATCGGTAGGCATGCGCCTGCGCAGTCAACCATTGCTCATTCCCCAGATCGCTTGGAAGCTCAAGTCCTGTCCAGATCAGAGCCCGTTCAGATCGATCGGTGCTCCGGCGTAGTCGAATATTCCCACTGTTGATGAAAGTGATTGAGCCATCACGCTCGATTTCATACTCAAGATAGAACGCAGTCCGCGCCAAGTGGTACGATTCGACCACCAGCGTCTTGCATGACGCAGTTGTCATCTCAGACCAAAGTACGTCCGGATCGAACGACGGCCAGGCAATCTGTCGGGTCTCTCTCGCCCCGGATAGCGGACCGTCTTCATTGCTGCTCAGAATGACATTTCCGACCCCGCCGGCCCCATTGTCCAGCTTCAAAATGACCCTGCCGGTTTCGTGCCGGAGCGAGTTGACCGCTCGGAACAGTTCGTTCGAATTCGTCGTTATGGAGCCATTGGGCAACGGAAGTGCGACGCTTGTCGCCAGTTGACGGAAGTGGCTCTTGCGGTTCAATAGATCAGGCCCACGCTGTAGAGCGAATTCGTCGCCAGTCTGCTGTATACCCAGCACGGACGCCAGCCGCGCCACGCCTTCGCTGGAGTAGCAGGGATACATGCTCCAGGATGATTTCTGACGAATATGCCTGTTGATTTGCTCAACCATGCTGTTGGACAGCAGTGCGTAATCGTTGAGAATCGGCGCTTCGCGGCCGCCTCCAGGTACAAGCAATGAAAGACTGGAGGCGTCGAAATTAAGCGTCGCGCCAACGTAGGAGAGCAGATCCGTCGGGATAGATAGGGGGGACACTATCAGATCGCCCTCCTGAGCAAACCACGCCGAACGGTAAACCGAGTTGCCGGCGAGCGAAAGTTGAGCTGATACCAGATCGGAGCCCGACATTTGCGGCGTGCCGGCATTCATGATTATGATCCGCGGCATCAGTGACCTTTTTGCATTGGGATGTGATCAGAGAGAGACGGTCGACAATGGCGAGGTTGCTGCAGCAGCCTGTAGATGCCCAGGCGGATAAGCGCATTTCGCGCCGTCACGATGTCACCTAACGGGTCGCTGAGAAGTACGGCTCGCGTGCAGTCCGCCGAACTCAATTGCCATTTCCTTTGCAGCTTGAGTGCGCGACAGCTTCCTTCAGCTTGAAATGTTGGACCTTGCCCAACGCAGTTTTCGGTAGCTCTGGCGCGAAAATGATTTCGTGCGGTACCTTGAAACGGGCGAGCTGCGACCGGACATGCGTCATCAGCGCTTCTGCTTCGATCCGGGCGCCCGGTCGCCTGACTACATAGGCGACCGGTACTTCTTCCCAGCGCGGATGCGGTCGACCGATGACGGCGCAATCTGCAACATCCGGATGACCAACAAGCACACGTTCAACTTCGGCCGGATAGATGTTCTCTCCACCGGAAATGATCAGGTTCTTCTTGCGGTCATGCACCCAAAAATGCCCGTCGGCGTCGCGACGACCGATGTCGCCGGTGCGATACCAGCCACCGTCCAGAGCCTTGCGGGTTGTCTCTTGATCCTCCCAGTATCCGCAGAAGACGTTGGGCCCGCGTACTGCGATCTCGCCTGCGCCACCGGCCGGCAGCGTGTGCCCAGCATCATCTATGATCGCAGCTTCGCAACACAGACCTGCGAGGCCGCTCGATCCCTCGGGCACGAGACCCCCGCCGAGCTTAGTATACACTGCGATCGGGCAGGTCTCCGTCGAACCGTAAACCTGCAGGACCGGCACGCCGCGCGCGACAAAGAGCTCGACAAGATCGTGGGGCACCATAGTAGACCCGGTACAGATTGCCCTGAGCGCGGAGAGGTCGGTGCTATCCCATCGGGCATTCTCGGTCAGGGCTCGCATCATGGCTGGCACCAAAACTGCCAGAGTGGGTCGATCGCGCTCGAACGCGTCGAGAGTGGTCTCCGGTGTAAAGCGGCTGTGAATAGTAACCGTCGCGCCGTGATGCAAACTGGGGGTCGTCTGGATGTTTAGTCCACCGACGTGGAACAGTGGCAGGACAGTCAAGGCGTGATCGGCCGAGGTGAGGTCATGCATGTGCTGACTCATGACGCCGTTCCAGAGCAGCGCTTCCTGACGCAGTACGGCACCTTTCGGTCGTCCTGTCGTGCCCGAAGTGTAGACGATCAAAAGCGGGCAAGACAGGTCCGCGCCCGGATTGCGTCCGTCACCACAGTCTGCGTCCAGAAGATCGTCCAGTTTGTTTCCGCCGATAGGTGCGAAGTCTAGCCCGACAACAGAAACAGAAGGCAGTTGCGTCGCGACAATAGGCAAGACTGCGTCGAAGGACCGCTCAACTAGCAACACGTTTGCTCCTGAGTCGGACAGAATAAACAGCTGCTCGGCGGGCGCGAGGCGCCAATTTAAAGGTACGAGAATTGCGCCGAGCCGCGCGCACGCATACAGCAGCACGAGATAGTCTGGTCGGTTCAGGCTGAGGATCGCGATCCGGTCTCCTCGCTCTACCCCGAACTGGCTCTTGAGGGCGCAAGCCGCCCTCCCTATCAGGCGATCGAGGCTCGTGTAGCTTAGAGTCTGCCCCTCGAAACGGATGGCGGCTTTATCAGGAGCATACGCCGCGTTGCGTTCAACTAATGTGCAGAGGTCCAACTAAATCTCCATATGATCCAGCTCCGCGCAACGGTTCAGACAGGCCTCGCAACGCGCTCGCGAGGCCCACCACATGGTTCGGTGCCCGTTGCACAAGCGACAATCACACCCTTCGGCAGGACAAGCAGCTATTGATTGTTGTCACTGTTGCGATCAACGGATATTGCCTGGCGAATCGCTGGCGACTGATTACTCATTCTGTTCGGCTCGGCGGCGGTCGTGTGCATCTGCCGGTAGTGGTAGGCGCACCATGACGACTGTTTCTTGCCCGGTCTTTGACAGACAGGCTCGCCGCACATATAGGCAGCTCTGGTATCTCCATCCTTGAAGCCGATGACAGCCCGGCATTGGCCTTCAATATGGTCGATCAACAAGACCTTGTTGACGCCGTCAGGCTCTTTCAACTTGCTGCTCCAGGATACCGGGCAATCTCTTCGGTGCCGTTTCGGTCACGCCGAGTGACACTTGCAGCTGGGGTCCTTCGAAAGCCTCTGGAGGCTCACGGCCTGTCGCACATCTGCGCGACGAGAATGCGCCGGCAGGCCGGCATGAGCGGAGCGAAGAGCCGGTTCGGCGGACTGCTTCTGGGGCTGTGTCCCGCCAGAAGAGGGGGGCGGGTTCAATATCGGGAAGCGGCCGCGCCCTGCAGTGGCGCTGCACCGAACCCTGCATTGATCTTGTCCGACGTCACCTGCTCGCTGCAGGCCCGGCTTGCGGCAGCCACAGTGTTGCGGTTCTGCAATGCCCAACCATTTGCAACTAGCCGCGAGCCGTAAGGCTGCGGTCAAGACGCGCTGCGTCACTGTTTCGACCGAAAGGCCGTCACGGATGAAGATCATGACCAACCAGTGCGGGGTTGTTCTGACCAGCTCAGACATTCGTCAATCCTTCCAGTCGCGGCGGCGGATGAAGATGCGTGCCAACCGTAAGATCGTACAACTTAACGTTACGTCCGATTCAAGCCCTTTCTGACAACCTCGCATGAACATGCCAAAGGTATGTCGGGACGGACCTCCGGGACGGGTAGAGAGCTTCTAGCGCGCGATCTGCGTCAGAAAGTTGCGCTCCCATAAGAATGGTTCTGCGGCTGGCAGGGCCCTTGTCGAAAAGGCTCGCACGTCCAGCGATCGAGTGCTCGCTACCAGGAGCCGATTGCGCGACACCCTCCGCTTAAGTGCGCTCGCCTACCGATGCGTGGATTATCGCAGTGTCTGATACAGCCGATACAGCAGCCGCGCGCGAGGCTCGATCGATGAGATATAGAGTTGCTCATAATGCGTGTGCGCGCCCTTGCCGTCTACGCCGAGGCCATCGAGAGTTGCGGTATGCGCCGCAGTGAAATTGGCGTCGGAGCCGCCGCCGCTGAACGCGTCGAGCAGCTCGAAACCAATCTCAGCGGCAAGTTGCCTGGCGTGTTCGTAGAGCGTAGCGCCGGCCTTGCTCTTCTCATAGGGAGGACGGTTCAAGCCGCCCGATACTTTCAGGCGAACGCCATCGGTGCGCGAGGTGATTCGGAGAATTCTCGGCACCAACTCGTCTGCATGTGCCATAGTCGGCACGCGCAGGTCGACTTCCGCATGGGCCTGTTCGGCAATTACGTTCGGCTTGGTGCCGCCGCGGACGACGCCAACGTTGATGGTGATGCCGCGCGAAAGATCGTTCATCGCCTCGAGCGTCTGGATCACATTGGCTAGCTCCCGGATCGCGCTACGGCCGTCTTCGGGGCGTTCGCCGGCGTGCGCCGGCGCGCCCTTGATGAACACATCGAAGCGGCCAACACCCTTCCGCCCGGTGACGATCTTGCCGCCGTCGCGCGCTGGTTCGGTAACCAGCACATATTTTGCCTTGCGGCCCTCGGCCTCGATCAGCGCCCGCGAGGTCGGACTGCCGATCTCCTCATCCGACACGTAGAGGTGGGTGATGCCGAGCGGCGGGCGCGCGTCGTCGGCGCAGATCTGCCGAAATGCGTGATAGGCTAGATAGGCGCCGCCCTTCATGTCGTAGGTACCCGGGCCGAACGCGCTGTCACCGTTGATCTTGAACGGTAGTCGTCTTATGAATCCCATCGGATGAACCGTGTCGAGATGGCTCAACACCAGAATGCCCGGCACGCCCTGTCCCCAGGACGAGCGCGTGATCAGGTGATCGCCGCAACCTTCACGTCCCGCAATGCGCTCGATGGTAGCCGGCAGGTCGCGATAGCCGGCCGCGACGACGTCAGCCAGCTTGTTGAGCTGATCCGGCCGTTCCGTCGGGGACTCGATCTCGACCCAGCGACGGATGCCATCGAGGATCGCGGAAATTTCAAACGGGTAACTGGACATAGTTGTCGGATGCCCCTCGAATCTCGACTTTCATCACTCGCGCAAGCCCATGGTACGACCCGCTTGCTCGCTTCAGGATCGAGCATGAAGATTGTGACGCAGTGTGCCTCTAAACCATGATCCTGGCGCGACACTGATGCTACGTGCCTGCCGAGGAGAACTGAGCTACCAAAGCTGGTAGTTTACGTCGGTGCTATGCCGGTCCAGCGTGCGGTCGGATGGTTTAATCAGTCGCGAGGTACGCGCGCTTTTCAACGCGAGGTGAGGCCGTAAGAACCAAACTCGTCCACGAGTTGCCCGGATGACTGTTCGATAAGGATCGCTCCAGAACCGGTCGTCCGAGCAACGCGTATTCCAAACTAGCGGCATTCTGCGCAGAACTTGGCCAGGGGCAAGGTTCGAAGCGCGCCCTGGAAGTTGATCAATGGATTGCCATGGCCAGCCCGAGCTGCGACAATTCGTCCGATAAAGATCCTATGTGTGCCAATGATCTTGTGATCATACAAAACGCATTCGAGCGCGCAAAGTGCGTTGGACAATAGCGGCACGTCGACCACGCCCTGAGTCCAGGAAGCAGTGCCGAAGCGGTGAACACCCTTCGCTCCCTCCTGACCGCCAAAACGCCGGGCGAGGTCCTCCTGGTCACTGTGGAGAAGATTGATTGCAAAACTGCCGCTAGCGAGGATCGCGTCATGCGCTTCAGATTGGGCGTTGATGCCAACGAGCAAGCATGGCGGTTCCATGCAGATGGACGTCACAGAACTCGCCGTCAGTCCACGTCGTCCGCCGGCCGTTCCGGTCGTCACGATGGCGACACCGCTTGCCAGATATCGCATAGCCTGACGGAAATCTGCCGGCTGGATAGACGGCATGTTCCCAACCACGGGGGATGACCAGTGCGTCACGATCTGCCTTTAAAGTTATACCCCACTCTGATGCTCCGTTAGCTTGGGCAGGCTCGGATTCATCTCGCGGCCGCAATTGGGCGCGCAGTCTCGGAAAACCGCGTGTCTAGAGGGCAATGATGAGACCGAACATGACATTGATGTCCTCCGCGCGCCGACCAGAGTGCCGCCCAAGGTTAGCGCTCAATGTACGCGTAAGAGAACACGCTTTTTTGCATCTAGAAGATGCACATCGAGCGTCGCGTGCAGCGAACCCCGCAGTTCGGGCGGAATCGAGCAATCCGTGTCGATCAATTCACGAAACTTTCGAATGATGTGTTCTATCATTGCGATGGATCCGAGTGCTTCCAACTTCTGTGATGACATCATCTGACTATCTCCTTTGGAACGCAGCGCATGCCGCGGGTCTGTATCTCGGCAAAAGGGGCTGGAGCAGACTCTCGCCGATGAACAGGGATGGCTCTCGTACCGCGTCCTTAACGCGGATTGCTTTGAACGGCGCGCGCAGGCGGCACATGCTCATCGAGAGTTCGAAGGAATAGGCGCACAGTCGCAGCTGCTATTGCATAGCCGCTTGTCAGAATCGGCTCCGTCGGGACCATGTTCCAACCCCTGTTACGTGTTGGATACTGCAATCAAGCGTTTCAGTCGAACGGCTGCGCTGCCACCGTCAAGCGCATGTTGTGCAAGTGCGACGCCCTCCTGCAGCGTCTCGACGCGGCCGGCCACGATCAATGCCGCCGCCGCATTCAAAAGTGCAGCGTCGCGAAATCGACCCGGAACGCCGTCGAGCACGTTTTGCAAGGCGACGGCATTGGCCTTCGCTTCGCCGCTCTCCAGCGTCTCCTTGTCGCAGCGGGCAAGCCCGGCTTGTTCCGGCGTCACTTCGAAGGTGCGCACTGTGCCGGCCTCAAGTGCGGCAACAAAGGTCGGCCCGGTGAGGGTAACCTCGCCCAGCCCGTTAGAGCCATGAACCACCCATGCCGATTCGGCGCCGAGGTTCTTCAGCACGTAAGCCAGAGGCTGAACCCATTCGCGAGCGAATATCCCAACGATCTGCCGCTTGACCCTGGTCGGATTGGACAGGGGCCCGATGAGGTTAAGGATGGTGTGGGTCCCAAGTGCGGTGCGGATCTGGCCGACGCGCTGCATCGCCGGATAATGGGCTGACGCAAATGAGAAGCCGATTCCGGCTTCGTGCACACAGCGCGCAACGGCCTCAGGCTTGAGGTCGACGTTGACACCGAGATGCGCCAATAGGTCCGCGGTGCTAGGACCCGAAGATGTATCGCTGTTGGCATGCCTGGCAACAGGAACGTCGGCTCCGGCGACGATAAATGAGGCGCACGTCATCACGTTGGCCGAATACGCGACGGTATCGCTCGTACTAGCGATATTGATGGGATCGCATGCGACCTCGACCCGCGGCATTCTCTCGCGTACCGCGGAGGCCGCTCCGGTGACTTCTTCGATCGTTTCGCCCCTGACTCGCAAACCCATCAACAAGCCGCCGATCTGCGACGGAGTCGCATGACCCGACATCAGGCCGTCGAATGCTGACGCAGTTTCCTCGCGCGTCAGAGTGGCGCCGGTGGCAACTTTACCGATAATTGATTTCAGCGCTTCCATCGACTTTACACGTTCATTTGTCCGAATCTGAAGCGTCCCGCTTCAACGGAGGCTTTTGTTGAAGAGACGTGGCACCGGCTGTCTTGATGAAGCTGTCCAGCCCATCGGCGGCACGGCCGAACGTCGACGTTTGAGTGATCGGTTGGGTTGGGCACCGCCATTTCGGCAAGGCTACAACCTGACGCTACGTGAGGGTCAAGCTCTCCATGTCGTGATGCCGTCAAGAGATCGCCGGCCGATGAGAGCAGTGCAGTTGCTGCGCCAGCAAAGATGGCGAGGTCTACTGCCGCGCATGTGCCTTAGCGGCGGCTTCTTGATCACGAGGATTCAGCCGAAGCGCCCGGAAACTTGGAAAATCTTGCGGCTTGTCGGCACCGCTGTCCTGTCGGTTGAAGTCGCTTCTCACGTGCTTTGGGCGGAGCAGTGCTGATCTGCCTCAACAAACCACCCCGCCAGACTGCAAATCAAGGTGCATACGGCGAAACCGGAAGCATCCTACCGCAACGGAGAGCTCCCGGTCCGGCTTGCGTCAACGCCTAAGTGCTCGGTCCTGCCTTACAGTCGGAACACGCCGTACTGCGGCGCGTCGATCGGTGCGTTGAGTGAAGCACTCAACGCGATTGCAAGGGCGGTCCTGGTATCGATAGGATCAAGAATGCCATCGTCCCAGAGTTCGGACGTTGCATAATAGGCGCTTGATCGCTCGCGATATTCTTCAAGAACCGGTTCGCGAATGCCTGCCAGTTCCTGCTCAGAGAGCCGCCCTCCGGTGCGGGCCAATTGTCTCGCCTTGACGTGGGTGAGAACGCCGGCGGCCTGCTCGGCGCCCATCGCGGAAATCTGAGAGTTCGGCCAGCTGAACACAAACCGAGGATCAAACGCGCGTCCCGACATGGCGTAAGTGCCTGCGCCATGAGAGCTGTTGCAAATGATCGTAAACTTCGGGACAGACGCGCCGGACACAGTCATGATCAGCTTTGCGCCGTCCTTGGTAATCCCACGGCGCTCATATTCGCGGCCAACCATAAAGCCTGTGACGTTCTGCAGGAAGAGCAGGGGCGTTCGGTTCTTGTCGCATATTTGAATGAAATGAGCACCCTTTAGCGCACTGTCGCCGAACAAAACGCCGTTATTGGCAACGATCCCGACTTGATATCCATAGAGCCGGGCAAAGCCGCACACGAGTGATGTCGCATAACGCGGCTGGTACTCATCAAATCGACTGCCATCGACGAGACGAGCGATGATCTCCCGCATGTCGAACTGCGCTCGCGCGTCCTTTGGAATGATGCCGTAGAGTTCGGATGCATCATAGGCGGGCGGCTCGGGCGCTACGCGATCGATGCAGGTTTTCGCCGGTTGGTGGAAGCGCGCGACAACGTTGCGCGCAATCGCGATTGCGTGGAGCTCGGAAGTTGCGAAATAGTCACTGGTGCCCGACACGCTCGTGTGCATGAGGGCACCGCCGAGCTCTTGGGCGGAGACTTGTTCGCCAGTGGCAGCCTTCACGACCGGAGGGCCGCCAAGAAAAATTGCTCCCGTGCCTTCGACCACAATGTTGTATTCGCTAAGCGCCGGGACATAGGCCCCCGCCGCGGTGCAGTGGCCCATGACGATGGCGACCTGCGGTACTCCCACCTTCGAGAGTATCGACTGATTGCGCAAAATTCGACCCGCATGGTATCGATCAGCAAAGAACTCCGCCTGCAAAGGCAGAAAACCGCCGGCGCAGTCGCATAGATGAACCACCGGCAGACGGTTTTCGATGGCTATGTCCAAGGCCCGCACGATCTTCTTGACCGAGAGTGGATACCATGCGCCGCTCTTCACGCTGGAATCGTCAGCGTGAACAATCACTTCTCGACCCGCAACGATGCCGATGCCGACCACCTGCGCGGCGCCCGGAACCTCTCCGTTGTAGGCCTTGTTGGCGGCCAGGGTGGAAAGCTCCAGGAAAGGAGTTTCCGGATCCAGCAAGGCTGCGATGCGGTTGCGAACAAACAGCTTGTCCTGCCGACGCAGCCGCTCGAAGTCTTTCTCAGGTCTGTCGAACCGGGCCAAGCGTTGGCGCTCCTTCAATTCGGCAGCCAGTTGTCTGTTGTGGAGGTCGTTGCGACGAAACTCCTGCGAATCGACATCCGCCGCAGAACCGATCCGCTGCATTTCAGAACCCTTCTTTAGACAGCGTTACGAGTACGGCGTCGTGCTCGAAGCTCTCGTTCTCCTTGACGTGAATCCGCTCGACGATGCCGTCCTGGGGTGATCGTATGATCGTTTCCAGCTTCATGCTTTCAATCATCATTAGCGCCGTCCCCGCCGAGACTGAGTCACCAGGCGAAACTGTAATCGCGACAACCATCCCAGGCATTGGCGCTCGGGCTACGAGGGGACAAGTCCCGCTATTCCCAGCAGCGTGGGTCCGTAGCGGATCGATGTAGCGCAAAGTACGCGTTCTGCCGCGGATATGGAGGTGAATGAGCTCCCCGTCGATCACGAACCTGACGGGTTCGCTCTGCCCGGCAATGGTCAGGATACCGCTGCTGTCGCTGCGCTGGGTGAATGCGACGGGGGCAATTACCTCGTCTCGCAAATGAAGGCGGTAGCCATGCCGGCTGGCCGAAAGCCACAATGTATAATCTACGCCGTCAACCTCGAACGAGTGATACACTTCAGTTTCTCCAATTGCCGAGCGCTGAATGAAGCTCTGGCACGGCATCTGCCGAGTCGCGGACCGGCCTCGTCAGGAGAGCGGCGGATGCGAGGAACGCAGACATTCCGGCAGCAAAAATGCCCGATGCGAGATGCGGGTTTTGTTCAAGGTATCCGACATGGAAGTGACCGCCGAGAAATGCCTCGTCGGAAACGATCCGGGCGAGCAAGTTCGCATTGGTCTCGCATCCCAGTAAAACCAATTCGCGAACTGCACGATGGGCTTTCAGAGCAGATTCCATGCGGCTTGGTGAATGCACGATGATCTTGGCGAGCATCGGATCGAACGCCGGCGTGATGTGCTGGCCTTGAATGATGCCGCTGTCGATCCGTACGTCATTGGGATACTCGAGAAGAAGTACTTTTCCGGTGGTCGGAGCGTATCCGCATTCAGGAGCCTCCGCGTACAGCCGGAGCTCGATTGCATGGCCGTTCGAAACGATATCGGACTGGGAGAATGCAAGTTCGCGGCCCGCTGCCGCATAGATCTGTTCCGCCACCAGATCGACGCCAGTAATCATCTCGGTGACCGGATGCTCGACCTGAAGTCGTGTATTCATTTCAAGGAAGTAGAAATCGTCTCCGCTGAGGAGGAATTCGACCGTTCCTGCATTCCGGTAGTTCGCTGCACGAGCGATGCGAACCGCTGTATCGCAAATTCGAGCCCGCGATTCTTGGGATAGCGCAGGCGAGGGCGTTTCCTCGATAATCTTCTGGAAACGGCGCTGCACGGAACACTCGCGCTCGAACAGATGCACGAGGTTTCCTAAGCAATCACCGAGCACCTGTACTTCGATGTGTCGCGGGTATTCGAGATGTCGTTCGGCATAGAGTCGGGCATCTCCAAAGTAACGGCCCGCTTCACTGCGCGCCTGCTCGATGGCTGCCTCCAAGGTATTAAGGTCGCGTACAATCCGCATGCCCTTACCGCCGCCACCAGCCGATGGCTTCACGAGCAGAGGAGCTCCCATGGCCTGCGCTCTGGAGGCAAATGTCGCCGGATCATCTTCTTCGATGACGCAGGGGGCGACCGGAAAACCGTTGGACTGAACGAAATTGCGTGCGCGGATCTTGTCCCCCATCAGTTCGATAGTGTCAGGAAGAGGACCGATGAACGCAATGCCGGCGTCTGTCACGGCTCTGGCGAACTCCGCATTTTCGGAAAGCAGCCCATAACCGGGATGCAGCGCGCCGGCGCGCGCCTGGTCGGCGGCCGCGATGATCTGCCTAGTATCGAGATAACTTGCGATCGGCGTGCTGCCGCTGATCTGAATGGCCAGGTCGGCCATGGAGACGGCGGGTGTTCTCGCGTCTATTTCGTGGTAGGCAATTGCAGAACGGAGTCCAAGTTTACGTAACGTTTTGACGATGCGGGCGGCTATCTCGCCCCTGTTGGCGATCAGTACGGTATCGAAGGGCAATTGTGGCATTTGCCTATCCAAATAAGCATGAAGGGACCAAACCGTCGTGAGTGGCCGGGCTTGTTGCCTCCAGCCGACGTCGCGTGAACGTCCTGCGTGCTAGGTGGGCTATCTCGGAACGTGAGGCGGGCGAACAGGCCACCCGACCCTCTACTTCGAGATGCCGCCGTTCTTGCCCGTATCTCGCGAGGAGATCACGTAACGGCATTGCTGGCTGAGGCTGGCGTGCTTGGATCTGAGGCAAGCAAGGATAGCGACGTGGCTCGGTATGTGATTGCTGCAAAGGCGGAACACGTCCTCCATACACGCCTGTCTCTCCTCGGGAGTCGGAGCTTGATCTCGCGCGTTGACCTGCCACGGGATTACAGCAGTCACTGCGGCAGCTAGAGCGATGGCGCGGCAGGATTTGAGGAGCGAAGCCAAACCGGCCCCTTGGTCTTGAGTCATGTCATTCCTTAAGGGTGGTAGGTCTGCGATGTCTTGAGCGAAGCGCAAAATGGTCTGTCCGTCGGCCAATAGACGTGTAGCGCCAGGTGCAATGCCTGCGAGTTCCGTTTCGCCGACTCTGGTATGCCTGGATGTCCTGAAGTATTCGGCGTGGCACGTTGAGGTGTTTGAGCACAGCCCACCTCACGGCCAATAGTTGCTGCCACGGTCGGCGCGATACGGGATCGAACAAGACCTGCGGCCTGGTGCCGGCCTTATCGAGGCAGAGAGATGAGAAAAAGCCAGGTGCGCTCAAACCATAGCTGATGACGCAATTGATCCTGCGTAACGAACCCTGATGAGACGCCTCCAGGTCATCTTTAGTGTAGTCGGCCTGCGCTCCACATTAATGTGGAGACGGCGATCGGGATGAGAGCGCCTTCTGTAGAAATATCGAAGGGCTCGATCTCTTCCGCTGCTGGCCGAGGTAGCCTCGGATAACGTGTGAACAGGTACGTATCTGCAGAAGCGTATGATCCCGAGCGACTCTCGCCAGCTGAGTTTAGATGTTTGACACATTCGCTATTCTCATTGCCTGCAGGAAACGTCTGGATTGTCGGAGGCGGTCCCGACCTGTCCAGGATCGTACAATCTGACGCTGCGTGCGATTCAAGTCCCTTCTTGGATCAAATCGACCGAGTATCCTCTTACGGTGGCAAATGGCGCTTTGGTGGCCGCCAGCCCTTAGGTGATTATACGGAGCGCCGGTGTCGCATTTCTTTGATGTCCAAATTGCATGCTCACGGCATGAATCCGAAAAGTAAACTCTACCAGCCCGACCACTGGCGAAGCCGCGCGGAAGCAACGCGAAAAAAGGCGGAAGGACTCGCTTATGGTAAACCCAGAGACAGGCTTCTTAACGTTGCGATCGAGTACGATAAGCTGGCTCGGCGCGCCCAAGAGTGGCAGACGCGCAGAAGTGAGGACGAAACATGGTCAGAGCGAGAGCTGTAGGGCTTTGCCGGGCCTCGATAAGCCGCGCCTCAGCTGGACGGCCCCAGCGCCGATCGCGGAGCAAATGTCACCCGGCAATCGGCGCATCCAAGCAAGTAGCGCTGGATTTGGCGTTTTGGTCCACGATAGGCCTTGCGGCTTCGAGGCACATTGAGTGGCCTCGAAGCTGGTTCGGCATGGTATGCTGGAGGCGACTTGCTGTCTCAGTTGCGAATTCATATCCTGCTAGCCACGCGGGGGCCAAGCTTGCCTGTGAAGAAGCCACCGCTTCCAGCCGATCGTGGGCATATTCCCGCCCTACGATCGGATCGTCGAGGTCGGGAGGTGCGAGCCGCCCGACGCAGCTTTTCTTGTGATTTGTCAATTCCGCAAGCTTCTTTGTGCTCATAAGAAGACGGCTGCGACGATCCAGTAGATGCCGGCCCAGAGCAGCGCACCCAGGAGGAGTGCGGCCAGCGGCCATAGATTCCATCGCCGTTGCGCCCGCAAACAACGGCAATCGGCGTCGTAAGGCCTGACAGTCGGGTGCTTTGGTGCGCGCCAGTGAGTCATTGACCACGTGCCGCACTGGTCCGAGGAGAACGGCTGGTTTCTGGATGCGTCGTATCATTCATAAGTTTGCAGTCGTCCTTCAAGGCTCGAGTTGTCGGATTCTTGTTTGGGGCGCGAGGTGCATCCAGGTGATGGCATCTCATGCAGTGGCGGTCAGGGGAGGCGCTGCCAGAGCTGAGGGGCGCTGGCAGCGCATCACTCAGAACTAAACAAATAGCCAATGAGTGACGCCTGAACTCACTGCAGCAATCAGCATGCCACGAGCGGACAAGCGCCGGCGAAGCCTTGATGCGTGCAGCCCGCTCGGTTTGGCGACAAGAGCTCGCCGCCCCTGGTCGCAGTTGCGACCTTGGTGTCCGGAATGCGACATCGGCGTCGAAAGAAGGTCAGAGCTCGCTAGCGACATTCCGCAAACAGGGGATGGGAGTTTTGTTGTAGGGACGCGGCAAAGGGCGGCCAACGGCGGCGCGGCTGGAGTCCCTCAAGATAGGTAATGAGCTTCTCTGACTACAAGCTTACGAGTTCTCATCGACCTCTGGATGTTATCAGTGTAGGGACACGTTATGCTAACCTTCGCGGCGTGAGGCGTGCCAGTTTCGATTTTGCCCCCGCGCGAATCAATCACGGTCACATAGATGACGCATTGGCGCTGTTTCAGAGTCGGCGAGCAGAATGCTGCGAATGACCGCAGGATGCTTGGTGAGGCAGCAATATCGCCCTTGCGAAGCATCGAGCGAGGATAGGCGAAACGTGCTGTGGTATGGCGAGCGATGATGGAATGTAGATTTCGAAGGCTATTTCGGAGTGCAAGCCGGGCATCGCGATCGATCCGGCGGCGATGAGGTCGGGGCCCGCGATGACTCCGTAGAATCAAGCGCATCTCCGCGAGACGTCGACCCAACGCACGCAATGAAAATATTGTGCGTCAACTCCGAAAGCTCAACGACACATCGTGTGCTGAAGCGCGCATCGTTCGGCAATGTACGCCGGTGTCAATGAGCAAGGTGCTCCGCATGGAGCTCGCGCGGTCCTCGCGCCCGCCGAGCCTACCAGAGTGGCAATTCTAACCTATGAGCCGGGTCATTAGCGAGTGGACCTTGCACGGTTTGCATTCGGGCAATCAGGGCCCCGCAAGAATTCGCAAGCGTCCTAGCTAGGGCGTCAGCGTCTCAAAAACGACAGGAGAACAAGTGATGGACATCTGCGGCTTTCTCAGCGGGTGGTTCGCTGAAGAATGGTATTGGAGCGCCGCCCCAAGGAGGACGGAGGACGCGCCAAGTTATGATTTGCAAAACAACAACGTCATCTACGTCGACTTCAAGGCGGTCCACGAGGCAAAGGAAGAGGCGTGCGGGCGCAAATAATAGAGAAGCTGGAGGCGGGCCGTGTACAACATGGCCAGTTTGCCAGCCTTCCAGGATCAGGTCCTTGCGGCATGTTCGTTGTACAGGGGCCTTGCGGCTGTGAACTGAGGATCAGCGGATTAATTCGCCCTGGCTGGGAGCATGTCGCTGTCTCAACGCCGCGACGTTGTCCGAATTGGGAAGAGATGTGCTTCGTCAAAGACCTGTTCTGGGACGAAGAGGAATGCGTGATGCAACTTCATCCCCCACATTCGCAATATGTAAATAACAGTCGGTATTGCCTGCATCTGTGGAGGCCAATTCATCGGGACATCCCAATGCCGCCGCCGGGCTTCGTGGGCATCGTTGGGCTCGGCCCATCGGAGGCGGCAATGTGGTTAGCGCGCGTGAGTGCGACGGCATGATGCGGTAGGCTAAAGATTGTGTGCGCGTGGAGGATCAGAAGGCAGGGCTTGGGCGCTGTTGGCAGCAGCCCACACCGCAACAGAGATGCCGGTTCTTCCGCTTGCCTAACGCGCGGCCTGTCAGCTCAGCGAAGCACGAGGTGATGATAGCGCATGAGCCCGGCGAGGTCTCGTACCGAACAGTTGGCGGGACGACAAAATCGAAATCGAACCCTGGCCGCGTCAAACCTGCGTGCAGAGCTGCGCCAAACTCGGGCTCGGGGACAACAATTGCATCCCGCCGATGATGGTGCCCGACCGCGCCGTATTCCTTAAGTCATCGACCACGGCGCCGGTATTTCGATCGAGATTGGGGGAGCAAAAAAGGTGGCCATCCAGGGGGTCCATGCGACGGCTTCTCTAACTCGTTCTTGCTCGTCAGCTCGTCGTCAGCTAGCCGCAATATGATTCGCAAGCTGGGCTTGCCCACTCCGACGCGGTCCAGGCAAGCATACATTATAGAGGCAGGCGAACCGTCATGTATAATCCAGTAACTGGCCAGGCCACCAGCGCCAATCAAGCTGATGAGCTCAGTCAGTACGCGGACAACAGCAACTTCGAGCAGGCGTTTACGGATCTCGCGCACGGAGAGAGCCTTCCTGCGGAAGAGCTATCGGATAAAATGGGGCTCTGTTGCAGCAGGCCGCATACCTCGGATGCGAACGTTCACACCCCGGTCTCGTCGGACCTCGCCACCTCTTCTCTGTCTTCCGACTCAAATCCAGCGTCTCCAGCCGAGCCGAACCGGCCCTTGTTCCAATATAGGACCACTGAATTGCCTGGCGCCAATGTCGGTGGCATCTGCGTCGGCTTGGCGGCGGAGTGGCTCCTCAATCTCGGCAGCAGCCCTTCGTCCCGAATGAGCGCGCTGGTACCGGGCGCTCAAAACCATGCTTCGGCGGTAGTGCGGCAGCAACGGTATGAAGATCTCAAGGCGTTGTTACGAAGTGACAGGGCGGGAGGTTCTCACAACCTTCAGGCAAAAACCACAATGTTGCGTGAGGCGGGATTAGAACCTGCGGACGCGCAGACTCGATATAAGTTTGGGACGTCCTCCCGAATTGGCCGGATAGTGAATGAAGTCACGCACGATCCATCGGTCTATCTGATCGGTCTGCGTTTTGCCGCGGGTGGCGCACATACAATAGCTAGCTCGACATCGAATGGAATGACGACCCTCTTTGATCCAAATTATGGAGAATTTACCGTTCGGTCAGGTCAGATGGGCGGGTTGTTCAAAAGCCTCGGCGACCGTTACAGTAACGTAAACGGGCTTGATATATCGATGGTCGTCACGCAAAGAATAACGTGAGCATGTCGATGCTTCGCAGGTTGGCCCGATGTCCAGTCGCGATTTCTTTTGCTTGACAGTGGCGATCGAGATCGGAAGCCGCATTGGTTTGAGGTGCAACACTGAAGCCATCGAAGGTCAAATTTGATGCTCTCGAGCGCGCAGATTCGTGTCGGTGCTGCCCTGAAGGTGTCGCAGCTTGGGGCAGACCGGCCAGTTCTGCGGAGAAAGTGCTGTACGTTCGCGAGATGGCCTTGCTTGCTTGTGAAAAAGCGACCGCTCACGCTCGACGGAGGGCCCCCGCCTGGAAGTTCAATACCTGAATCGTCCTGCGCCCGGATTGCGCGGCTCGGGAAGGCACAATAACGGTGTCTGTTGAACGGCCTCGGTTGTATTGAGGCGACCACTCGAGTCCTTGAGGGGCGAGGCTGAAGCCGGCTAAAGTTTCCAGAAACAGGGGTTAAGCTCCTGATGTTGGCTGCACTGGCCGCGTCGACCGTGGGTGGGGCGGAATGTTCTCAGCGACGCGCGGAACTACCTACTCCGAAACGCAATCGACTGGTCGGTAAGGTGTGCTTTTCGCAGCAAGCCATTGGATCCTCTCCAATGAGAGCTCGTGCATTTGTTTCGTGCGGGGCTACTGATCGCTGCGCGCTCGTCCGCATGGGCGGTATCATCTGCAAGCTTGCGAGGCCCGGAATGGTCGCCTGGGGTTGATCGTGAGCACGCCGGCGCCCTGGCCGGGGCCGCTCATCCCACGAGTCACCGTTGCTCGTGAGGAGTGAACTAAAGAGCACCTGTGGGGACCCGTGCCGGCCCTGCCGAGCTGCCTGTCAGGTTCGTGACCAGATGTCGGTAGTCGGCCTAAATGCAGGCCGCGGCAAGAGCAAAATCAACGATTTTGAATTGGCGCGCCGCTTGCTTCTTCACGGCGTCGACTTGACCGCTCCCGGGGCGATCATTTCGATTGATCAAGCAAAGGTGGAGAGGGCCTGCGAGCTGAGGTGAACCGATACGTGAAGCGTCTAGCAGGAGACGGTCTAGAAGTGGTCAAAGAGTGTGTGACACGCTTTGAACAGCCTAGCTCGAAATCCGCAATCCGATTGGATCCATAACTTGTTGAGCCGCATGCGTATTCCCGTTGTCGTGGCGCATTGTCTGGATCACTATTCGGATGTTTCCAGGATCTGTTTCTGGATGTCATTTGTGCAGATATGAGAAGAAGCCCAATCATCGCTCCGCTAAGCGTAGCGAACACGCATCCCGCCGACATATATATCTCGCCCGTCAACTTGACGGCTAATGGCAGGGCACATCTTGGCCACGCGGCCGGGCCATTTCTCAGAATGGATGTTGTACAAAGGCACCTGAAGAGGGCAGGGCATCACGTTCGCTCAGGTCTGACGACCGACGGTTTCGAGAACCATGTTCTGGTCCGAGCGGCGCGCGAGAACATCGACCCGTCAGACTTGGCTCATGGCTTCCATGTCGGTATTGCCCATGATCTCGCTTCACTGGGGATCGTTTTCGATCATTTCGATGATCCAGCCCATGGCAAAAATCTTCAACGGTTTTCCAATGTCAGCAACGCGCTCATGGATGCGTTATGTGCAACTGGATCGCTGGAGTTTCGTGCAGCGCGGTTACCCGTCGACGATGCGGGCTCTGCTCTGACGCCAACGGAAGAGCGTTTCTGCATTGGAGGCTGGTTTGGTGCAACCTGCCCTGTATGCGAAGCATCCGCAGGGAGCTTCTTCTGCGAACAGTGTGGACATCATTTCGAACCCGATGAAGCACGAAATCCAGTGTCGAGGCGGGGGCGGATCGTAGAATGGACAGATAACATTTCTGCCTTCCTCTCAATTACTCGAAACGAGCAACTCGTCCGCGCGTGGGACGATGCGGCTATCGAACCTGGTTTTGTGGAGATCGGGAAGCGGTATGTCGCACGCAAAGGGCAGCAAATGCGGTTGACCGTTCCTGGCCTGCATGGATTGTCATGGAATTCGCAGCGGTTCAACACACGTCAGATCTTGTTTAGCTACTCCTCGTTGCTCTACGCTCATTCCCTTTATTGCGGGCATAAAGATGCGGAGGTATCCGGCACGCCAAGCGTCTTTGCACGCAATTCCGATACTTTCCTGATCGGCGCGACCGGCATCGACAATACAATCCCGATGCTCGTCGGAGTTACCGGATGCGCGTTAGGCCAGGAGTCATTTCGTCAATTTGATCGAATTTTCTTCAATCATTTCCTTCGGTTGAACGGATCGAAGTTTTCTACCAGTCGCGGCCACGTGATTTGGGCGGGTGAAATCGCTCAAGTGCCGGATATATCTATCGATATTCTCAGAGTATGTCTGTCGGAAATCTGCCCCGAAGAAGCGGAAACCGATCTGATCCCAAAACAATTGATTGGCCGCTACAATGTAATTCTCGACAAGAGCGCTGGCGTCATCAACCGTTGTACGGACATCATCAGCGCGATGCCGGCCATCGCCGCGTGTCACGTAGATGATGCAATGATGATCACGCTGGACCGGCTGTACGACCAGCAGTGCTCCGCTCTCTCGCTAGATCATCTGCGCGTATCGCACGCGTCCAGATCGGTGACCGATTGGCTCGATTGTCTTGATTCCAATCCGAACCATCAGATCGCTTACACATGGCTGATGGGCTTCAGCGTACTGGGTTGGCCGCTGATGCCCAGGATAACGGAAGCTCTGTGGCACTGGCTCGGCCATGAAGGACATCCCCTCGCAGCCCGCGCGGCGAGACCCTCATCCGAACGAAGCGGAAGCGTACCAAGAATCGATCGGCGCAGCTTGACGGCCGCAGACATAGATCGGTGCCTTCCGGGAAAAGTTGCACAATGAGCGCCGCAGCCAACATTATCGCCGCCGAGAAATTGCCCGATGAAGTGCCGCTCGAGATCTCGATTCCATTCATGCTTGGTAGCATCAACGTGGCCGCGTCGTATGGGGCGAGCTTCTTTCTCGTGGATGCTCTGCGGTCGGCTCCACAGAGCGCATCCATAGCAGGAACAGTTATTTCGACCGGTACGGTCGCGACAATACTATGTTCGCTTGTAGCTGGCCGGATCGCCGATCTGTTTGGGGTGATGCGAACGATCACCCTTGCTGCCGCGGTGATGGCAATTGCAATGATCTGCTTTGCAGCGGCGCCGGCTTTTATGTTCCTCGCTTATCTCGGCGGGCTCTCACTCGGCATTGGATGGTCAATCTTCTATATGCTGGCGCCGCTTCAAATCCTGGAACGCGTGCGGCCTGCGGCTCGTGTCAAGTATCTTACCTTGCTTTCCGGATCCCAGATGCTGGGGATCGGACTTGCTGTTCCCCTGGCGCGCACGGTCGTGGAGATTTTCGGATCATATATCGCAGCGTACTCTCTATTCGCGGCTGCATGTCTCGTTGGCGCCATGCTGCTGGAGTTGGCCGGCAGGGCACTGGCGCAGGCTCCTCAGATCAAAATGGCGGCTGTTCGACTCACGTTTGAGGGCGTGCGAGAGGCCTTCAAGTCGAATACGCGTTATCCGATCGTCATGATCGGCATCGGCGCATGCGTGTTTTCCGGTCTGTCCACGTTCCAAACGCTTTACGCTTCATCGCGGGGGCAATCCGCCGATACATTCTTTCTAGTTTTCACGTTGACAGCCGTGTTCTTGCGCTTCGCGGTGGCGCCGGTCATCGGAAAGGTCCGGCTTGAGTGGGTCGCGGCGTTCCTCGTCGTGTGCACCATGGCGGGACTATTCTTGCTTCTGATGAATGCAAGGAGTGTGGAGATCTACATCCTCGGTACGGCGATATTCGCCCTTGGATACGGACTTAGCTATTCGACTCTGAACGGTATGGTTGTCCTCATTGCAGGTATGGACGGGACATCATTGGCAGTTGCGTCTCAGGTCTTCACGCTTTCCTACTTCGTTGGCCTATTCGGATTTCCGTATATTGGCGGGCAGATCGTGAGCGCCCACAGCATCGATGATCTACTGACAAGCATGATGATGCTTGTCGGCAGCAATGGCATCGTTCTCGCAATTCAAGTGCTTTCGACCAGGCGGGAGCGTTAAGTGGCTGATCTTGCGGATAGTGTGATGTCAAAACTAGGGCGGCGGCCATCAGGTAACGGCAATCGGCGCAGGCCCAGCGAATCTGAGCCTGGCAGCGCTCGCGGCCCCGATTCCGGAAATTTCCTTACACATCCTGGAAAGATCGGAGGCGCCGAGTTGGCATCCAGGGTTGCTTCTAGATGGGGCTCTTATGCAAACCAGCCCCTTAAAGGACCTGGTAACACCAGCAGATCCGACCAGTGCATATAGCTTTCTCGCCTACCTGCACGAGAAAAGACGGCTTTATCAAGCCATTGTTCGAGGAATCGCATCGGTTGGCCGGAGCGAATTTGAAGATTATTTGAAATGGGCAACAGAAAAGCTAGCGAACGTTCAATTCGGCGAACAGGTTATTGCAGTCGAACTACGCGGTGATGCGTTCAGTATCGCTACCAATCGCCGCAATTATCAGACCCGTACGACAGTGGTCGGCGTAGGCCGGGTGCCCTCTGTTCCTGACTGGAGCAGAAATGCACCGGAGAATCAGGTGTTTCACGCGAGTACTTTTCTCCTGCGACGCCGCGAGTTCCCCAACAAGCGTGTTGTTGTGGTAGGTGGGGGGCAAAGCGGAGCAGAAATATTTCTTCATCTGCTAACCGGTGCATGCGGCGCGCTGGGAGCCTTGGCCTGGGTCACGCGCCGCGCAAGCATATTTGCCCTCGAAGATAGTCCCTTCGTCAATGAGTGGTTCTTTCCACAGTTTGGCGCATGGTTCCTTGAGCAAAGCGACGCCGCCAGAAAGCAAACCCTTGAACGGCAGGTTTTGGCGAGTGATGGCGTCAACCCAGCGACACTACGCGCGATCTACAACGCACTTTACGACCGCGAAGTTCGTCGAGGTTCGTATCCCGCTCAGGTGGAAATACGCGTCGACACAATGGCTGAGGAGCTGCGTGCCACATCTCCATTTCGCCTGGGGGTGCGTCAGCAGGCCACCGGCGTTCGCGCAGAACATGTCGCCGACATTATCGTGCTGGCCACGGGCTACCGGACCGAAATCCCTCCCTTTCTAGAGCCGGTCGCAAACCGGCTTTCGATTGTGAGTGCGCCTGGTGGCTCTCGGGAGATCGTGGTCGGCAAGGAGTTCCGGGCGCGGTTTGATGGCCCCGAAAGCTGCCGCTTATACGTCCAGAATGGCGCACGATTTCAACATGGCATCGCGGACACAAATCTGAGTTTGGTTCCTTGGCGCGCCTCAACGGTGCTCAATTCGATCATTGGTCGGGTAGCTTACGATTGCGGGCCTGCAACAGGAGCTCTCAAGTGGCATGGTGCGGTGCCTGAGAGCGCCCGCTGAGGATCGGCAATGGGCAGCATGTCGCGATCGAGCTGCATGATTGGAGATACACCGTGAAGAATGCTCAGCTGATGACTTTAGGGGACGTAACGGTCTATAGCCCCGGCGTACTGATACAGGACGTCAAAGGGATAGATGATCCGGAGATCACCGTTCCGGTCGAATTCATCGAATTCCGCCTCGATCCACTCGCGGTGTCGGCGCCTCATTCTCATCCATCCACCGAGATCTGGCGGATCACGAGCGGGCGCGGTCAGGTAGTGACCGACGATGGTGAGTTGGCCGTGAAGGCCGGCGATCTGGTGTTTCTGCGACCAAATCAGACCCATCATTTGCGGAATAGTGGCAGCGAAGTGCTGAGCGCCTTCTCCATCTCCTGGAAACAAACTCAATGACTGACAAGATCTATGACCTCGCAGTCATCGGGGCTGGCATTATGGGCCTCAGTGCTGCCTTCATCGCAGCGAGCGATGGCCCGGAAAAAAGAATAGTCATCGCCGAACGAGATATCGTCGGATCTGGTACGAGCGGGTTTGCGCCTGGGATCCAGATCAACATCTGTCGTAACCAGAAGGAAAGGAGCCTCATCGACTGTGGTTCGAAATTCTGGCGCGGGATCTATCCCGACGGACAATGGCCCAAGGGACGAGACTGTGATGTGTTTTGGTTGACGCGCAATCCCAGCGAACTCGCGAAACAGAGCAGCGCGGGCCACCTGACCCCATCAACATCCTTCGCTCTGGCCGAGAGGCTATTATCGCTGCAGCAGTTCGTGGTTCCCGGCGATGTGTCCGTCGTGTTAGATCGGGGTTCGTACTGTCAAGTCGATTCCATCATTCAGGATCTGGCTCAAAGGCTCAAGATCAAGGGGGTTTCGATAAGCGAGCGTACATCGATTACAAGAATACGGAAGGGGCCGCGCAATATTCTTCTCCAGACCTCTGATAACAGCGAACTCGCGACGAAGCGGGCCATTCTTGCAATCGGGCCCTGGTTACCAGGGTCACCGTTGCGCCGGCATCTAACAGACGAATCGGGATTGCGCGTTAAGAAGGTAGTCGCGCTCCATTTGGCCGCACGGCCCACGCCGAACTGTCCAATGATCGGGCTCTTCGATGACTACGCGTTCCTCATTCCCATGATCGAGCAAGGATACTGGCTGTTCAGCTTTACCTCGCAGGAATGGGATGTGAAGCCGGTCTCCGATGAACTGCGGCTCAGTTCGGATGATCTCGCGCGTGCCACCGCAATTCTGGCCAAGTGGTTTTCCGCCGAAGTGCCAGCAGTGGCGTCAGCACGTGTGTTCTGCGACTGCTATTCGGCGGATGGTGTCCCGTTCTCCCGTCCTGCGAAAGATATCGCAGGTTTGCATGTGATCGGCGGTGGTTCGGGTAATGGGTTTCGCTTTGGGCCAGCATGTGCGCAAGAGGCGGTACGATCCCTATACTTCTGCGGATAGACACGCCATTACGGCGACATGAGGGAAGGCATATGCCGGATGTGATTGGTCTCAATTCCAATCTCTCTGATAATCCGTCAGATGCCGGCTATGCCAACACATCGAGATCGACCATGGTTGTTGATCTCGGCGCGATAGAATCTAACTACCGGAAGTTTCGGATGCTGGCGCCCCAAAGCGCTTGCGGCGCAGTTCTCAAGGCAGACGCCTACGGCCTTGGCGCGCTGCGCATAGCGCCGTTTCTTGCGCGGCTTGGCTGCGGGCATTTCTTCGTGGCCGATGTGGAAGAAGGCGCCGCCTTGCGCAAGGTGCTGCCACTATCTGCGAAGATCTACCTGCTTCACGGAGCTATGCCCGGTTTGGAGGCGGCTATTGAGCACCATGATTTGTTGCCGATCCTGAACAGCAGGGAACAGCTGGATGCATGGCTTCGGCATTGCCGCCTTCGCAACCGGCTGTTACCCGCAGGTGTCCATGTCGATACGGGCTTGTCTCGACTGGGGTTTCCCATCGATGAGCTGCAAAAAGCCGCCGAGAATGAAAGGGTGCTGTCGGATCTGCCTGTCGTCCTGTTCATGAGCCAACTCGCCTGCGCGGAGTGGCGCGACGAAATCAGTCGGCAACAATTGGATCAGTTCCGTAAACTCACCTATCTGTTTCCCAAAGCCATCCTTTCGCTGTCGAACTCCGCGGGACTATTTGCCGGATGTGAATTTCATTTCGATCTCATACGGTCGGGTGGAGGAATCCTCGGCCTTTCCATATCCGGTGATCCCGACTTCAGGCCATCGCAAGTCGTCCGCCTGCGAACGCGAATCATTCAATGTCGCAGGGTAAAGGTCGGGGAAGCGATCGGATACCACAGGTCATACCCAGTGAAGAGACAGATGCGTGTCGCGACCGCCTCTATTGGTTATGCAGATGGGTTCCCGCGTAGCCTCGGCAATCGAGGTCATGTCTTCGTATATGGTGCTCGCGCGCCAATCGTCGGCTTCGTTTCGATGGATCTCATCAGCATCGATGTGACGGATCTGCCCGAGAGCTGGACTGTGCCGGGTACAATGGTCGACCTGATCTGCCCCGAGCAGACCGTCGCAGATGTGGCTTTAGCTGCGAATATGCTGAGCGATGAATTGACCACGGCGATCGGACGCCGATGTCGCAGACTTTATGTTTCGGCCAAACGGGATGAGATGAGGCGCCATTGAACTCCTCTGCGTTGCGATCTCGTCAAGTGAATCGAGCGATCTATCTGGGCGACGAAGGTATGCGTCTCATGCGTCCAGGCTACTTCACCGCTCGGGTGCGTCAGTTCCATGAATTTGAGCTAGCCTTCTATCTTGAACTCCTGCGTTCGACCACATACCGGTTAATTATTGAGGTAGGTTGCAGTTGCTACCGCCTTATCGGTATCAAGAACGATGACAGTGATTACCTTGGTATCGATATCAATCCACCTCATGCACGAAGATTGAAGGAGGACAACGGGGCTGTTGTCCGCTGCGAGGCCAACAAATTCTTTAAAAGGAGGCGTCTGGTCGGTGAGATCATGCGGCGATATGACGGAAGAGTGCTTTGCATTCTGCCGTTCAATTTTCTTGGCACCATGGATCGTCCAATGGAATTTCTCACGCTAATGTGCCAGACGCCCTTTGATCTCGCGTTGTCGCTCTTTTCAACCAGCGAGACAGCGACCACGGCGCGGCTAGAATATTATGATCTTTGCGGGATAAACGTTCAGGCTGTCGTGCGGACAGATGACTACGTCCGATTAGATTGCTCGAACGGCTTCCAGGCTTTTGCTTTCGATCCATCTGTTCTGACGAGCCGAATATCGGCATTTGGATTCCGCTTGAATCAGGCAAAGTACTTTGACGTCTGTAACTTCCTTCATTTCAGTAACGAGCGGGTGTGAAGGTTATTCGCGTTCGTCTTACGAGACATGCAGAAGGGGCAGCAGGGGAGCGACGCTTGCTTCGTCGTAGGCATCAACAGAAAAGATGAAATGCAAGTCGATTTTGAGCATCGATTTAGTGAAGTAGGGATTGTTACGCGGGTACGAGCCTTAGCAAGCGTATGCCGTTCAACGTCGTCTCAAATGCGGACGCCGAGAGCAAGCAACGGTCCAGAGCGAAAATGCTGCAGGAGCCACCCGATCGTTTTCAACGGAAAGGCGGGGCGGTGATGGAGCGTGCTCAAGGCTGACGCGATGCGCCATCATGAACTGGCAGCTTTGCGTGGTCGGCGGCTTGTTGTCGCCGGACAAGGTCAGGTCATGGTCGAGGTGAGACTCGGCGCATCTGCAATGCCTGTGTGGCAGATCGCCTTCGCTCCACCTTGTGGCTGGACGTTAAACATATTGTACCAATTTGAGGTAATCGTCTGTGAGAACAGGGGAGCGGATGGAGCAGGCCGCGTCTTGAAGAAAATTGGCCAGCGTCTGGCTGGCACGAGTGCGGCGTTCGACACTTAGGCGTGTCGGCGCGCGAGAACGCATAGCAGCTAGTTCGGTGCTGACCAGATCAGCCGCGGCTGTGGCGCAGTCCGAGGCAGTGAAAGTGCCAGCAGTCATGACAGCTTGTGCTAATCCCAATGTGGTGAGCCAACCTGCATAGATTAGCACGGCACCGTCTGTCTCATCGAGGCCGCGGAGCTCCTCAACGGCGTCCGCATGGACTGACGCCGCACCCAGAGAGACAAAAAGGTCGGCTATTTCGTCGCGTGTGGCTCTGGAAAGAAGACAGCGGCCAAGATGGGATAAAAGCGTCTCCGTCGGACCTTCGAAGATGCGGAGAATACGGGCGTCACGATAGATTTTAGCTAAGGGCGTCCCCTCGTCGTACCCTCGGCCACCCAACAGTTGGACGCATTGATCGGCGACAAGGCCGCACCATTCGGACGACAGTACCTTCGTTGCCGACGCAAGGTGGACATTGGGAGAGCCCTGCCCAGACACGAGTCTACAAGATGCCGTAAGCATCGCCTTCACGACTTCGCGGCGAAGTACCATCTGCCCAAACAGCTGCTCTATATAGCTGTTCTCAATCATGCGCAGCTTACCTAGGCGACGGTGATTTGCATATGAAGCCGCGACCTGGATCGCGCGCTCAAGGGCGCCAAGGCCCATCGCAGCCACACCTATTCGGCCGCGGTTCATACTGGATGCCGCTGCGCCCCAACCGTCTTGGTCGCGAGAAAGCACGTAAGCACGTGGCACCTCGACATCCTGGAACTCGAGAGTATTCTGTATAATTCCACGCAAACCGAGGGTGCGATGCTCGTGCGTGACTTTAAGGCCGGGAGCTTGCCTATCAACCAGTACACCAACGAGGCGACCTTTGGCATCATGACCGGAAGCTCGCGCAAAACAAACGATCCACCGGGCCCAGTCAGCGAGGCCAATCCAAATTTTACGACCGCAGATGCGAACCTTATCTTCATGCATGAAAGCCGAAGCTTCTATGTGCCTCGGGGCAGAACCTGCTCCAGGCTCCGTCAAAGCGAAAGCGCAAAGATCGCCGCGTGTTGCACCCCGTATGACCTGCTCTTGGTTGGGGAGATGCGGTGCCGCTTCGATACAGGGCAAGGCCAGGAAGTTATGGATGACGAGGGTAGAGGCAGCGGAGACATCGAAAGATGCAGTGGCAGAGATGAGCTCGATGGCCTTTTGCAAGGAAAGAGCCAATCCGCCGCGATCTGCCGGTATGGTGAGCCCGAACAGTCCATGCCTTGCCAGCATGCTATGTAGGGTCGGAGGGAATGCTCGACGGTCATCCGCGTCTGCGAAATTTAGCTGACTGAGGTCATCGATCAGACTGGAATATAGGCTGGAAGCACGGACTCCGGCTGAGCGTTCCGGCGCCTCCTCGAAAAGGGCGCAAACTTGAGAGGACATAGCCATGCGACCAGAATGATTGCCCCTGCGCTTTATGCCAATTATCCCTGCGGCTGGCCCGAATACACATTGGTATAGCTCGCTCGCCAGAGCCCAGAATTTGTGCGGGGGACGCTAGGCAACAGGACGCCCGCAGAATTACCGGTCAGAGCGCACTGGCTGTTCTGAGGACCCCGTTACTCCGCATTAGAACGTGGCGCCTAGCGTTGGTCCATCCGCTTATCCGATGAGCGAACGACGTGCAGCAGGCTCGTGGCATCGGTCTCTCAGCAGAGTTCTGCGAAGCGGAAGAGTCTTGATCGGACTTACGGTCTGCCACACGGCGACCCGGACCGTCCCGCCGACTGGCACCGGTGATTCCCCACATCGAGCTTTACGACGTCCGGCCCGATCGATCGGAGCGATTTCGAACCGAGACGCCGCGCCGACCTCGCGACAGAGGGGGCCCAACGTTCAGAAGCGAGTCAACCGCCGCTTTGGTGGACAGAATATTGGCGCGCATCCAGTTCAGGCGGGGTGCAAGGTCTGCTACGATCGCTTCTCGTTGGAAAGCGTGGCTGAGATTCACATATGCTGATTGCCCAGTGTGGCCCGCTCTTTATTTTCAAGCTGCCCGTCTCTTATCCGTGAGTCGGGCAAGATGGCGGCCCCAGTACCGGCCCTTGGCCCCCCCAGAGGTGCTGGGGCCGTTTTCCAGCGGACGTCAAATGGTTGGTCGGCAAGCTGCTTGTAGACCCCGTGGCCTTCCTCTCGCTTGCTACGTTGCAGGTTATTGCCGCAGCATGCTGAGTAATTTGAAGACCGACGCGGAAATTGAACTTGAGGAAAACGCCGAGGCCCCTTTTGATGTCCGCGTGCGGGAATCTCCCGGCGACTTAGTTAGTTCACGCTCGGCGCCGCATTGCCGTGGAGGCGGCGGCATGATTGTCACCCTCTCGATGAGCAAAGCGGCTCATGTGGCTTTCTCGCGACTGTGTCGTCAAAGTCACCAAACCGCTTGAGCATCGGCCTATGTTCGTCGGGAGCGAGGATCCATGTACGATATCTACGTGAACGAACGGAACGACCTTCTCGTCGTTCCTCGGGGCGATTCCATTCCGCTCCATTTCAACAGGAACTGGCGAAAAAAACGCGTCGTACGGTCGGTGAGCGAGCAAATCCGCGAAGACATCCGGACGCAAGGCTACCATCGGCGAAATGTTGCAGCCAGACCGCGTGTTCGGGGAGCTTGCGCGTCCTCTCAGCCACGCGCTGAAAACGCTAGCTGACAAGGTGGCTTGATCTACAAAAGAAGAGTTCATCCGAATCTTAGGTGCAGGCGGTCATAGGCTTCATTTGCGAACCTCGGCTCTGATGGAGAGTCGAGGCTCTCGGCCCGCCAGGTCGGCGTGGGATGAAGCCGCCGTATTCGACAAGACCTCCAGAACGCCGGCTTTACAGACGTCAAAGTCGTTGCGAGGTCGTTCGTTGTTCAGGCGAAGTCACGGGACGGCAGACCTGTCGTTATGAGCATTGGTCCGCATGGAATGTCTGTGTTTGAAGCAATGACGGGACAGAAAGCAGTGAAGGAACATCAGGGGCTGGTTCAGGTCCTGCGTCGCCAGAAGCCAAGCCAAACAATTCAATAAATCAGAAGACGGGCGCGTCAAGCAATCAGCAGTCTGGGACTCAACAAGAATGAGCTGGCCGGGTCGAGAAGTGGCTGACCGAGTGTCGCCAGCGGTCGGTGAGGGCGGTGGCTCGCCGATGCCGATCCTTCGGCTCAGCTCGGGTTGCGAGGATGAGTTGGGAGCATTGGACAACACGAGACTGCTGACCGGGCGGCCCACTTGCTTTGCTTCAAAGTCGGCCGACCTTGCGCGCATTTCCATAGCGGATTGACGTGTCCACCCACGAACTGGGTGCGCGGGGCTCGAGTTTGAGTGTTTGCCCTTGGAAACGGGAACCGATCAGCGAAATTGGAAGGTTGGGGCTATGATACCGCCGTTATAGACGTGACAATTCTCAAGAGGATTCACACCTGTTATTTTCGGACGCCAAATTTTTTCAGATCATGCTGCTATGGGCAGGTAATTTTCATTTCGTATTTTTTCAGCCCAACGTACGGCTGCTGATTTCGGCGACTAACGGTTCGGCAACCTCAATCTGGCCTCAGCGGAGATTCCCCGCTGGGGCCTCTTCATTTGGCGACGAGATGTCAGACCGAAGCCAGGAATGGTATCTGGCGCCTCGGACTGCGCATCAGAATTGTAAATGTAGGCGGAGGGTGAAAGCCGTAGCTTGGCACCAGATATGCGTCTGCTCAGATGAGGTTCTTCGAAAGACTCGAATGAACAGAGGCGGCTTCGTCAAGCCGAATGGCCCGCAAGGCAGGGATCGGTCACAAGCTGGGCTCCGTTTTTACCATGCCGAGGCGCGGAGGATACGTCAGACGAGGCTTGATCGGGCCAACCGCTGCTGGCATGGATGACCGATGCGGCTCTCGACGCCACCTGCCGATCCAGCTCAAATGGTGTCTGGATGGTTCGCCCGAAGCTGAAAAGCCCTGGCATTCCTGCCAGGGCTCCGCATGTGTCGGCGCTTTGAGAGGCGCAGTCAGAAATCCATACCGCCCATGCCGGCGCCGGGAGGAATTGCGGGACCCGCCGCGGCCTTCTTCGGCAGTTCGGCGACCATCGCTTCTGTGGTGATCAGCAGAGCTGCCACGGAGGACGCGTTCTGGACCGCGATGCGCACGACCTTTGTCGGGTCGATGATGCCCTTGGTGACGAGATTGCTGTACTCGCCCGTCTGGGCATCGAAGCCGAAAGAATATTGCTCGTTCTCGAGGACTTTGCCGACCACGATCGAGCCGTCTTCGCCAGCGTTGATCGCGATCTGGCGGGCCGGCCAGGACAGCGCCTTGCGCACGATCTCGACGCCGGTCTTCTGGTCGTCGTTCTTGGTGCGCAGGCCCTTGAGCTGCTCGGAGGCACGGAGCAGGGCGACGCCGCCGCCCGGCAGGACACCTTCCTCGACAGCCGCACGGGTCGCATGCATCGCGTCATCAACGCGATCCTTGCGCTCCTTCACCTCGACCTCGGTCGAGCCGCCGACGCGGATCACCGCGACGCCGCCCGCGAGCTTGGCGAGACGCTCCTGCAGCTTCTCACGGTCGTAGTCCGAGGTGGTCTCCTCGATCTGCGCCTTGATCTGGGCAACGCGAGCGTCGATGTCGGCCTTCTTGCCGGCGCCGTTGACGATCGTGGTGTTCTCCTTGTCGATCGTCACCTTCTTGGCGCGACCGAGCATCTGCAGCGTGACGTTCTCGAGCTTGATGCCGAGGTCTTCCGAGATGGCCTGGCCGCCGGTCAGGATCGCGATGTCCTGCAGCATGGCCTTGCGACGATCGCCGAAGCCTGGAGCCTTGACGGCCGCGACCTTCAGGCCGCCACGCAGGCGGTTGACGACGAGGGTGGCGAGGGCTTCGCCTTCGACGTCTTCAGCGACGATCACCAGCGGCTTGCCGGTCTGCACCACGGCCTCGAGCAGCGGCAGCAGCTCGTTCAGCGAGGAGAGCTTCTTCTCGTTGATCAGGATGTAGGCGTCGTCCATCTCTACGCGCATCTTGTCGGCGTTAGTGACGAAGTAGGGCGAGATGTAGCCGCGGTCGAACTGCATGCCCTCGACGACGTCGAGCTCGGTCTCGAGCGACTTGGCTTCCTCGACCGTGATCACGCCCTCGTTGCCGACCTTCTTCATGGCGTCGGCGAGGAACTTGCCGATCTCGGCATCGCCGTTGGCCGAAATGGTGCCGACCTGGGCGATCTCCTCGTTCGAGGTGACCTTCTTCGAGTTCTTCTGGAGGTCGGCCACGACGGCTTCGACCGCGAGATCGATACCGCGCTTCAGATCCATCGGGTTCATGCCGGCGGCGACCGACTTGGCGCCTTCGCGCACGATTGCGGCTGCAAGCACGGTCGCCGTGGTGGTACCGTCGCCAGCCGCGTCAGCAGCCTTGGAGGCGACTTCGCGCACCATCTGGGCGCCCATGTTCTCGAACTTCTCCTCCAGCTCGACCTCCTTGGCGACGGCGACGCCGTCCTTGGTGATGCGCGGAGCGCCGAACGACTTCTCGAGTACCACGTTGCGGCCCTTCGGACCGAGCGTGACCTGTACCGCGTTGGCGAGGATGTCCACACCACGCAGCATGCGGTCGCGCGCGTCTACTCCGAATTTGACTTCTTTGGCTGACATAAACAATTCCTTCGGTTTATTCTCTCATCCTTCGGCGCGCCGGGCAGACGCCCGTCGGGGTGAGGTGTGCGCGTAGCCGGGTCAGGCGGCCTTCTTCTTGGAAAACACGTCGGTGAGAACGCCCATGATGTCGCTTTCCTTCATGATCAACAGCTCCTGGCTGTCGACCTTGACCTCGGTGCCCGACCACTTTCCGAACAGGACACGATCGCCGACCTGGACGTCGATCGGAATCAGCTTGCCGGTCTCGTCGCGGCCGCCCGGGCCGACGGCGATGACTTCGCCTTGCGAGGGCTTTTCCTTGGCTGTGTCTGGAATGATGATGCCGCCAGCGGTCTTCTCTTCAGCGTCGATACGCTTGACCACGACGCGGTCGTGAAGCGGACGGAAATTCATACGGGCCTCCTGAGCGTTTGAACGAGTTGGCGTTTCGCCACATTGCAACAGTATCGTTGATAGCAAGAGCCAGGCCAACGATGAGGAGCGCCTTTTGCCTGCAGTTCTGCTGAAGCGCGCGCCTGGACTGCGCGTGTTAGGTCGGAAGCAGACGCCATCATGTCTAGAGACAGTCAAGCTGTTGCGAACATGACATTGCGTTTCGTCAACGCCACCATATTCCCCCCATACCCATATTTTGCAGTCTCTGGGTGCACACCGCGGGTCCTGCGACGTGAGGGGTGGCGGAACGTAGCGTGACCAGCGGTCGACGGCCCGAATTGGCGTAGCCTTCCGGAACCGAGCCGATTCGTCGGGGGCAACCAATTGGCTCTGGGCCCGACGACCCGGGATGCCGCGTGCCCCGTCGGATTGGCCGTGATCGATGCCCCTTGGGAGTTCGGGCCGCACCAATGCTGCTTTCTCCGAGCGCCCGTACAGGGATCGGCGAACGTTGCGGTGAGTTCTGCGACCATCGTTCAGTGGCGGTCAGCGTGACCTGGGGCACTGTAAGCAACGCTCGGCGTGATCGCGCTCCTTCAGGCCAAACAGCCTAAAAGTTGTGAGCCGAAGGATCGTGAGTGTGCGAATCTGGAACGCCGATTGTCAGATGGCAGGGCGACATTGGCTGGGCTGCAACTGCGATCGAGGGTGATTGGTCTTCGTTGCGCAGAAGCGGTCATTCTGTCCTCGACCGCTCCATCGAGAGCCGCCGACGGGTAATGCGCCGGCACGACGATGTTTAGACGTAGATGATCTTTAATCTAGAGGGCGAGGGACCGCACACCGGCATAGCTATCCGATTCTTGTGCACGTCTCCCGATCTACGTTCGCCCGGCTGTGGCCCTAAGACAATCGCTACGGCTCCCGCCGCGACAGACGCCCCTTTAGTATCATAGTCCAGATGGCCTTGGACAAAGGGGGACGGGCATATGAATTATATACGTTGATATGCATTGTGCGGGGGCGTCTGGCATGTGATTGCGGCTTCGAGCAGGAAATTTCAACTATTGGGGAAAGACCGGTGTCTTCTGTGGAAATACATCAGCACATTGTTTCCCTTCTTCAGAAGTCTGATCCCGTGATCCTGGATATCGGATGCAACGACGGAACCGACACGCAACACTTTCTCAACCTGTGCCCGCACGCGCAGCTCTACTGCTTCGAGCCTGACCCCAGAGCGATCGCGCGCTTCAAGAAGAAGCTGGGTCCATCTCTCCAAAAGGTGAAATTGCTTGAAATCGCGATCAGCGATCGAAACGGAATGATCGAATTCCATCCAAGCAATGCAGATGGTGATGCGAAGGAATGGGACCTTTCCGGCTCGATACGCCGCCCGAAAAATCATCTGACTGAGTATGATTGGGTTCGTTTCGACCGTCCCGTCCCGGTTCAAACGCGGCGGCTTGACGATTGGTGCAACGAAGCCGGGCTGAACAAGGTCGATTTCATCTGGATGGATGTCCAGGGAGCCGAAGCCGACGTCATCGCCGGCGGCATGCAGACCGTCAGCAACACGCGCTTCATCTACACGGAATACAGCGACCGCGAGCTCTACGAAGGGCAGCTGTCCCTCCAGGCCATTCTTGGCCTGTTGCCGTCGTTCGAAGTGGCGGCGCATTATCCGCGCGACGTGGAAGGCGATGTATTGCTTAGAAATACGCGCTTCTAGCGGCTACTTGAATACGACGCACATTCGTAGCTGGAAGATTGATTTGCGCAATTTATGCCGCCCAAAGCTGCAAAACCAGTGATCAATAGGGCGAACAAACATTAGCTGGTCGGACAGGCTTGCGAGCGTCCTTTTTGTTCGCGGCTGTTTGGTGAGAGTGTGACAATCACCGGCTTAGCGAGCCGGCACCACCAGCGAGTTTGCGGTCAGTCGCCCGAGCCGTTTCAGATGCTTGAATCAGCACTACCAGCCGGCGCTCCAAGCGTTTGAGCGTCTGAACGGCTGCTGTATGTTCTGGGCCTCTTGGAAGCTCGTGCACTCGTTCGAACAAATGCCAAAGCAATTGCATGAGTTCGCGTAGCTCCTTGAGTTCGCCGGACTTCGTCACGCACTCGGCGCCATTATTGTTGTCTCATGTCGTGAGTTGATGTCCGCCATCCCTGGGGTCTTCCTTGTTCGAATGGGTTGCATCTGCGGACAACTTGGTAGTAGCAAGTTTCATTTGAAGCTCCCTTTATCAATGCGAGCATAACTGCAGCATCCAATCATCCCGTAGGGCTCCTCGGCCGTTCTGGGACGAATTAATCTCGCGGCCGAGACTTGGCAAGGACTGTGCCATCGCCAGGCTCAGTGCAAAAACGCAGGTGAGGATGCTGTGCGCCTTTTGGTCAGTTTGAAACTTGCGGCAGCGGACGAGCGCGACTGATGAAATGAGCGTGCGCCGCCACTTCAGCGAGATAGTGATCCATCGCGGTTCGCGCGAGGGCGGTGCCGGGGTGACGGAAGTGCACATAAATCCCGTCCTGCCAGCGACTGATCCACAGGTATGTCTCGCAAGCATCAGAACTACGACTGATCATAAATCGTGTCCGCCACTGCGGCCACAGGTCTGACCCGGGCACAGTGCGATTGTCCATATAAGAGACCATGAAACGGTCGCGCAGCGCGGTGCCGAGCAGCTCCATCGCTTTCGGAAATGGCACCTGAGCGGTTTTCTTGGCTCGCTTGAGCTCGAGCCGCGCGGCGCGCAGGAGCTCCGGCAACGTGCCAGCCAGGCGGAAACGCACCGGGCCCATCCCGACATACCATCCTACCGAGCGCATCGAGGGCAGATCGTACCGCGTGTGAAAGGGGGCAACGGCGAGGAATTCTTGTTGGTCTGCCAGTGTCTTTCCGGCGAGCGCCAGACAGGCGAATAATCCCGTCGTCGCGTTTCCGCCCTGGGACCTGCAGCCGTGATCGAACTCAGATGCTTGTGCCGCGTCGAGCAACCACATTCGCCCTGTGCGTTGTAAGGTGCCCTCCGGCGCACCGAGTGGTAGCGGAAAATCCGGCAATTGACCGCCGTTTGCGGCGATCAGTTCGCGCCAGTGAGCGATAGCAGGATGATCATCGGTCAAATCGCCCAGTCGCTCTCGTTCGGATTCAGCGTGGTCGAGATAGCTCCTCACCGGTGCCAGCTCGGGCGCCACTCCGAGGATTGCGGCTGTGTACAGCTCGCGAATTTCGTATGGCACCAAAGCGATGGAGTAGGCATCGCTGACGGAGTGGTCGCAGGCCAAGAGGAGGCTTGTCGATGTCGGCCGTGTAATCGTCACGAAGACATATGCCGGCCAGGACACCGGCCTGGTCTCTGCGTCGAACAGCTCTTCCAGCAATTGAGCTATTTCATCGCGATCGGCGTAGTCACCGACCACGGTTTTTTCAAGCGCTGCCGCGCCTGGATCAATCGTGGCACGACGAATTGCCGATCCATCCTTGACCAACCGGCTGCGTAGCGCCTCGTGCCGGTCGATCCAGCCAAGGATCGATTTGGTCAGCGCAGCGCTGTTGAACTCGCCCGGCAAGTCGAAGGCGGTGCCGAGCCAGCCGGGCCGGCCATCGTGCGCAAAGCGAAGATGGTCTTCCTGCACATGGGACGGACGGCGCGGGTCGGGCCGCCAGCTGAACGGGTCCGGAACGCTGACCCGCCACTCCATCAGCCGACCCGCCTGCCGATCAGTATCGCAAAATTGCTTGATGTCCATGAAGGGCCGTCACGATGGTTACAGATGCAAGCTACGCATGCGGCGCAGCGGCGAGCGCCAGATCCAGACTATCGAGGCGGTCCCAAGCACGCTGCTCGCCAGCAACATGGTGCGCTGGCTCGTTGCAGCAGCGGCCGCGCCGCCGACCAGTGCGCCCAACGAGCCCAGCCCCCACACGATGCTGCGGATGCTCGCATTGACCCGTCCTTGCAGGTGCTGCGGGACCAACGCATATCGAATTGGAACTTGCTGCACGTGGTAGAGTCCCTGGCCGATCCACAGAATGAATTGGGAGAGCGCCACGCATGCCACTGCTGCCCACCAGGGCCCGGTGAGCAGGCCTGCAAGGCTCATGCCTGCCGCGCTCACCGCCAAACCGGTCATTAATACGGGACCAAGCCCAATTGTCCGGCCCGCCCACGGTGAGCCCGCCGCGCCCACCACACCGCCGAGAGCGCCGATACCGAGCACCATGCCGACGATTCGGCTGTCGAACTCGAGATGCCTGGTCAGATGCAGGAGAAAAGCCGCAGAATACGCGTTGTGCCAAAAGATGAATGTGCCGGTGGCTAGGGTAACGGCCCTTAAAACTGGATTGCCGAACACACTCGCCAACCCTTCTGCCATTTGGACCAGCACAGTGCTCGAGGGGGCCGCTGAGCATGAGGCGGCGCGCATCGGCACCAGCGAGAGCAACGCGGCGGCAAGCAGAAATGAGACGGAGTCGGCCAGGATTGCGGTTGGAGCGGAGAAGGCGTTGATGAGCCAGCCGGCCAGGAACGGACCTGCGGCCATCGCGGTCGCTTGGCTGAACTCCAATGAGCTCTGCGCCCGAACCAGCTGAGATCGATCCAGGACTGTGGGTATGCACGCCAGATAAGCCACGTCGGCGATCACCGCGGCTACCCCAACCAGCACGGTTGTCACGTACAGCTGAACCATTCCCAGATGTCCAAGGCTGGCGCACAACGGAATGGTGGCAAGCGTTACCGCCATCATCACATTGGCCGTCAGAAGGATTTGTCGGTGCGGGAGACGGTCGACGATGACCCCGGCGAACAGGCTCACGAAAAGGCACGGTGCCCGACCGCAGGCCAGCAAGAGCCCCGCCTGCGCCGGTCCGGCATCCAGCAGGGTAATTGCAGTCAGCGGCAGCGCCAGCATGGTTACGTTGGAGCCCAGCAAGGAAATGGTCTGGCCGACGAGCAGCGCAAGGTAGCTGCTTGGCAGCCGGTGAGGCGCATCAGATCGGCGCCGGCGGCTCACGCGTCGCCAGACGGCGTTGAGGCGGACAGATAGCCTAGTCGGGCCAGTTCACTTCCAGCGATCTCCTCGAACTCCGAAATCTGAGCTGGCGTCAAATCCTGGACGTGGCGACCGATCCGCCCCTGATGCAGCGGCTTTCCCGCAGCCTCGGCTGCCGGATGGTCGTGCGGTTGTTCGAACAACGCGTGTTCGTATTCAGCGTGACGCAGCACGGCCTCGTCCCAAGGCAAGCCGAGGTGATCCAAAATCGCCGCCAGAGTAGTGCGTGGACTGCTAACCAGGTCCTCGTAACGCACCTCGAGGTAACGGCCAGGCGGCGCGATTCTGTGCGGCCGGGACACCACTTCAAACCAACCCTGCGCGGCATCGGCAATTGTTCGGTACCCCCAGTCAGGAACTGTCCTCAGATGAGAGGCGGCAACGTCGCGGCCGTCCCGCACGATATGCACGAAATGTGCACGCGGCCACAGCCGGGCGAAGTCGTCGATCCGGGTGATCTTCCGCTGCAGTTTCAATCCCCAGCGTTGCGCTCCGCTGCGCGTCCGGCGCAACTCGCCGATCTCGTTGATGAGGTGGCATCGGTCGGCGAACGAAACAATGTCATTGCCGGTGACGACCATGACCTTGCCGACAAGTTCGCGCACATCATCGAAGTCGAGACCGAAGCGGCGGCACTGCACCACAAAATGCGTCCCATCATACCAGAACGGATCGATTGTGTTCTTGCTTGCGCCCATGAGCCGTGAATCGGCCGCAAGCAGATCGATGGCACCAAGAATGTGCGGCCCGAGATTGGGCGGTTCGAGGAAGTCGATCTCCGGCCCGGCTATCAGATCCAGATGCGAGTCGAGCACGATACTCAGCAGGGTGGTGCCCGACCGGTTGTCACCTCCGAGCAGCACCGGCGATGTGGAAAATGGATCCGGCTGCGACATGGCCCTGTTCTCTGTTCGACATGCGTGCTTGTCAGTGGACGGGCGCATTGAACCAGCGCCGAACCGCTCCCGGGGTGGCAACGAAATGATCTCTGGCGAACCGTACTGCAGCTGCGACTGGATCCGGGTCGCGAGCCGAGTTCTCCATGCGGGACAGCGCTGCCGGAAGGGCCTCTCCAGCCGCTTCGACGGCGGCCTGCACATCGGTGTCGGACACTGCCGCCGATGGCATGAAGCGCCCGCCATACTGCATCAGGAAGCCCCGACCCCACATTTCCTGGAAGAAGGCATGGCCAAGCTCGGCGTCAGCAAATACGACGTCGAACATGGTGGGCCAGGCAAACGCCCATGCCGCGACCTGCTGTTTTGTGAAGACGCCGTTGAGCCCCTTGATCAATTGCTCGCCGACCTCGCGCATCCGGGCCAGCGCGGTCCCGTCGCGCAGGGCGTGCAGGGTGCTCAATGCAGCGGCGAACGGGGTGACTTCGCGCTGGTAGGTGTTTCCCATGTATGTCTTTTCGGCCGCGGCGAGTACGTCCGCCCGGCCCGCGACTGCCGACAGCGCCATTCCGTTCGCCAGTCCCTTGCTCAGTGTAATCAAATCGGGCGTGAGGCCGACCGCGATGTGGTACCCGCCAAGGGCGTAGCGGAATCCGGTCATCACCTCGTCAAGGACAAGCAGGGCGCCGTGCCGATGCACCAGCCTCTGCAGTTCCTGATGATATTCTGGCGGGAAGAAGTTGACCTCCGGGGTGATGATCACCGCGGCGACGCGCTGGACACTTGCCAGCTCATCGAGCAAGTCGAGGTTGTAGCGGAAGTCCACGCTGTCGCGGTCCCGATTGGGCAGCCCCATCTCGGGGCGGTCCTGCAACTGCCAGTCATGCCAGCCGTGATATCCGCTGGTCAGTACATGGTTGATGCCCGTGAACGCGCGGGCAAGGCGCACGGCTGCAGTGGTAGCGCAAGATCCGGTGCGGAAAAACATTGAGCGTTCCGCGACGGGGAAGATCTCCGCCAGCCGTTCGGCCAATTCGACCCGGTGCACGGACAGCGGTCCGGGCAGAATCCCGCCGGTGCGGCGCATCTCAGCGGCTGCGTGCGCCACGACCGGCTCGTATCCGGCCCCAAGAGGTGCGGCACCGCTACAGGAAGTGAAATCGACGTATTGCTTTCCATTGATGTCCCATGCATGCGCGCCTGACGCGCGCGTCATCACGACCGGAAAACGCCTGTTGAGATCCCACTTCTGCGAAGCGGTGACGCGCAGGGCGCGTCGCAGTGCCGATCCTTGCCCGTCGGTCGCGGTCACGGCGGCAGTAGGCGTGCTGATCGACAAAACCTGTCTCCGTTGCGCTCGTTACGTCAGCTGCGTGACTATTCTTCGAGCGATCCGCAGCGCGTTCGCCTGAATGGTGAAGGTCGGGTTGACGCCTCCGGCATAGGGGAAGAAGCCGCCATCCGCGACATAGAGATTGTCGATGTCATGCACGCGGCCCCAACGATCAACCACCGATTGTGTCGGATCGAGTCCCGCTCGACAGCCGCCATGCAGGTGACCGCTGCCGAACTGATAGTTGGAATCTTGATAATCGATCTGTTTTACCCCAGCCTCGGCCAGCAAGTTCGACGCATGTCGGGATAAGTAGCCAAGTCGGCGCTTGTCGAGGGGATGGGTCCGGTAATCGAGAATGATCTTGGGCAAACCCAGCCCGTCCCGGCTGGTGGCCAGCCGGACCGCATTGTTGCGCATGGGCTGGTCGGCCGCCAAAAAATGCAGCCGTAGCCTTATCTCTCCGTCGCAATCCGTGCGTTCAGGCGAACTTGCTTCGTAGATCATTCCGCCGAGCCCCGAAGGCGCCTCGTCGTCCAGGTAGTGATCGGACACCGCAACAGTGGAGAAGGGGCGGCCCGGCTGGGGCGTGATATGCGGATTTATCGTGGTCGTACCGGACACGTAGCCGCTGATCTTAAACGAGATGCCACTGCCTACCATGCCAGATGCGTTGCCGATGCCGTTGGGCGCTGCCTGTTGCGCCGACCGTAGGAGCAGGGCGGCAGACTGCACGGCGTTGCCCGCGAGTACCACGCAGCGGGCGCGGACCCGAGCGCGTTGTCGGTTGAGAGTGTCCACCCATTCCACCGAATCGGCGCGACTGACGTTGCCGAGATCAATGCGGACGGCTTTGCTGCCGAGCGCAATCGTCAGCGCGTCCGGCGGCAGGGCGATACCTGTGAACGGCGAGCGTGCGTCGGCCCTCGCGCCGCTTGGGCACAGATGTTCGTTGCATGGTCCCTCGCAGTGACAGGCTGGCCGGCCGCCATATGGGATCGAGTTGATTGCCAACGGAGTGGGGAACGGCAGCCGGCCCAGGCGTGCCCCGGCATCGGCAATCAACTGGCCCTGCACGCTGTACTGGTGCGGTGGCAGAACGGGGGGATCGCTCGGCGGCTCGAACGGGTCCGCTCCGGCCAGGCGGGCCACTCCCACGCGCCGTTCCAGCTCATCATAGAATGGGCGTAGTTCGGTGTAGTCGATCGGCCAGCTCGGGTCGAGCGCGTCCCCGGCCACATGCGCACGTGTGTCAAAATCGATGGCGCGACAGCGGAAGGCTATTCCGGCATACAAAGTCATTCCGCCGCCGAGCGCACAGACGGTCCACGGACGCCCGAACGGCGTCAACGTCCCTGCCGCAGACGGCACCATGGCGCTATCCATGCCATTTTGGACGCTCGCCAGCGAAGCGCCGGGAGGAAGTGTTCGACCTTCCTCGAGAAGGAGTACGCGCAGTCCGCGTTGCGCGATCTCGTGAGCGACCGTCGAGCCGCTGGCGCCACTCCCGATTACGCATACATCAACAATATCGGCCGTCATTATCCCATCTTCTGGCAACAATATCGCCGATGCACAATCGCGCCGTATTCATTAGAGAGGAGGTGCCATCAAAAAGTCTCATCGCAAGTGCGATCGCCCCGGATTATCCGGTTGGCTTCGCTCGTTTGCCAAGGATCATCGCCACAAGGATCATCGCCACAAGATCGTACAATATGACGCCGCGTGCGATTCAAGCCCTTCGAAGCAGCAACTGCGTGAATATGAGCAAGCGACTTTTCCGGAATGCAATTTTTGATGGATCTAGGAGCTCTCAAAGCAAATCCGCCCACCTGCGCCTTCGGTGTGGGCACCAAACGTATGTTTTCGTGATCGAGAATGCGCTCGCAAGTGCAGCTTCGAGACGCCATGCGGGGAGCATTTTGAGGCCGCACTCGCTGGAGTGCGTCGATCGGTCGCTACTCTCATATATCATTGTACGAATTGCGCGCGGTTTGATCGCGAGAGACTTAGCCGGTCCGCGTGATGATGGACCCGCCAGCAATGCAATTTCTTTCTCAACTCTGCGCAATCATCAGACGTTGGCTAGAGCAGCCTCAATCTACGCCCTTCATAAACGGCAAAAAAAAAGCCCGGCCTGATTGATGGCCGGGCGGAAGTCAGTCTGGGGAGCGAGGCTGCTAAGCATCGCCAACTTCCGTCGACAGAGGGAGGACTGTCGGCGGTATTTGCGGCAAAGCTTTCACCGCAAATTCAAACTGCGAAAGGATCAATGTCGGACCGATCTGGTGTACGATTGTGCTCCTTTGCGTAATCTCATAGACGATGGTTGGAACAGTGGAGTTCGTCTCTGCTGTACACATGCCGACCGCATCGGCGTCATCATCTCATCATGGCAGCAACAGTAGGTCCCGTCGGGTATCCTCGTTAGCTACTCTGAGATGGTACAACGTGACGCCGCGTGCGATTCAAGCTCTTTGAGCTGACCCGCATACAATTCAAGCTGATGGGCTTTCACAAGCAGCTAAGTGGTCCGAGGAGAGCAGACGTACGCGTTGCATTCGATTTTTTGATAGTCGTGCACCACGCCGCCATCGAGGCGCGTTGCGCGTCATGTTTTCCATGTGATCTCATGCCTGTTGGCCTTTACAGAATCTGACGTGTTCTCTGTTTGGCGGCCGACAATCTTCAGCGCACCATTTGAGCGTCTTGTTAGCCAGCCGAATGACACGGTCGGCGTCGCGGAGCGCAGCTCATTTAGCGGGCATCACAGCCAAGGCCCAGAGCTGTGCTGGCAACAGGGAAATCGCTCTGTGGCCCGCGAGCTCCTCGGCGATTGACGATGCAGATTTCCTGAAGCTTGCTGGCGTTCCGCGAAATCCGATCGGCGACACCTGTTCGCTCGGCGGGATCGCGGCGGGGCGCCGGCCGGGTGGGCGGATTGCCCTGGGTTTTTGCCACGAGCAGTGCATTCGCTTCAAAGCCAATTGCAACTGGCGCTTGGTCTTGCCGGTCGAATGGCGAGCACCGCTTGAGATGTCTAGACAAAGCTGCGCAGGCAGCAACGGCCGAAGCAATTCAGCGCATCAGATAGGAGGGACGGAATTCTGCAAGCAATTCGAGCCGATCTCGCTGAAGAAGATCAACAGCATGTCCGTTCCATTCAATGAGCTTCCTGCGCCGAAGCTCCTGGATTGTCCGATTCGCGTGTACCGTCGAAAGGCCGCATGCATCGGCGATGTCTTGCTGTGTGAATGGAACATGGAAGCGACCATTGTCCAGAAGCCCGACGAGCTCAAGCCGCGCGGCGATCTCGCAAAGAAGATGAGCAAGCCGGGGCAGCGCTTCCCGGGAGCCAAGATTTTCGATCCATTCGCTATAGATCGCTGTGTGAATCAACGTCTCCCGCCAAAACGCATGGGCGAGCGCGGCGGACTTCGCGAGGATATCCCTGAGGTAGGAGTGGGGTACAAGGGCAATGATGCTCGTGCCGATGCTGCGGAGATCGCGATCCATTTCCGGAACGTGAAGGGTGTGCAGGTCGGGGATGTCCCCAGGTATATAGAAGGACGTTATCTGGGTTCGATCCGATGCCACTCTTTGGCGAGACAGAAAGCCGCCCATCACGACTGCACAGCTCACAGGCCGATCCCCCTGGCGCGCCAGGCACTCGCCAGGAGCAAACCTTTTGATGGTGTGAGGCATGCTTTCGAGCTTAGCTTGGTCTTGCTCGGACAAGCCCGTGACGCTCCGCAGACGCGCAATGAGCATTTGGTGCGGCAAGCAAACCCCGTTCTATCGCCGGGGTACGCCGATATCGACACCTATCCCCACCAGCCATGGCCGCGGCCATTCTGCACGGTTCCCCTTGATGTTCAACGTTTCTCCTACTCTCCTATTCGAGCTTTGCGCGATCTCTAGGGGAGACGCCGGATAGCCCACAAACGTACCGGACGATGACGTTCTGGCTATCCCTGAAAGCTCGACGATAAACCAATTACTTCTGGAGAACGACGAAACATGGCGCGCGATCGCGTGGACCGCCGAGCTGCGGTACCCTCCAACCGGCGTCAAGGCTCACGAGCGTGCAGCCAACGTCGGCTCGACACTGACGCCTTCCGCATCGACCGCATCGTGCCTTGGCGGCAGCCAAGAGAAGCAATTCCGGAGCCGGGGCGGCTCATCTGGCTACGCAAGAATGCATCTAGTTTGCGGTCGATCATGAGTGAGGGTGGATGGCGTCGAACGGGCGGCCGGATCTGAAGCCCCTGAAACACCATCGGCAGACCTTCTCAGCAGGAACGGCGATCGCCTCGTCAGCCTGCGATGGGTTTCGGGGGGCGGTGCGCTCTGTCGTCAACGTGACGTGCAAATCAGGCTGGCAATAGAAATCCGAAATGATTATTCGTTCCGGCTCCAAGAGGACAAAGCTCGACTTTCTGGCGCGTCATGCCAGCGAGTTTGTGTAAGTACGAAACGGACCGATCTGTAGCGCGGATAACACATTGATCGGCTCGGCGAGACAGTTGGATCGCTGCGTACAGTGTTTCGTGGCGTCGAAAGGCCGATGTTCCCGTACAATTACGGGGCGATAGGGTGTGCTTGAATTGTCGTTCGCGGTTATTTGGTCGGATAGAGGGTCAAATGAATCATGCGGTTAGGAGCCGCTATGAACTGTCGACAATGACAGATGAAGAGCGTGAGCTGGCGCGCTGCAGACAGGAGATAGCGCGTCTCAAACAGCTGGTCGTGCAGCTTTCTGAACTCGTCTTGCGCAATGTCACGCAAAATGCAGAGGGCCGAAAGTCGCAATCCGGCTGACGCGCTCGGCCGTATACTGAATGGTCAATCCGCAGATGGTGGACGTTAGACAATAGCCACTATGATCCGCAGCGCGGCGTCCCCCGGGGGAGGGGAGCGGCCCCGCCCTTGTTCTTCATGGGGCGGGGCCGCGTAATTTCCGGTCGAACCGCTTCATGGATCGATGGACATGAGTGCATATCGCACGGAAAAATGTGGGTCTGCAGGCTCTCGATCAGCCGTTTCATCTTGTCGATCGCTCGCTCATAGACCTGCGCTATGCAGGTCTAACAAGCTCCGTTGCCTCCAACCCGGTGGAGGCGTTGAACCTGGAGAGCGCGCCGTGCGTTGATCGGGTAAAGGTAAACGATCAGCGTTTGCAGGCGGTGCTGGCTTTATGCCGATGGTGATTTACGGATACCAAGCTGCTCCACGGCGAGCTTTGATATCTGGATCGCCAACCCCCTTGCGCCGATCTCGATAACCTCCTTTGCGACGATTTCGGCGATAGGGTCGTCACGATCAACCAAGCAAAGCGCATGCAGTGTCCGTGCATAGGCCAAGCTCAGACATTCAATTTCGTCCGGCCGTAGCTTACTGCCCTGGAGCAATCGATCAATCGGCATTGATCATCGCTCCGGGAGACACGCCAGCTTTGATGCGTCGGCCCAAGATGCGTCAAAACGCGCTCGGGTTGGTCTCGCTATAGCCGCCCTTGTCGTCCCACCTGTAAACGACATAGTCGATCTGCTTGATGTCACCCTTGGCATCGTATTCCAGCTTGCCGATCACCGTGTCCCAGGAGCCCGCCTTGATCACGTCCATCACCTTCCTCGGATCCGTGGTGCCGGCTTTGATTGCGGCCTGGGTCCAGACCTGCACTGCAGCGTAGGTATAGAGGGTGTACCCTTCGGGATCGACATTCTTGGCTTTGAACTTACTGACGATGGCAGCCGCCGCCGGCTTGTTGCGTGGGTCTGGCCCGAAAGTGAAAAGCGTGCCCGCTCCAGCTGCGCCGGTGACCGAGGCAAATTCCTTGTCAGCCAGCGCATCACCCGACATCAGTACGGTCTTCAGGCCCTGATCACGCATCTGGCGCAGGATGAGGCCTGCTTCCTGGTGATAGCCGCCGACATAGACGAGGTCGATATTGTCACGCTTCAGGCGCGAGACAATCGCATTAAAATCCTTGTCGCCCTTGTTATAGGACTCGTAAATCTTCTCGATGACGCCGGCCTTGTTGAGGGCCCTCTTCGTCTCGTCGGCAAGCCCCTTGCCATAGGTGGTCTTGTCGTTGAGAATGCCGATGTTCTTGCCCTTGAAATGCTTGGCGATATAATTGGCAGCAACCTGGCCTTGCTGGTCGTCGCGGCCGCAGACGCGCGCCACGTTCCATAGCTTGCGCTCGGTGAACAGGGGGTTGGTCGAGGCGGGCGTGATCTGCAGTACGTTGCCGTCCGCGTAGGCTTCCGAAGCCGGGATCGACGACGAAGAGCAAAAGTGCCCGGCAACGAATGGGATCTGGGCGGCAGCGATCTTCTCCGCGACCGATCGCGCCTGCTTGGGATCGCAGGCATCGTCCTCGATGTCGAGGGCGAGCCTCTTGCCGAGTACGCCGCCGGACGCGTTGATCTGCTCCACCGCCATCTCCGCGCCGTTCTTCATTTGCCGCCCGAAGGCGGACTCGCCCCCAGTTGTCGGTCCGGCGACGGCGATGGTGATGTCCTCTGCCAATGCCTCGGTGGACAGCGCAATAAGTGCTCCAAACGCAAAGCCGATCAGCTTGAGTGATGTCATGGATGGTCCTCACAAGGTAAATGCAGCGGCGAGTAAGTCGAGCAAAGCAAAGCGAGCCCGGCGACGGCCAGCGCCTAAAAAGCAGCCGGAGATAAAGTCACGGTCGCGCATCGAACCCCTTCGAATGCACCGCCATGATGGAGCGGCAGCCCACCTTGAGCCGGTGAAGAAACAGTTCCGTGTCGCCGAGCCATATAAAGGTTCGAGGAACGATCGGCAGGCAGCTCATCGCCCGAAAGCAGTACAAGGACATGTTCCGATGCCGTTCCAGCAGAGTGATAGGCCGGAGCGCGTGCGCAAGGGTAGAGCTAGATCAACGAGCAACGTTAACGTACAAATCGTCCCGTCTCATTCTCGCAACGCGTTGTCCATTTCATATTGCCCGCCGCTCGTTCAACGCACGGGCTGCCTTGGACGAACACTAGCGGAATCATGCAGCCAGGAAAGTGATAGCTCGGTCCGCAACGTACAGAGCCCACCCCGTCAGGAATGCGTATGCGAGAGGCGGGCTGTCCGGACGGGGGAGGGATGAGGCGATCCTGCACACCGTCCCCCATATGAAAACAATCAACATGTGTCACCGATATCGATGAAGGCGGACATAAGCGAGCGCAGAGCTGTTTTCGCTGTCCTAGCTGCTGGCACGAGGTCATCGCGATGCTCTCGGCGTTAGCCGAGCCGCGACTAGGTCAGAATCCTTGTCGGTCCTTAGAGGTCGTCGAACCCTGGATACTTGATAGCGAGGCCAGCCTTCATAAGGCGACAAGGCAACCGGCGCCCGTTTCAAATGAAAGCAAAGACGAGCAGGCTTGAGCAGAGGAGTGCGAAGCTGGTTGCGGTCAGCGCGAGAAGACTACCGGAGACAAGGTCATGATTGCGCATGAATCACCCTCGATTGAACCTATAAGGAGGCACAGAGAAGCAGTTCGCCAAGGTGAATTCTTGGCGATTCTGGTTGCATTATTCCTGCTTTCGCCGCGTGATGGTGCATATTTGCAGCGTTGTTGCGCCATAACTCGTTGAAGCGCGGCGTAACAAGAGCGGATGAAGTTCGAAGCCTGTCAGAAGTGCATCATTGATCGAGTGACGCGGCCGGCCTTGGTCATAAGATCGGATTCGCTGGCGGGCCGCTCGCACTTTGGACAAGCCGTACAGCCTGCCCGAAACTCGGCATTCTGCATATTCAAGCACATCCGTTCGCGAAGGTTCCGGGCTTTGGCAAACCGGGTTACTTCGTCGGCCGAAGCGGCCGGCTACGTGCGTTTGCCGCGCTTACTATCTCGGGCCGCATTTCCGCCCTCGCGTGCTCGGGTGTGTCGTTCTTCCAGCGTACCGAGCCGAATGGCCTTTCCAGCATGCGGCGAACACGTACCGGTGCAGGACCGATGTGGAAGTGAATGGCCCGCCGCTCCAGCGCTCGTTCCGATTGGGTCGGGCGGTTGCGCCAGCGCAAATAATCGAGCCAGGTCGGAAAGTGATAACGTTCGGTCCACAATTCGGGATCGGCGATGTCGCGCGCGATCGACCAGCCATAGGCGCCGTTGCGCTGGCGGGACAATTGCACGTCTTGCATGACGTTGTGAAACGCGCGGGCATTCTCTTGTGCAATCCGGTATTCGATCTCGACGACGAGCGGCCCGCTACGTCCAGTCAAGGCGAGCCGTACTTCGGGATCGGCGAGCAGCTCGGGCTCTTCGCCGTGCGCGCCGACCCGGGGCATGGGTAGCCAACGGCCGATGAGTGGTGAGGCGAGCATCAGCGCGGCCGACAAAAGCAGCGCGGTTTCAACGCCGGCCGCGTCCGTCAGATGGCCCCAACCCCAGCTGCCGACGGCAATCCCGCCTGAACTCGCCGCCTGATAGGCCGCGAGCGAGCGACCGGTCACCCAGCGTGGCGCCGACAGCTGAACTCCGATGTTGAACACCGCCCATGTCAGCATCCACACGGCTCCTGCCAGAACCAGCGCGGCCGCGGTCAATACCGGCTGGCGGCTCAGCGCCACGGCAGCCATCGCCGCGCCCATAGACAATGCACAGGCGCGAATCGCAGCTTCGCCGCTCATCTGCCTGCGGATCTCGGCAATGTTCAACGCGCCGACCACGGCCCCCACGCCAAAAGCACCAAGCATGATGCCGTAGGTCTGGGCGTCGCCGTGCAATAGATCCCGCACCACCAGAGGCATCAGCGCAGTAATCGCGCCGGCTCCAACGCCGGTTACAAGGGTGCGAAGCAATACGACCTTGATCGATGGCGAATTGCTGATGTAGCGCACGCCAGATACCATTGCGCGGCTCAATCTTTCAGGCGGCAGGCGTGAGGGGGCGCGGACGCGCTTCCAAAGGAACAACGCGGCCATCAGCGGGAGATAGAGCAGCGCGTTGAGCGCGAATGCGGCCACTGCACCGGCGCTAGCTACCACCACGCCGCCGATCGCTGGGCCGACGCTCCGTGCGATATTGTAGCTGATGCCATTCAGCGCAATGGCCGCAGGTAGCTGCGCTTCCAACGGCACTTGTTCGCTTACGGATGATTGCCAGGCCGGTCCCATAAGCGCCATGCCGCTGCCGACCACGAAGCAGAGTACGAGCAAGACGTTCGGTGTGGCCAGGCCAAGCCAGGCGGCCACCGTAAGGCCAGTTGCGCCGGCGAGCGCGATGCCAAGCGAAACCAGTGCCACGATGCGGCGATCGTACATATCAGCGATTGCGCCCGCTGGTATTGAAATCAGCATCACTGGCAGCAACAGCGCGGTCTGCACCAACGCCACCTTGTCAGCTGATGACGTCATCTGCGTCATCGCCCAGGCTGCACCTACACCTTGTATCAAGCTGCCGACATTGGACAGGAGACTCGCAATCCAGATGCGACGGAAGGTCGCGTGCCGCAGAGGCGCCGAGATACTTTCGGCGCTACGCGACGGGACTTTGGTTGAATCGCTCATGTTAGATCGTGATGATCTATCATGATTTGATTCTGGTGCGGATCACAAGCATGTTCCCGACCTGATATCGCAGCGGAATAAGACGCCAATCAGATGACGATGTTCCGCCGACTGCCTGTCTTCCATTCCAGTAAGCGCTGTTCATTGGTGACTTTATGCTGCATCCAGCGCATCGCTTACATGGACACGTAGAACAGATGCTGCATCGCTCGCGTGCAAAACTTTGTACGCAGCGTACAAATGGCGGAGTCGACGAGTGCGGAATCGCTTGTCGGTGGGTAGAGTGAACTGCGACCCTCTCTGCTAACAAGCCGAAGGCCCATGTCACAGCACTATCCATAGTTCACGGGCTTCGCAGCGTTTGATGGACCTTGTTGTCTCTCGGGGCGAGTGGTTGCAACCCAGAATAGGGTAGGCGGCCTCTCCTATCCCGCACGACCGAGACTGCGGCGAAGGATCTCCATCTAGAACGCAAATGGGATGCAACAGATCGAGCTATCCCGGCTCGGCCCGAGAGTTTTTACCCAATGGCTGCAAGTTTGTCGCAGCTCGGATGAATTGTGAGCTGCGACATCGGCTCCGTGAACACGCGGATTGTTCCCGTAGCCTGGTTCAAGGCTTCCCGCTTGGCAATCTAGTCGCTCGCATAAGCGTCTCACACTTCCGGACGAGTTCCCGGGCGAGCGAGCATGATGCGGGATTCGGCAATCCGTTGTTGCGGGTCGTGCGGAGGTACTCGTGGATGGCCGGTCCTCATGGAAACCCTGCCGGTGCTGAACGTCCGAGCAGGAGACGACCTGCACTTTGAAGTGTTCCTTCGTTCAAGGCTGCGTGCTGGGCAACCACGAAACTGTCGCACATCGCGCGCGCAAGATTGCTCGTCGTATAGAGTGATTGCGTTCCTGCGAGACCGCTCGCGATCTTGCAGACTTCGGCGCTCTGTCGGGCGGCGTTGGTCGCGGCAAGCCGCATCAGGGTCGTCGTAGTCGACTGGACCGTATCCTGCAACGCTTCCTTCCATAGCTCCTCGGTGGCTTCATAGAAGAAGGAGCGTGCGGAGCGCAGCATGGCTTCGGCTCTGGCGACCTCCAGCTGGATATAGCCGCGCTCTGCCATCACCGGCGCTCCAGTAATCGAGGCGCGGCCCCGGCTCATGGCAATCACCTCGTCTAGCGCGGAGCGCGCAATGCCGATGCCCACAATCGCGTGCGCCTGCGCAGCGAAAGTCACCGAAGGATAACGATGGAGGGGTCCGTCGAAAGCCGGTGGACCGCCGCGGATCAGTGTCCATTCCTCTGGTACAATAACATTGTCGACAACGATGTCATGACTGCCGGTGCCTTGCAGGCCGATGACGTCCCAATTGGGACGGATCGCTACCTTGTCGGCCGGCATCACGGCTATGCGTGCAAGTCCACTTGTTGGATCATCGTCTAAAGTGATTCCAACGCCAATTAGCTCCGCGCCCGGTGATCCGCTGGCGAAAGGCCACACGCCGTTCACAACAAACCCGTCGGCACTTCGTTGAGCGGGCTGGAGCGGGAAAACTGCACCCGCGTACACCACGTCAGGTCCATTGGCATATACGCGGCAAAGCGTGTCTTCAGGGAGAGCGGAGAGGTAGCGAGCCCCGTCGCCGAAGCTGGCGACCCAGCCGGCTGATCCGTCCGCTTCGGATATGCGCTCGATCAGGCGGCAAAAATCGGCAGGCGTTCTCTCGTCGCCGCCGAAACGTTTGGCGGCCAGAGCCCGGTAGACGCCAATGCGTTTGAATGCCTGAATAACGTCGTCTGGAACCTTCTGCGCGCGGGCGAACTCGTTTCGGCGCGCGCGGATATCGGCCAGCAGCAGCGACAGATCATCACTCGTTGTAGCCGAAACATCTGTTTCTGGTGCGATCATTCCTGGCGGAGCGTTCATGTTTGCCCTCCGTGGTGAGACACCAGCGGTGTAGCCGGTCATTGATGGAGATTGCGAGCGCATGGCAGAGCCGGCCGTATTGAGTGAGGCCGGAGAAGATCTCCCATTGCCGCAGTTGATATCGATCGTGACCAGCCTGCAGGCCCCTTCCTCTCCAAACCGCTTGCCGTACGGATTAGGTCAAAAGCACTGTCTTGAGAGGCCGGAAGGCCGAGCAAGACGTGGCCGTCGGCGCTGCCCTTGAGGTTGGACCGGTGAGCAAACGACTGCAGCGGCATCCGTCCTCATCTGTTTGATCATGACTGCGAGAGTTGACGAGTTGACGATAGCGCTTGCTTGTCATCTCTTCTCAGGCTGGGAGTTGCGAGGCCTCACGAACCTATGGATCCGTTTATCGTCTCGCCAGCAATCGATGTGCCATCAAACATGGCCTGTCAGCTGTGTTTCCGCGGAAGTAAATCGCATGGCACGAGCCGAGTCAGCGGGATGTGAGCGTCATCTGTGTCTCGTTCCAGCCACATCGTGTCATCAAGCGGACAGGGTGCGAGGTGAATGACTGACATGGACCCCGACCGCGGACGAGCCCGCCTCGGCTATTTGCCGTCACTGCGACTTGGCGATATGGCGTATCCTGCAAGGCACCCGAGATGCAGGGCAGAGCATGCAGTACTTCTCTACTTTGTACCAGGGTTGACGCGGCTCGACCGTGCCGCTTGCGCCCTGGTAAGAGGCGAGGGCAGACGCACGCCGCGTTACAAACGCAAGGGACCGGCTGCAGACGCTTCCTTCGCATTGCCAAGTCCTGCCTGGGTGCTGCGGTCCTCAGCTTATGCAAGCGGCTACAGAGAGCTTCCAGCGGCTTTTGAAGACTTTCGAGCCTGCCAGCAAGCGACCCGCTGTTCATATTCCGCCGTGTCGGACACAAAGCAGTCGCGCAGTCTCTTGGCTCGGTTCACTCTTTCGAAGGCCGCTGGCGGCTTTCTTCGACGAACTTTAACTGCCTCGGATCCTAACTAAACTATGCAGGTCATCCAGCAACAGCGTTGTCATCGTCTGCCGGTCCCTGTTGGTAAGATCAGTGCTATACGACAGCTCAAATAGCGATCGATGTTGGCGCGCGCGGGTGCCTGTATATGTCGCCGCTCCCTGTTGTAAGGAACGCTCCGGGCAAAGCTAATGTTACCGCCCAATGCCAGCACGTGCCGGCACTTGTCGCTGTTTACCCTTGGCAGCCAGCCGGAAGAACGACCTAACTCCCGTGCCTCCTCACTGCACGCGCACGGGACCTGATCAGAGCTCGCAGGTGCCCGATGGCCAATGATACCACGAGCTGGCCAGGCGAGCAGACCTTCACGCCTCACCATCGGTCAAAACCTTGTACCGTCCAAACGTCCGAACCCAGGTACCGTGCCAACCATTGCACCTGCGGCGAGCTGTTCCTTTGCGGTTTCCGGAAGCGTTATGAGTTCGGAAGGAGTGGATGAGTTCCGGATTAGCGCGACACATCGGCGGGTTAGGTCTGCCAAGTTGGATCATTCGACCTATCGCAGCGAAGCGTTGCGAGTTCCGGTCCGTCGTCGAAACTCGCTTGGACTGAACTCATTCGTGTCAGTGAACAAACCATGTCACGAATCGTGAGACATCCGAGCTCGCGACCCAAACCGGTCAGAACGCTATCGTGGCATTGGCTGCACCGCGACGCTGCTCCGGTTGAGGTGATGCGCGCCACAAGATCATCAGGGCGGCAGGCGCTAGAATCGGCAATGGCGTTGGAAACGGTTCGTGCGTATCGAACAATTATGATGCAATTAGATCGCACTCACTGCCGTGGTGCGCGTTCGTCCGGTTCGTGCCGAGGTTGCGCGCGAATGGCGAACAGTAATCTGCCAACATGACTATCCGCGAGTGAAAGAGTGCGCAGCGCAAGGCTCGTCCTCTCATCGGGCCCTCTCGGTCAAGCGTGTTTTGGGTGCAAGGGATTAGTGGCGCAGGTGTTTCCGTGCGATGTCGACGATTCAGCCGCGGCAGCAGCGCCGGAGTGGGCGAGCGTGTGGAGATCAGGCTAGGAATGCCAGTTCTACTTGACTGTTGGCGGCTGTGGCTCGCCTTGAGAGCGGTCATTTGGGAGCGCCCTTGAGACGTTCGAGCGCGCGCTGGTGGTCGTGATGGCCCAAATCGAAAGGCGCCTCAGCAACGCTTCTATTCATCGCGTCTACCGACCCGACGGAAGGTATCGCGGTGGTTTGCCGCTCTGCCCAGCATGCCGTAGAACGTCCCGCAAATGCGTCGCGCTCCAGTGGCCCGAGCCAGATTGTCGGACAAAGACTTGATCGATTGCGCGGCCGCGTGGCCAGGATAGCCGTTTGAGCGGACAAGAAGTAACTTATAGAAGCCGAAACGACGACGGCCATCTACGTGATCGAAGCGTTCCGAAATCGGGACTGACGCCTCCGATTGACTGGCTGCAGCCATGGGACGGCGCAAAGGTCGCGCGTCGCTCTGCTTGAGGGCAGACAGCTGCGTTCTAACAGGATCAAAGACTGCGCGGCGTTCCCTCGTCTTCCCTTTCGATGGCATAGGCTGGATCTAGCAATGAACTTAACCCATCCAAGCAAGCTTGAGCGCTATGCCGCGGCCGTGGAAGCTATGAGAGAAGAGGGCTGGCGGCGCGGCCTCAAGGCACGCGCAGGTGTTGATTTTGCTTCCAGCGATTATCTGGCACTGGCGAGCGCGCTACGCATGAAGGAGGCTCTGTTCGCTGCGCTCAAGGCTGGAACGCCCATCGGAGCTGGCGGGTCACGGCTCCTGCGCGGCAATTGCGAGGAACACGAAGCTCTCGAAACGGAAGCGGCGCGGTTCTTTCGGGCGGAGACAGCGCTGTTCTTCGGTAGCGGTTACATCGCAAACTTCGCCGTTCTGACAACGCTGCCGCAGCGAGGCGATCTGCTGGTTCTCGATTCGCTCGTGCATGCCAGCCTTTATGAAGGCGCGCGCGCGGGCCGAGCGGAGTTCCGGATAGCAGCCCATAATGATCCTCAATCTGTTGAAGACACGATTGGCGATTGGCGCGCCAAAGGCGGCGTAGGGCGCGTCTGGATCTTGGTCGAGAGCCTCTACAGTATGGACGGTGACTTCGCGCCACTTGCAGATCTGGTTGAAATTGCTGAACGGTACGAGGCGTTCCTGGTTGTGGATGAGGCCCATGCCACAGGCATTTACGGCGAGCAGGGGCGGGGGCTCACAGCGCCATACCAGGGACGCGAATATATTCTGGTGCTCCACACCTGCGGGAAGGCTCTAGGCGCGGCCGGTGCTCTTGTCACTGCATCCAGCGTATTGCGCGATTTCATGGTCAATCGGTGTCGTCCATTTATTTTCGCTACCGCGCCATTGCCCCTGATGGCAGTCGCAGTTCGGCAGGCGCTTTTGATTGTACAGGAGGAGCCTGAGCGGCGGCGACGCCTGATCGATCTTATCGATTTTGCACACCGTCAGCTCGCCATCTGCGGCCGCCCGACCCCTTCGAGCTCACAGATCATTCCTTACAGGGTCGGTGACAACGCCCGCACGATGCAGCTGGCCGCTGCACTGCAGGCGCGCGGTTTTGATGTCCGAGCAATACGACCGCCAGTGCCCCCGGGCAGGGCAAGATTGCGGATTTCGTTAACGCTTAATGTTGAGCAAGATGATGTATCCGAGATGATCGATGCGTTGGTCGAAGAGACCTGGGGTAAGGTACGGTGAGGTCCCACAATCATGATGCTGGTCGGCATCCGGATCGGTCAACGATCTTCCAAGGAATGGGCCGGGGCGCGCAAATCCTCCCGCCGATCGGTGATTACGACGTCCTGCGCTCATTAGTTCCGCTTTATGCTGCGCAAACATAAACTCGACATAAATTCGACGAGGCTGCTCATTGCGACACTGGCGGCCGCTTCGTTGGCTGCCGAAGGAGAAAAAGCCCGATGTCGACGCGAGTAGCACTTTTCATATCATCGGTTGGCTGGACAGCCATCTTCGTCGCAATTCTTCTGTATGTAATCTTTAGTCCTGCTTGATGGCCAAGGTCGGACGATCCGCGTCGTATGGCTTCTCAACCTGTTCGATATTGAAGGCTTACTGAACATCCATCAGCATGCCGACCGATCGGCGGATCGACCCACGCCACAGTCAACAATCAGGTTCACGAATGTCGATGGAGCAGCGTCGCTGGAAGGCCCCTGTTAAGCACAAGTCATCGGGCCGCGAAGACGGCCAAGCTCGACAGGTGACTATCATCTGACGATGGATGGGGAAAGCAACCCCGAAGGGATGGCAGGTGCCGGTCACACTCGAATTCGAATAGGCCGGTTAGACAATAGTCTCGCTGGATATTGATGTTGTCCGGAATCCGGATCGAAGCTCCCACCCGCGGGAGGGATTGTAGGAAGGTTTAGGATCACCCCCGGCGCTTTCTCGATGTCGGCTTAAAGTCGATTTGATCGTGGGTCGCTCGCTTCGACTTATCGACCTGAGCTCGAGCCCGGACCGAGACATCACCTTTCCTGTGAACCACGACCGCCGCGTCTGCCGATGCGCTCGTCTCCCCGAAACTCGTCAGCTTCTCGAAAGCCAAGCCTCTTAGCATAGACCTCCTCTCTCGATGACCGAACCGGCGGCCGTAACGGCGGTGCGGATCTGCAAGAGACTAAAACAGAAGGAGAGCTGTATGGATTTCAATGAGATCAACAGCGGCGGATCTCCAGGAGAGTACGCCTGGACACAAGAAGATCATGATCTATTTAGTCGGATCATCAATGAACCCGGTCCATCGTCATCCGCCGTGCCTGAGACGGCTTTCGATGTCTCATTCGCCGTTCCGCACAAGTTTTCCCACGGTACCCAATCCGCCCCCGGGCAAATGGTCGAGAGACTGAACCACTTGGGTCTCCTGCCTGACGCCGACCAGCCGAGTATGACCTATGAGATCAAAGGGCATCGCTATACGGCCGCGCTGGACCCCTCTAGCGGCGTGCGTCTCATTCATAATTCACCGGAGGACCAAAATATTGGAGCTGGGCCAGCGGGGCTACCAGATTTCGGAGCATTCATTTTCGAGACGTCGCGTAGAGGTTTCCCGCTTCCGGAGCAGTGGGCGCCCCCAGCCCTCATCGAGAAGCTGCAGGAAACGGGCTTCATGCCTAGTCCAAACAACACAACAACCATTGCCCTCAATGGCCGAACTTACAATGCGGAATTAATGCAGGGAGGGTTCGTCAGGCTCAGGAGGGCTGGGTGAAAGGCGCCGAGATAGGACCAGTAGAGCTGGCCGCTACAGTCTTGCGGTCATTCGGTTCCAACTATCTCGGCTGTTCATAGCTCAGCAACGGACCGTTGCTTGCGCCAGCGGCTGGACAGCATCGGCCCCTGGCGGATCGCGGATTCAGCAAGCCGCCGAAGCGCCCGCGTGAATCGGTTTCGTGAAATCGCCGTCGGCATCGTCTTCGAACGCACCATAAGGCCACAAAACAACTACGTGAAGGAGAGCCTCTCCACGGGTGATGGCAGCGGGTGAATCCGGGTGGCCGTCTCAACGCTGCTGAAGACTACGGTAATGAACATCATCGGCCGCGATATCGAGAGTCCTGATGCTGGGCCGCGCGTTGCCAACATACGTCCGAAGAATAAGACCAGTATCAGGAGACCACGCGAACATTATCCCGAAGCTATGACAATCGTGAAGCGGATCCACGTTCCGGTGTACTTGATGCAGCCCAATGGATCCGCGAATGTTGTGTCAGTTGATTGAGGGGGCGAGGGCACACCGGCTGGGCGATCGCGCGAAGGCATCTGCGTCAGCCCAATACGTCGACCCTGCCGGTTTCGAGCCGATATAGACCGCCGACGATCTTGAGTGTTTTTTGCTCAACAGCCGGGTTCAGGATCGGGCTGGCGGATTTGAGTTTATTGACGTTATCGATCACATTCTGCCGGATCACATCGGCGGAGCTGTCACCTGGTTGGTGGCCGGACCCTCTTACGGCAGGCGCAAGCGCGCTGACGAGGGAGCGGATATGTCCCGGTGCCGGCTTGCCTTCGTCAAGCGAGTTGATGGTGGCCTCTATCGCGCCGCAGTGATCGTGACCGAGTACCAGGATCAACGGCGTGTTCAGTACGGCGACCGCGTACTCCAGGCTAGCTAGCGTGTCATCGTTGACGAAGTTACCGGCGAGGCGGCATATGAACAAATCACCAAGTCCGCTGTCGAAGGCAAGCTCGGGCGCTACCCGCGAATCGGCGCAGCTCAGAACCGCCGCATATGGATTCTGACCATCGACTAAAAGTCGGCGCTCGCGTTCCAGATCGCGCCCTCGCGACACGCTCTGCACATAACGATCGTTACCCTCCATCAGCCGCTTCAGTGCAGCATCGGGCGAGAGCTGATTATCCGGCTTCGGCGGCGCTGTTGCTTGCTTCGCGTCGACAATGTTGCCGGCAAACGGCACGACAAATGCCGAAAGAGCGAACAGTAACAGCGAGCGGCGGGAAGGAGGGACCTCGGTCGGATAGGGAGTGCCCTGTGGATAGTTTGCATGCATGGATAGGACCTCTATCGTGCGGCTCTATGCCAACCCATGGCTTCGGCCTCGTTTTCGCTGCAGAACCAGCGTTCAGCCGGTTTCTTCGTCATGTCGATTTGTTCATAACTGAGTTGCCCCGGAGAGTGATACGTGCGTTCGCCGTCACCGTCGACCGTGCCCTTTATCAGGCAGTCGGGCGAGGGTGGGTCGGATTGCAGAGCGGATCCGAGCAGGAGTTCCTGGGCCTTGTTCGGCACCGAGCTCGCGCCGACAATAATCGTGCTCTTGTTGCGACGGCGCCAGTCCCAGGGGGTGATGAATGCCCCCGACCACAGGCCGGCAAAGGCGTTGCTCGCCACCACCTCATTGATAACGTAAACATGGGTGGATGGATCGGATGACAGTGCCCAACCGGAGCTTACCATCCAGGCGTTCACGTCCTGGCCCTCGATGAAGCAACTGCCGAGAGACCTGCCGTACTTGTCTGCTCCTGCGGTGTGACAATCCCATATTCGTCCATTCGAGTAATTGATAAGGGCGTTCCGAGCAGCTACCCCGCAGGCCCATTTCCGACCATGAGCATCCAGGCAAATCTGATCGGTCTCGGGGGCCTCGATACCCGAGAGCCGAATTCGGATTTGCTCGATCTCTATCATGTTGGCGTCGAGGATTTGGGGAGTACCGCTCAGTTTCGCCGCGCAAACAGGAGACGCGATGATAGCGAGCAATGCTGCCATCATTACGCGGTACTTCATCCTGATATCCTTTCGCTCTTGGTTCATCGGCTCACAACATCGCAGCGATCCGGTGTCGTCACAGCCGACTGCTGACCGCACAGGTCGTCGTCTGGTCGGCATCTTTCGACAATGCTTTTGGAAGCGCTTTTGTGGAAGCTTGCTTATATTTTCAGCCTACGACCTGACGCTGGGTGAGATTCAAGAGATTTCTTCGGGGGCATTTTCCGATGCGGCTCTGGCATCCGAAGCTCGCTCCCTCTCTCCCGGACATATTCCCGCATGTTTTCAGCGCTGGACTCGCGACCCGGGAAGGGCGCTTGGCACGCTATTTCTCCAAGGGCTCGGAAGAAGCAGGCGAGTGCTAGTCTTCGCCGCCGAGCGGAAGAAGCCGCATTGCTAAGTCTCTATCGTTCGACAGGACTGCATGCGGTTGATGGTAAGGAAAGTGGAGGCCTGGCAAGGCACGATAAGAGTGATTGCGCAAAAGAGATCGGCCTCTCGCTTGGTCCCACGGCACAAAGCAACCATGCTTCACTCACACGGTGGGCCGCATCCGCGACCGTCATTGCCCTGAAACGCTGCGCGCGAAATGACTTCCATAAGCCTGGCCGGCCGTCGATGCTCGTCGAACGGAAGAAAGCACGGTTCGGCGTAAGGGCGAGCGTGCGGAATGATGTGGGACGGCTTTTACGGGTGCGGTGCAAGGGCGTCCTCGCACTATTGCGAGTGGCGATCTGGTCGCGATTTCAGAGCGATGAATTAATCCACAACACGTGTCTGCAGTAAGGCATTGCGGCATTCGCGCTGGCGGGACCTGGGCGACTCACGCTAGTCATCATGTTCAACCGCCTCGCCGCACAATGGAATTGAAATGGTTATGGCCACCCCCGAATTGCCGGTCTCTGGTTACGCGCTAGAAGTGGACGGCCGGCTCAAGGCCGAATTCGCAACCAGAGACGGTGCCCGGGCTGGGGGAGCAGAACTAAAGAAGCGTTTTCCCACGCTTCAAATCAAGATCTATGACGCGCAGACGAATGCGCGCGACGAAATTTAGATTAAGCTCAGTTCGATCTTTGATCCTCGCAGCAAGGCTGCGGAGCTCCTCGCCGGGGGCACTCGGGAAAGGGTCCCGCCGCCATTGAGGATGCCGGCGTCGCTATCACTGCCCCGTTCCCGGGGGCCCTCTTAAACCGGTCTCGTCGCTGCACTCGCTCCCGCGGGTGCTTGTTGGTCGCGCGATGCGCTGCGCGCACGCCGGGTCGGGCTTGGCCTCAGCATCGCCTAGCTTGGTCCGTGAAGGATGACACGTGTCGCGCTGGCGAGAGCGGATGTGTCTTTTTGTACTGGTTCCGCCGCGCCTACTCGTCCGAAGAGGCAAGAGCCATCTTGATGCCTGGCTTTCTCGATTGGGGGCTTGCAGGCCGGAGAAAAGGTTTGCCTGCTGCTGGCATAGCTGGACGCGTCACTATTTCAGCGCATGGGTCTTGCTGTTGGCCCGACCCGCCCGGTGCTCAAGGAGTAGCGCTGCCGTCCTGATTATTTGTCGAGGCCTTTCGTACCCCCTCCAACGCGTCCCGTTCGTTTGGCTCTATGTGATGGAACCAGGAGCCGGGAGGAGAGGTCGCAATCCTCTTGGCAAGGAAAGATTGCGGCTCCCAATCGTGCCCCTCGCGCTTCTCGAAGGTGATGACGCCATTCTCCGTATAATAACGCGGGCCTGGTATGTTGCAGTTCACCAACAGCAGAACGCGCCACCGGTCCGCTTTCTCGGTCGGCTTGTCATTCGCCGCCGTCACGTAATCCACGACAACAGGTTCGATGATATGACAGCGGCCGCGCCGGAGAAGGTTTCCGAGCTTGCCCTGCGCGGTCGTCACAAAGTTGAAATTGACCGGATCATGTAGAAAACGAAGGTTTGCGTCTTTTTCGGCGTCAGTGACTTCACTGGCGATGAGTGAAAGCGCCATGGCGCGCCAGCCGAGTTCGATGGGCTTTGCATAGGGAGACGCAACTTCAATCTTTCCGTCGGTCCCGACCTTCCAGGTAATAACGTAATGTTCGTCTGATCTGTTATCCTGATGTCTGGTCCAGGAAAGATAAACATACTCAGTGTGGTCAATGCCTTCGGCGATTCCCCAGTTTCGAGGGACGAAGTGCGCCACTTTCGAGACTTTGGAGACAATGTGCTCGATTGTTTCACCGTCTCGTGCTCGCCAGGTTGATTTGACTCGTTCGACGAGCGCATTTTCGCCGGCTCGCGCACTGTTGCCCGTCGCAACCAGCCCAGCAAGGAAAATCAGCAATTGACAGAGGCAAAGCACGCCTCTTGCAGACATTCTCTTCATAACGGCCGGACCATCGGTTTTGCATCCACACGTCAAAGCGGGCAGCCTCAATGCTATCCTCGATTGGAAGAAGTTAGCGGCAACGTGACGCGGGCGCCTGCCGATGTCCCGCGCGAGCAGGCGCTGTCCCCTAAATGTCACGCGCCGCTAACTTCAGTGGGCCAGCTACAGCCTCAATTTGCTGTGCTGGACCTGCCCAGGGGGAGAAGCCTGGGCACCTTGAGCCTGCATCCTTCGTGCCAGGAAATACCCGGTAAATCGTGCCGGATTCGTGCAGCGTTTGTCCGCTTTCCGACCTGCGCTCGTTTCAATGTTTCCATTCAGCCGATCCGCGCGGGCTTGCTCAGCTTTTGTCGCGCCGATCTTCGAGGCGCAAGCGAAGGCGCTGCCAGTTTACGGATGAGAAATCGGGAAGCATTTTTAAAAGTTGTCGAACCGTCCGGTCGGTGTGGTCACCCGAACGCCCGCGACCTCTACCGGCCCGCAAATGATAATAAGCAAAAACGCTCATCATCGCCGAGCGTGTGGAATCGTTCGGAAGCGAGTCGTCAGGCAGGCAATGATACGGTGCGCGTTTCTGCCTACGCGCACGGTCAGTCGTCCAGCTGCCTCGGCTACGCATTCATGGTTGGATGAGCCGCTGTTTCCAGTCGCGCCGGCCGGGTAAGCGAAAAACGATCAAGTCGCGCTAGCTTCCTCTCAAGTTGCTCAACATTCTCGAAAGCGTCTGACTGACGGATTGATTCATGAACGCTGTCAGCAGCCTCCCGAACAGGCTGACCGCAAAGACGGTGACAGCAAAGACGCCGACGGCGCTCCAAACAGCCATTTTCATTGCGGGCCTCCCAGTGTTCGTTGAGGCGAATCGATATGCGTGCCCGAGTATTATCGGCATCAGAGACCGCAAGTCGGCTATCAGGATTGGTGGGCTCATAGGTCAACATGCGCGCCGGGTATGCTGATGAATGGTTGCGCAGATGTTTTGCCCCTGGCGGCGATTCTCGACTGTCGAGAGACAGGATGCTGGCGCGTTGGAAGCGCCGCGAATTGCGCCTTCGACAATTCTTTCGACACATGTATCGGAGAGAGCTTCCAATCGTGGTCAACTTTCGACGTTAAATGGCCATTTGAGTCACCGATGGCGGCATTGAAGTGAGAGAGTCATCTGAGAGGTTGACGGAAGCGGTCTGTTGCCGATAATCCAAATCGTAGAGGTTCTCCGGTCCCGCTGGATCCGGAGCTAAGAGGGAAGCCGGTGAACAAGCCGGCGCTGCCCCCGCAACTGTAAGCGGCGAGCCGCTGTCCAACAAAGTCACTGAAGCCTGTGCGGCTTCGGGAAGGCCGGACAGCAGCGATGACCCGCGAGCCAGGAGACCTGCCTCGACCACATATACGTCCACGGGCGGGGTGTCCCGGTGGTGCGCCAAGCAACCGCCCCTCGGGCGATTGTGCTTGCGTCCGCCATGGCCTTTGCCCCCAACTACGGGGTTAGCGCTATGTCTCTTCTCTCCCTTCCGGTTGCCACGCTTGGAACGCCTCGGATCGGTCCCAGGCGCGAGCTCAAACGCGCGCTTGAAAGTTACTGGGCCGGCGCAATCAGCGAACAGCAATTGCTCGAGGACGCAGCTGGCCTGCGTGCTGCGAACTGGGCCCGCCAAAAATCCCTCGGTGTCACCGTCATTCCGTCCAACGATTTCTCGTTGTACGACCAGGTGCTCGACACCTCTGTCATGGTTGGTGCCATCCCGGAAGTCTACGCCTCGAAAACCGGACCGGTTTCGCTCAAGACGTACTTTGAGATGGCCCGTGGTTCACAGTGGAGCCGAGAGACTGCGAGTAGCAGCCACGGATCGGGCGGATATGGCGCGCCCGCACAGGAGATGACCAAGTGGTTCGACACCAACTACCACTACATGGTCCCTGAATTTCATCGGGGACAGACGTTCCGCCTGTCCTCGCGAAAACCAATCGAGGAGTACGAGGAAGCTAAGGCCCTCGGGTTCCAGACCCGCCCTGTGCTGATCGGGCCGGTCACATTCCTAAAGCTTGGCAAGAGTGCTGATCCTGCGTTCCTGCCGCTGTCGCTCCTGGATGAGCTGATACCGGTCTATGTCGAGGTTCTGCAGGAACTAGCCAAACGGGGAGCAAACTGGGTTCAATGCGACGAGCCCTGCCTGGTTCTTGATCTGGAGGAGGGGGCGCGAAGGTCTTTGCTACACGTCTACGATCGGCTCGCCAGGGAAGTACCGGACGTCAAGATCATGGTCGCGAGCTATTTCGGCGATCTCGGCGATAATCTGGACACAGCTTTGAACATGCCAGTCGCCGGACTGCACGTGGATTTGGTTCGCGCGCCGAACCTGTTGGGCCGGATCATTGCTGCCCGCCGAAGTGACCTCGTCATGTCCCTCGGCGTCATCGACGGACGAAATGTATGGCGGTCGAACCTGTCGACGCTCCGCCAGCAACTGGATCCCGTGATTGCGAAGCTAGGCAGAGATCATGTCCAGATTGCTCCGTCCTGCTCGCTGCTTCATGTGCCCGTCGATGTTGAACTCGAGACCGGACTTGCACCCGATCTCAAGAGCTGGCTTGCCTTTTCGGTACAGAAGATGCGTGAGCTTGCGATCCTGGCGCGGGCACTCGCGGGCGATCAGAATGTCGCTGAAAGTCTTGCTGAATCGCAGTCGGCCGTGACGTTCCGCCGGACTTCACCAAAAATCCGCGATGCCGATCTCGCGGTGCGGATGCGAGCGATCGACCAGGCCATGTGCCGGCGCGCCAGCCCATTTGTCCGTCGAGCCGACATCCAGCGCAAGCGCTTTGGACTACCGGCCTTTCCCACCACGACGATCGGATCCTTCCCGCAAACCCCAGAGGTCCGTAATGCGCGCGCAGCACATGCGCAAGGCGGCATAAGCGACGAGCAATACGACAAGTTCCTCAAGGAGGAGACCGCGCGCGCTCTGCGTTGGCAAGAGGACATTGGTCTGGACGTCCTTGTGCACGGCGAGTTCGAGCGTAACGACATGGTGCAGTACTTCGGCGAGCAACTCGCCGGATTCGCATTTACCAGGAATGGTTGGGTACAATCCTATGGCTCGCGCTGTGTCAGGCCACCGATCCTGTTCGGCGATGTTTTGCGGCCAAAACCGATCACGGTGGATTGGTGGCTCTACGCGCAATCATTGACCAGCAAGCCGGTGAAGGCGATGTTGACCGGACCAGTAACAATCTTGAACTGGTCGTTTGTTCGCGATGATATTCCAAGAGGCGAGGTCTGCCGGCAGATCGCACTGGCGATCCGCGACGAAGTCCGCGATCTCGAGATAGCCGGTGCGAGCATGATCCAGATCGACGAAGCTGCCCTCCGCGAAGGGTTGCCATTGCGCCGATCGGAGTGGGCGGCCTACCTTCAATGGGCCGTCGATAGCTTCCGCATTTGCTCATCAGGCGTTGCAGATCAAACCCAGATTCATACGCATATGTGCTATTCGGAGTTTAATGACATCATCGACGCCATTGCTGCGATGGATGCGGATGTCATCTCGATCGAGACGTCGCGCTCGAAGATGGAGCTGCTCGACGCGTTCAGGAACTACAAATATCCCAATCAAATCGGGCCGGGCGTATATGACATCCATTCTCCCCGCATCCCCGAGGCGGGGGAAATGAAGGAGCTGATAGCACTGGCTCGGCAGCGGCTGCAGGATTCGCAGCTCTGGGTAAATCCGGACTGTGGTCTGAAGACGCGCAAATGGGAGGAGGTTCGCCCGGCGCTGATCAACATGGTCGCCGCCGCCCGGCAACTGCGCGCGGCGTCTGATCGGACAAGTCGTTGATCTTAGTCTCTCCTCCCGGACGCTGACCCGCTCATAGCGCGTTTGCGCTCTGGATCATCTCGACCGAGCTCGGACAAAAGAAGCCCGGCCGCGCTTAGCGGGCCGGGCGAAAGTTAAGTCTGAGAGGAGCGATGCTGACACATCGCCGACTTCCATCGGCGGAGGGAGGACAGCCGATGGTTCGATTTCCGGCGAGGACATCCGCCGTAAATCTGACCCCAAGTTGAAGCACGGATCAGCATAGCTCAATCATGCTGTGGTATGCGACCGATGTCGTCGAGTATTGGAACACTAGACTAAGGTTTGTCTGGAGCACCCGGTCATAAGAATTCCTACGGCGTGGGCCGCCTTGTCTGACGTGACGTGACGGTGAAGACATAGGCGTATGACCAGTCATACGCCTATGTTGAAAGTCGCGCGTCTCGACGTAATTTCGTCGGGTGCGCGGCGCCGTTGGACGCTGGACGAGAAGCAACGGATCGTGGCGGAGAGTTACGCCGAGCCGCGGCAGGTGTCGGCGACAGCGCGGAGGAACGGGCTGTCTGCGAGCCAGCTGTTTACATGGCGCCGGCTGGCCCGGGCTGGTCGGCTTGCGGAAGCGGACGGGGGAACGACATTTGCACCGATAGTTATATCGCCGGAACAGCCTGAAGCTGCGGATCGGGACCTGCCACCTCAGGCATGTGTGCCGGCGGTGCCGGGTCGGATCGAGATCGTGCTGATGCGCGGACATCGGGTGATCGTCGACAATGGCGTCGATGCGGCCGTGCTGGCGCGGGTTGTGGCGGTACTGGAGCGGCGATGATTCCGGTGCCGAGCAATGTTAGGGTGTGGCTGGCAACCGGGCACACCGATATGCGCAAGGGATTTGCGAGCCTCTCGCTGCAAGTGCAGGAAGTGCTGCGGCGCGATCCGCTGGGTGGGCACCTGTTCTGCTTCCGCGGACGCAGCGGCAATCTTCTGAAAGTGATCTGGCATGACGGCCAAGGGGCATGCCTGTTCACCAAGCGGCTGGAGCGCGGGCGGTTTTTGTGGCCGAGCCCAGCCGACGGCGCAATCACGATCTCACCGGCACAGCTTGGTTACCTGCTGTCCGGTATTGACTGGCGCAATCCTCAGGAAACCTGGCGTCCGACGTCGGTCGGCTGACAGTTTTGGCTTGCGGATCGCGGCGGATGTGATTCCATCGTCTAGTGAAAGACGCAGCTGAATCGCTTCCATCCGATCTCGCCGCCGCTCACGCGATGATCCTTAAGGAGCGCGCTGCGCGTGTGGAAGCCGAGGCGGTTGCAGCCCGCGCCCAGGCTGTGAACGCGAACACGGAAGCGCTGATTGCCCATCTCAAACTCGAGATCGAGAAGCTGCGGCGCGAGCTTTACGGCAGCAGCTCTGAACGCAAGGCGCGGCTGCTCGAGCAGATGGAATTGCAGCTGGAGGACCTGGAAGCAGCCGCGACCGAAGATGAGATGGCGGCCGAACAGGCCGCGGCCGGTGCACAGACGGTGCGCTCATTCCAGCGCAAGCGGCCTTCGCGCAAGCCCTTCCCCGAGCATCTGCCGCGTGAGCGCGTGGTGATTGCTGCGCCCGAGAATTGTCCCTGTTGCGGCTCGGCGAAGCTGTCGAAGCTCGGCGAGGACGTCACCGAAACGCTGGAGGTCATCCCCAGGTCCTGGAAGGTGATCCAGACGGTGCGCGAGAAGTTCTCGTGCCGGGAATGCGAGACGATTACCCAGCCGCCGGCGCCCTTCCATGTTACCCCGCGCGGCTTCGCTGGGCCGAATTTGCTGGCGATGATCCTGTTCGAGAAGTTCGGCCAGCACCAGCCGCTGAACCGCCAGAGCGAGCGATACCGGCGCGAAGGCATTGATCTCAGCCTCTCGACGCTGGCCGACCAGGTGGGGGCCTGCACCACGGTGCTGCAGCCGCTGCATGCGCTGATCGAGGCCCACGTTCTGGCCGCCGAACGGTTGCATGGCGACGACAGTGTGCTGCAGAAGCACACAGAAAGGATGATCGAAATGATCTGAAAATCTGTGTGCACAAGCTGTGGCAGCGATGAGGGTAGGCCCCTCGGGATCGACTTTCAGGAGTAGGTCTCAAATCACTTCAAGCGGCTTCGCTTAAGAGGCGCGGTCGTGAGCGTTGAAGCTAACGGTCGGGAGAGACCCGAACGGATACGCGTCCGAGAGACGAATGAAAATGAACCCACCGATGAACCGTCGTAACGTGGAAATCGTCGTCAAAACCAGAGGTGTGTCGTCCCTCTGGGATGAGCCCGCCGGAAGCCTGATGACCGGGCGGGCGGCGACCGGCGTTGAGGGGGCGTGAATCGGATGCAGGCGCTGTCGTGGAACTGCAGGAACCAGTCGCTCCGATGGAAAGGGAGAAGCACAAGCGGAGAAGACCGCGAGGCGAGATTACCGACGCGGAGCACTGGGACGGACCGATCCGTATTAGCGACGAAGGCTCGTAATGGGGGAGCGAAGGGATCGGATCAGGTGGGCTGGCCATCGTCGCAACTGGCAACAGGAGGACGTCGATGAACCAGCCGAGCAAGCCGTTCAACATCGACAAGAGAGAGGTGTACGAAGCATATCTGCAGGTGCGATCCAATGGTGGCGCAGCCGGTGTCGACGGAGTGACGATTGAGCAGTTCGAGTCTGACTTGAAGGGAAATCTCTACAAGATTTGGAATCGAATGAGCTCAGGCGCTTACTTCCCGTCGCCTGTTCGCGCCGTGTCCATTCCGAAGAAGAGTGGAGGCCAAAGGATCCTCGGGGTACCCACTGTGGCAGACCGCGTGGCACAGACGGTTGTCAAACAACTTATTGAGCCGGCTCTCGACGCAATCTTTCTGGCGGATTCTTACGGCTACCGACCCGGTAAATCGGCTCTCGATGCCGTAGGCGTGACGCGACAGCGGTGCTGGAAGTATGATTGGGTTCTAGAGTTCGACATCAGAGGATTGTTCGACAATATCGACCACGAGCTCTTGCTACGGGCGATCCGGAAACATGTGACGTGCGCATGGGCGCTGCTCTACATCGAACGATGGCTGACGGCGCCGATGGTGCAAGAGGATGGAACGATAGTCGAGCGAAGCCGCGGCACCCCACAAGGGGGTGTGGTGAGCCCGATCCTCGCCAACCTCTTCATGCACTATGCATTTGATCTCTGGATGGCGCGGACGTTCCCCACCCTGAGGTGGTGTCGGTATGCTGATGACGGGTTGGTACACTGTCGGAATGAGATGGAGGCGCAAAGCGTTCGCGAAGCGCTCCAGGCTCGGCTGGCGGAGTGCCGCCTGGAATTGCATCCTACGAAGACGAGGATCGTCTACTGCAAGGATGATCGACGCCGAGGTAAGAGCGAGACAGTCATGTTTGACTTTCTCGGCTATTGCTTCCGGCCACGATCGGTCCTGGGGCCGCATTCGCAGAGGATGTTCTGTGGGTTCACCCCAGCGGTCAGCAAACCAGCGTTGAACGCCATGCGGGCGACGGTCCGAGGCTTGAAACTTCGCAGGCGAACCGAGGTGACGCTGGACGATATTGCTCGCGAGCTAAACCCGATGGTTAGGGGGTGGATCGCTTATTATGGGCAATACACCCGCTCAGCGCTTTATCCGCTGGCGCGCTACATCAACCAGACGTTAGCTATTTGGTTGAAGCGAAAGTACAAGCGCTTCCATCACCGTTTAGGACGCGCGCGTCTCTTCCTGGAGAAGATCGCGCGTGAGAACCGCAGGCTCTTCGTGCATTGGCAACTCGGCGATGGCGGCAAGCTTGCCTGATGGGAGCCGGGTGAGGCGAGAGTCTCACGCCCGGTTCTGCGAGAGGCTGGAGGTGAAATCCCTCCGGCCTACTCACCCCACGGTGCCGATCCTGGCAAAGGGCAAGACGGTAAAGGGGCACATCTGGACCTATGTCCGCGACGACCGGCCGTTTGGCGGACGTGCACCGCCGGCGGCGCTGTATTACGCCTCTCGGGACCGACGCCATGAACATCCCGTCCGGCATCTTCGAGACTTCGCCGGCATTCTGCAGGCCGATGCCTATGACGGGTACAACGAACTTTACAAGCCGTCCCGCTTGCCGGGACCGGTTACGTCGGCCCTGTGTTGGGCGCACGCAAGGCGGCAGTTCTTCGAGTTAGCGGATATTGCCGCCAATGCCCGGCGCGGCAAGAACGCAGCGGCGATCTCGCCTGTCGCGCTGGAGGCGGTCAGGCGCATCGACGTGCTGTTCGATATCGAGCGCGGCATCAATGGCCTAGACGCCGAAGAGCGGCTGCGGGTGCGACATGAACAAAGCGCGCCTCATTTGACGGTCCTGGAAGCCTGGCTGCGCGATGAGCGTGCCCGCCTGTCGCGCTCTGCCTCCGTCGCCGAACCGATCGACTACATGCTCAAACGTTGGGACCGTTTTGCGCGATTCATCGACGACGGCAGGATCTGCCTCACTAACAACGCGGCCGAGCGCGCGCTGCGCGGCTTTGCGCTGGGTCGCAAATCGTGGCTCTTTGCCGGTTCCGAACGCGGGGCCGACCGGGCCGCGGTCATGGCCACGCTGATCATGACGGCCAAGCTTAACGACGTCGATCCCCTGGCCTGGCTCGCTGACGTGCTCGCCCGCATCGCCGGCATTCGGCAAGGTCGGCTTCACGAGCTACTGCCTTGGGCATGGAAGTGCGCGGCGTCCGCTATCGCTCAGGCGGCCTGATCACTATCACGCCGGTCAGAACGATCATCGACGGGCTGCGCGAGCTTCTGGCGTGCAATTGGAGAGCTGTACGCGAGCGGGCCAGGATGCGCGTCATCGCAGGCTGGCCGGTTCGACCGTCGTCTCGGCGTCAGCAGTATCGGCGTGGATAGCCTCCCGGATCAGCCGCTCTGTGGTCTGCTCGAAATACAGCCAGAGGTCCGTGTGCAGGTCGGAAAACTGCCGCCACACCACGGTGTCGAAAAAGCGGCGCGGCGCCCTGACCATGATCGTCGTCGCGCGCTGCCGCGGATATCGGAACGGCCGAATGCCATAACGCCGGCACAAGGCAATGAACAGCCGGACCGACCATTGGTCTGGCAGGCTGAACTTCATCTCGATCGGGGGATCGCGACGACTGACCTCCTCGAGCTTGGCCTTCAGCCGCTCTGCTGCGGCTTCAGCGGCGTCGCGTTCTCCCGCCGTGGCCGCGCCGAAATACAGCGCCTCCACCTTCTTCAGCCGATCGCGAAGCTGGTCTTCGATCCGCATGCCCTCGCTCCTTGAAGCAACGAAGCCATCGCACGAACCGGCCGTCAACCGCGGAAAACAAGCCGTCCACACATCATGGCACCGGAGCTACGCTCCGCGGCCCTGGGCGAATGCTTACGGTCATAATGGTTTGTCGAGGCGAGCAAAGACTGCGGCTGGCGACATCCGACCGGCTTGGTACCGACCAAGGCGAAATGCAATTAGCGGCGCTTTCTTGCCCGGATCAGCGCGACCATGCGAGCAAACGCGACCGCAAGAAGTACTCAAGCAACCGATGCATGATCTTGTTGATCTGGCTGCGCAGGCAATCTGTCCGGTTCCACTGTAGCGAAGGTTTGGGACCCTTTTTGGAATGGATGGGCGGATCGATACGCGCGACCATGAAAGTGGTGGACAAATAGGATGATCCACGATCACGAGATCGGCCCGCACCGGGCATAAGCCAGTTCACTGGTGACTGAAGTGCGGACTGCTAGAGTGGCGAGCCCGCCGCTCACACGATTAGACCGCCGCGCTGTGCATAGCCCCGCACCGAGCGAGGTGAGCGTCGAACGCGGAGGCGACGCTCCGGACCAGAAACCGGGCGCCGTCGACTACGGAAAGCCGGCCATTGTCAACCACTACGACGCCATCTGCGATAAGGCTGTCGAGTCTGGGCCGATCGACAACGGCCAACTCCGGATCCCTGCCGTGACGGCGAGACGTCTCGGACAGATCGATTGTCATGTCGCACATAATCCGCTCGATGATCTCCGCCCGGTAGCGATCATCATCCGTCAGTAAATAGCCCTTCGCCGTCGCGAGCCGATCCTCGGTGATGCGGGCGAGGTAATCCCTGGTCGAGACGGCATTCGCGACGAACCCCTGTTGCAGGCGGCCGATGGCGCTGGCACCGAAGCCAATGAGCGCGTCTGCGCAATCGTTAGTGTACCCCTGAAAATTGCGGCGCAACTTACCTTGCTTCGCCGCCACAGCGAGATTGTCATGCGGCAGGGCGAAGTGATCGAGGCCTACGCGTACGTATCCAGCGTCAACCAAAGTGTGAGCTACCATTTCGGATTGGAGATAGCGCTCGACGCTGTCGGGCAGAGTGGATTCGTCGATCTTGCGTTGATGCTTCTTGAAGGTCGGAACGTGCGCGTAACCAAAGGCCGAAAGCCGGTCCGGATGCAATTCGAGGCATTTGTCGACGGTATCCAGGCATGAATCGACCGTCTGTCTGGGCAGCCCATACAGCAGGTCGAAATTGATCCGGCAAATGCCGGCGTGGCGTAGCCGCTCGACCGAAATTGCGGTCTGTTCGAAGCTCTGCGGGCGGTTGATGGCCTGCTGGACGACCGGGTCGAAGCTCTGCACGCCAAGGCTTGCCCGGTTGACCCCGCTATAGCCCAGGGCTTCGGCCATCGGATTGCTCAACATCCGGGGATCGATTTCCACGGCGATCTCGGCATCAGGCAGGAGGGCGAACGAATAACGCAACGAGCCGACCAAATCGGCGAATGCTTCAGGTGTCAGGATCGTCGGCGTGCCACCGCCGAAGTGGATATGAGAGATTGGCAGTCGTTGGCCAACGGCTTCTGCAACGAGGTAGGCTTCAGTGCGCAATCCAGCTGTATAGATCGCGATCGGATCGTCGCGTTTCGTGACGGATGTATGGCAGCCGCAGTACCAACACATGCTTCGGCAAAATGGCACGTGCACGTAGATAGAGGCGGACTGCTGGCCGTCGAGAGACTTGAGCCAAGCTTGATAGTCGAACTCCCGAACTGATGCTGAGAAATGAGGGGCGCTCGGATAGCTGGTGTAGCGCGGTAGTCGGTGCTGCCCGTAGGATTGTGCTAGGTCCGGTCGCATTGCGATGCCTCTCTCGCTCTTTGGGAGCCCGATTATCGGACAGGTGCATGGTAAGCTTTGCGCTGCCTCAAATATCGCGGTTACTGATGGGCTGGCCGGTAGGTCATGCCAGCGGCGCATACATCATGCTTTGAATTGTGTGAAGCGGTCGCACGGCAGGAATGAGCCTTCTTGGCAATGCACCTCCCATGAGCGAGAACGAGACGAAACGAAGCAGCAAACGGATCTTTATCGAAATTGACATCCGACAGCTCTGCTGTGCAGAGCGAACGTCCCGGGATCTGCGGTATCCGATTATGTTTGAATCAGACCGTTTAAACGTTCGGCCATGCCGCTTGCGCCGCCAGTTGAAGCAAACGACCGTCAGGCGGAGAAGCCTATCTCCCGTGCGTAACCTGGGGACAGGCGAGGCGATCTTCTTTTCGAGTCCCATGAAATGATGTCCAATTTCCTGGCGAAAGCGGCAGCGATCAATGTGGTCCATCTCTCTCCGCATTGTGTCGCGGGTTGCCGGCCAACGCGCTCGAAAACGCAAGTGCGCTCCGTTCGGCCTCAGCTTCTTGTTCCAATTGTAGAATATGCGCTCTTAGCGCGTCGGAAGCCGCTTCAGCTGTCTCGCTGAATAGCGGATCTCCGTGATCGGTGAGGGCGGAAGCGACTTCGGCCCAATCCTCAGCCGATAAAGCCGCAACGGCGGCTGGGAAGAAGTCTCGTTCTTCCCACATCATGTGGTGCCGCTCGCGTACTATAAAGTCGCGTACGATCTTGCCGACGTCTTGCCGAAGGATTTCACGATCTGCCAGGACGCCATCAATGGCGCGAGCGAAGTGGTGCAAGCGGTCGATGACTTCCTGATGCTCATGCGCGAGATCGCCGACCATTGCGGCCGCGTCCGGATCGCACCTCTTGAGCTTGGAAAAGATCAAGTCTTCTTGAGGATGATGATATACCTCAGGGTAAACCTCGAAATAGCTGATAATCGCGCGGATCACCTCATAGTCCGGACGATGTCCTTGCTCAAAAATCTCTAATTCGCGTTGAAGGGCGACCAAAAGCAGATCAATATTGCGATGCTCTCGAAGCAAGCGACCGATGATCATTGCAGTGCTCCATGGAGGAAAATGTAAACTGGCGGCGATTTATGCCCGGTTCCCCAAGCCGCAGTTGGATGTCCTTCGCTGTATTTTCCAGCACGGCTCGGCGCACAGCGGCGTGCGCCGCCCAGCCTGGAGCTGGCGCAAATCACGTTAGCCAAAGTTCTGCGCAAAGCGGTTGGACAATGTGTCCTTGCGGAGCTCGACTCGGCGCGTGGTCGGCAGGGCGATCGCGCCATTCTGCTCAAGCTGAGTGAAAGTGCGCGACACCGTCTCGATGGTCAAGCCAAGGTAATCTGCAACATCCTGCCGTGACATGGGCAGATCGATGGCCGCGCTCTTCGTAGTGCGCCGAGATATGTCGAGCAGGAACGCGATGACCCGATCTTCTGCGCTGCTGATCAGGAGCATCGAATGCGCCTGGAAACGGCGGAGCTCAAGCGCCATCGCGTCCCAGAGTTGCCTTGCGAGTTCCCTCTCGTGGCTGGCGCGAAAGATGACAGCGGTGCGCTTCACCATCAGCAGGTGCGTCTCGCAGATCGCCTCGGCCGAAGAGATATGGCTTTCTTCGGCCTCAAAGCCAAAGATGTCACCGGGCAAATAAAACGCGCCGATCTGACGACGTCCGTCTTCCAGAATCTTGTAGGTTCGCACAGCACCCGATACCACCTGATAAAGGTATTCCGCTGCTTCGTCCTCTCCGTAAATCTCGCTATTGCGTGTGAACCGCATCGGTGTCGCAATCATACCAAGCGGTCCACGATTGTCAGATTGCCCACGCAAGACGTTGGGTGGATGGCGGTTGGTCTCAGTAAGGATGGCGGCCCGGGCGTGCATGGCGAACTTTGCTTGCGAACGTCGATGAGACGCAGATTGGCCGCTCCTGACAAACTGTGAAATCTAGATGTTTTACCTAAGTAGAAGCCACTAGGTATTTACACGTAAGTTCATGATCAGTTCCTCTTGAACGACGCGCGATGCGGGTCCCCCGTTACTCGAACATGCTCAAATCAAATTGGGCCAGCTTTGAATCGGAAGCTGTATGCTGGCCGGCCGCCGCGGAAACAATCGAACGGGCACGGCCGCACCGGTGGAGGGTTCCAAGAGCTGTCTCGACCTTCACTTTCAGCCCGCCGTAGGAAGTCGCCTTCGCAAATCATGACTCTGATCCTGGTCAGCCGTGGCTCATCGACGTGGACGACGGCCCGGTCGTCACTTCATGTGGTCCGAGTTGGAAACTGAATCATAGAGCTAGGCTCGCGCGACATATTGACCTGGCTCAACAGCCGCTCTGCCGCACTCCCGCAATCGTAGGAACCGAAGGACAATCGTGATCTAGCCTGATGTTGAGCTCGGGCATCGTCGGATGCGCCGATCGCGACATCATTTTGATGGCATGTTCGCGGATCCGGCGACGTGCCGCCCGTACCGTCTCACTGTGACATCAGGACCGGGATGTTGATCCCGCGGAGCATATGGCTGGCGGTGCCGAGCAGCCTCTCCTGCAGCTGAGAGCAACCGTAGCCTCCCATCACCAGCAGGTCGAGGCTCTCGTCGGTCGCAAGCGACAGGAGAGCGCGCCGCGCTGCCCGGGATGCCGGAAGTGACACGATCCTCGCAGGAAGTCCTGATTTTGCGAGATACTCTCCCAGATGCGCGGTGGAACTCTCTGCCGGGACTTTGTCCGGGGCGGTGGTCGCGATGATGGTGAGGGTATCGGCTTTACACAAAAGTGGCGTTGCGTCGTGCAACGCACGCGCCGCACGGCGGCTGCCGTCCCAACAAATCCCTACTCGTCTGATCGAGAAGGCGCCGTCGAAGGTTGGTGGCAGATACAGAACTGGCCCGCCAGCCTGGGAAAGGATCCCCCTGAGTATCAGATTGTCGCAACTATCGTAGCCGCCCTGAGGCTGGGTAACGATGGTCATGTCGTGGACTCGCGCGCTCGCGCAGATGATCCGGCGCGCGTCGGTTGGAAGCGCGCTCAGCGCGCGACTCGTATAGGAAATGCCGGTATTCCGTGCCTGTAGATCGAAGGCATGAAGTGCTGCTTCGGCCCGCTCCAACGCACGCGCCTGCTCAACCTCGAAAACAGAAGTAACCGCCGTTACGCCAATTGCAAGAAGCGGAATAATTGTTCTCTCGTAGCCGATGGCTACAACGTCAAGATGCGCGCCGGTACTCTGTGCGAAGGAAATCGACCCGTTGATTGCAGCCCGCACCGGGAGCTCCGTTGGAAGGTGGACCAGTATGTTCCCGAGCATTGTCGTTCTCCGAAGTCAAAGACCTGCTGCCTCGGAAGAATCCGAGCCCTCAAATGATCCGCATCATATGCCGCCGCTGAATGTTCTTGAGCACGAACAAACTGGCAAGGAGCGGGCCTCATAATAGTCCACGGCCAGGAATAGTACTCGCCTGTGTTGCACGATTTACGCCCTGCAAAGAATCCGCGTGCGATTTAAAGCTCCACCGCATCAGCAACATGACCTTCTCGGCGCGATCTGCTCAGTTGAAACAGACAGCTGGATACTTGAATAGGGCATTCCGTCGCTTGCGATGTTGCTAGAGCCCGGCGGCGATAGCTATTCGCATCAACTCGGACATGCTGCGAACATTGGTCTTTGCCATGACGTTCGCCCGGTAAACCTCGACCGTTCTCGGGCTGATACCAAGATCATGGGCGATCACCTTGTTGATCTTGCCGGCCAGTAGTCCCTGCAGGACATCACGCTCGCGCGATGAGAGGTCTGCCAGGCGGGCTTCGGCCTGCAGTTTCGCCGTATCGTCCGCTGGCTTGGTTGGCCTTGCTTTCAAGGCGCTATTGATCGCACGCAATAGCACCTCGTCTTCGAAGGGCTTCTCGATGAAGTCGACCGCACCCGCTTTCATCGCTTCGACTGCCAGCGTTACGTCGCCATGACCAGTTATCAGGATGACGGGACAGTCGACGCGATCGGCCTTCAGCTTGCGGACCAGTTCCAGGCCGCTCATGCCCGGCATGCGGATGTCCGACACAATGCAGTCAACCGGACCGCTCGCGGCGTCACCGAGAAAGCCGCTCGCCGTCTCATAGGTTGCCACGCAGAAGCCTTTAACATCAAGCAGAAACGCGAGCGAGTCCCGCATCGCGGCGTCATCGTCGATCACAAGAACGCGCCGCATGGTCATGCTTCTTCATTAGCCTCCGCAAATGGCAGGGTAAACTGAAAGACCGTGCCGCCGCCCGGATTGGCTTCCACAGCGATGTGGCCGCCATGGGACTCGATGATCGTCCGGCAGATTGATAGTCCCACACCCATGCCATGCTCTTTGGTCGTGACAAAGGGCTCGAACAGGCGGTCGGCGATATCAGGGCTGATACCAGAGCCTGTATCGGCAACGGTAAACCTGGCGAGGCCGTCGACTTTGGCAACTCCGACGGTCAATTCGCGACGCGGGCTGGAAGCCATCGCCTCGATCGCGTTTCGTATCAGGTTCAGCGCGACCTGCTGGATCTGGATCTTGTCCACGATCATCGATGGCAGATTGCGATCGCTGCGGATCGTCACCCGCACGCCTTGCTCCTTGGCGCCGAGCAAGGCCAGAGCGACCGCCTCTTCAAGCAGGGTGAGCGGATTCTCCATTGTGTGCTCCGTCTCGCCTTTGGCAACGAATTCCCGCAGGCGCTTGATGATATCGCCGGCACGCAGAGCTTGCTGGGCGGCATGTTCGATGGCATCACCAATACGGTTGGCGTCCGGCTTGTCTGACGCCAGCAGTGTCTTGGCGCCGCGCATGTAGTTTGTGATTGCGGAGAGCGGTTGGTTGATCTCGTGGGCAATAGACGAGGCCATCTCACCCATGGCGGTCAATCGCGAGACGTGCACGAGCTCAGATTGCAGTTCCTGCAATCGGCGTTCCTGCGCTCGCCGTTCGGTGAGGTCTCGGATGAAACCGGTAAAGAATCGTTCGCCGCGCACTTTGGCCTCACCGACGGCAAGCTCCATCGGAAAGGTCGAGCCGTCGCTTCGCTCGCCGACCACGATACGGCCGAGGCCGATAATGCGCCGCTCTCCGGTAGTCAGATAGCGTTCAATGTAGCGGTCGTGCTCGGCGCGGTAGGGCTGCGGCATCAACCTGGATACATTCGCTCCGACCACTTCGTCCGGAGACCAACCGAATAAACGCACTGCCGCGGCGCTGAACGAGCGAATGAGTCCCTTCTCGTCAATCACGATCATGGCTTCCGGCACGGTGTCCAGGATCGACTGCAGATGGGCTTGTCGGTACCGCGCCTGCTCTGATTCTCGCCGCAGCCGATCGCCCATGAAGCCGAGCAGGGGGCCAAGTACCGCGAGTCCGGCTATATCGATCATGTTTGCGGAATCGGAGATGAGGTTGTTCCCAAGACATGCCGCGCTGATGATAAGGCAGAGCAGCGTAGCGAAGATGGCCGGTTCGCGGCCGCCAGCGAAAGCGGCAAAAACGATGACTGGAAGGTAGATGATCGTGAACGTGCGGTCCTGAAGATACGGATCCAGCGCCGCACGAAGCACGAGCGCCAGCGCGGCGGCCGCCGCGGCTGTGCCATAGCGGTACCAGATGTGGGCGACATGTTTCTCGGCAACCCCTCTCATTCGATCGACTGTACATAGTTTGTCTATGTGAGGCGACCGGATGCAGCCGCGTTTCGTTGCGCTACCTATTGTGTGCAGGGCGGCGGCCGCTATCTCGGCCAGATGCGCCAGTGCGTGGGCTGCACCGCGACGTGCTCTCCGGTCATGGCCTTGATCCAGCCGCCGAAGATCCGGCGGCAAGGAAAGACCAACCGGTGAATGGTATTACCCTCGATCACCGCGATCTCCAGCTCCCGGTCAAAGGGCGCCGTTTCAATGCGCTCCCAGGTCAAGTTGCCAATAGATCCTGGACGGTGTTCATCGCCGCTGACTGACAAAATCAGGCAACCTTCCGAATACTACGGGCGAGATCCCTCGGCCGCTGCGACAACAGGCTCAGCCTGATCTCGTCCAAGCGGCGCATGGTCTCAATCGCGCCAGTTGCGGTCCGGATGCTTTGGGGCGTATCGTCGCCGATCCCGTCGTGCTGGGACGTGATCCGATCGCCGACCGAAGTATCAGGGCTGCGAAGCAGTTCCCGGGATCCGGTCGAGTCGAACCGGACCAGTTCAAGCCGCCGGTTGGTATTGATTACTGTTGTACAGCAGCTGGAGTGGACTGCCGTTCCCGCAAGCGTGCCCGCGGCGGGACAATTGTCGCCGTGGTCTGTCATGTCGAACATCCTTTGTCGGTCGGAAGTCTCCCCCTCCCACGAAGTCAGCGTGGGGCGTGGAGTCTTGATGCCCTCGAGCGCGCTCTTGCGAGTCTGGCGGCGTGTCCGTGCGGGAACGGTATGACGCCGGAATTCGCTTGATGGCATTCGGATGGGCCAGCTGCGCTCGGCCCGAACACCGCGCCGATCCGCGGGTCGATGAAGTGGCTAGCATCACACGCGGCGCAGGTGACCGGGTGCAGCTCGCTCGGTTGCGTCCGGCAGCAGTCCTTGAGCCCACTCGCCGGTACTTGGGTACGAAAAGATGATCGGGCGCCAAGGCTTTCTATCTGCCATGTGTCTGAGCTTGACTGGAAGGTCGTTTCTATCCGCAAGCCGCCACCGCTGTATTGATGCAGGTCAAAAAGAAGCTGATGCGCGTTTAGAAACGGGGCGAGGGCGAGCGGCCACTGCCAGTGCGTTGCCGGTAGTTAGCAAGCACTAAATCGAGTCATTCGGCAGAGCCGCGCATCGATCCACACAATCGCCAGCGTGTAGCGGGTTTGATGGAAATCAAAATGCAGGACGCGCAATATGCAAATGTTGAGGCTGCGCAGCGCACGGGCATTGCACCATGACAACACGTGTCATTGAGCTGCGAGAGTCGCGAAGGAGATGGTAAGTTGATTGCTCGCCTTACATTGTCGTTGGTCTTGCCTGCGCTGATCGCAGCGATCGGCTACGGCGCCGAAGTCTTTAACCTTGGGCTTATCGAAACCTTGGCTGCGGCTAGCCTGATCATCGGCTTTGCCGTTGCGGCGGCAGGGTGGACCATCACGAGCGAGATGAGGCCGGTTCGCCTCATTTGCTCACGTGCGGACAGTTCTCGTCGCCGGTAGTCCTCGGCCGCCGGCGCTGGTCAGAAATGCCATTGCCCGCTGCCTGGCAGGCAGCCAGAGCTGTCGGGAATGCTTTGTGAGACTGCCAAGCACCGTGCAAGGTTCGCGGCGTAACAAGCTTCCACATTGCCGTCGATTGAAGTTGGAATTGATCGATGATCGCCATCGCAGGCGTAATGGTCCATTCTGCTCCCAACCGTCTCTTGAGAATTCTCTGGATCAGCGCCTCAACTCTGCCGGCCCAAGGCGTGAGAAGACGAGAAGCTGCTGTTCCTGAGCCACATCAACCAGATGTGATCCGCCAAACCTAGACGCTTGGTGATTTGCAGCTTCTTCGGGACGAAAGAGCACTCGCATCAGCTGCCCAAGTCTCGACCTTATCTCGATGGAGCGAGAATCTTTTTAGGTGCTGCTTGAGACAAATCAAACACTCGCCTGGCGCGGCTGGCAGAATGCAAGATAAGCAAACGCACAGGAATAGGTATCATGCCTTCATTTAACGTTCGGTTCATCAAGACCGTTTGTGACGATACCGGCCACGAGCATCGTGCCTGTCAGGCGACGTTCCGGGTGCATGCAGCCTCGCTGAGTGCTGCTGCACAGCAGGCAGAAACCGATTTCTGCAGGCAAAAAGGTGTCCGTGATTGGACCATCTTCGCCGATGCGATGGAGCTTCGAACCCCGCCTGCATTGCCCCCGGGCATGGGGTGGTTAGCCTGAGCTTGGCAAGGGAAGTCTACGAATTTTGATCGTAGAGACACTCCGCGAATCCAGGCACCAGACTTACAAAACGTCTTCCCGAGCGTCGATCGAGAGAACAGCTCGCGATGCTGCCGCCAATTGAGCTGGCGGCCCTCTTGTCCGCGACACCGGAGGAGACCTCGCCCGACATTTGGCGGTCTGCGGTTCTGCGGGCTCGCAGCGCATCGTCGTCCGGCAGGGGCGATCCGGATCGACGATTTTCTCGCACAGACGGGCCGTATTTGATGAATGTCAAAAACAAGTCTGCCGCCGGCAGCTATGGCTGCTATGAGGGGTATGACTCATGGTTAGCCAATCTGGATATGTCGGTCGCCCTTGGGGGTTCAAGAATCTGCTCACCCGGTTACGAGCGAAGCTGTCCCGGACAGCCGAATTGGCCTATTTGAGCGCGCAGGACATCGACGCGATCGCACGTGAACTTAATCTGTCCACGTCCGACTTTCGAAAGATGGCGCAAAGTCCCGGCTCTCCTGAACTCTTAAGCAAGCGCCTCGCACTTGCCGGCTTTTCCGAGCATGTGCTGGCCGCCTGCCATGGAGACGTGTTGCGCGATTTGCAGCGGGTGTGCGGCCTGTGTCAGACCAAGATCCGCTGCGCGGCCGACCTCGAGCGGTGTAAGTCCGTAAATCCCCTCAAAGGCTGTCCCAACGAACATACTCTGCGCGCGCTCGCGCGTGAGATCGGCAGCGCTCCGCAGCGTTTTGGCGATTGATCGCGCTCGATCGTCCCGTCCCCGGAAAATGTGATCTCCTGGCAAGCCCGCTTTCAAAGAGGCCAAGACATGACAAGCCCATCCATCGCCTCGAAATCCATGACCATGGGTGAAGCAGGCCTGATGTCGGTATTCGCCGTTTCTGCCTATGTTTGTTTTTTCGCGGGAGCAATGGGGCACGATTCCGCATTTAGTTTCCATGCATTGCTCGCTTCCGCTGCCAGCCTGGCCGCCGCAAGCGTTATCCTCAATCGCTACTATGAACGCCCAGCGCAATTGCCGCCGGCGCAGATCAAGGGCCGGCCGAATTACAATCTCGCTCCGATCAAATTCGCGTCAGTGATGGCGATGTTCTGGGGTATCGCAGGCTTTTCAGTCGGCGTTTTTATCGCCTCGCAACTTGCCTGGCCCGCACTGAATTTTGATCTGCCTTGGACGAGCTTCGGCCGACTCCGCCCGCTGCATACGTCGGCCGTGATCTTTGCGTTCGGCGGAAACGTTCTTATCGCGACCTCCTTCTACGTCGTGCAGAAGACCTGCCGCACGCGCCTTGCCGGCGATCTTGCGCCGTGGTTCGTGGTAGTTGGCTATAATTTCTTCATCCTGATCGCGGGCACCGGCTATCTGCTCGGCGCCACCCAGTCAAAGGAATACGCCGAGCCCGAATGGTACGCCGATCTCTGGCTCACCGTCGTCTGGGTCACTTATCTCATTGTGTTCCTGGCGACATTGGTAAAAAGGAAAGAACCGCACATTTTCGTCGCCAACTGGTTCTATCTCGCTTTTATCGTCACCATTGCGGTGCTCCACCTCGGCAACAATCCCGCATTACCGGTCTCCGTGTTCGGTTCGAAATCCTACATCGCCTGGGGCGGTGTGCAGGACGCCATGTTTCAGTGGTGGTACGGTCACAACGCGGTCGGTTTCTTCCTGACCGCCGGCTTTCTGGCGATCATGTACTACTTCATTCCGAAGAGAGCCGAGCGCCCGGTCTATTCCTACCGCCTCTCGATCATTCACTTCTGGGCGCTGATCTTCCTCTACATCTGGGCGGGCCCTCACCATCTACATTACACCGCGCTGCCGGATTGGACACAGACTCTGGGCATGACGTTCTCGATCATGCTGTGGATGCCTTCATGGGGCGGCATGATCAACGGCCTAATGACGCTCTCGGGGGCGTGGGACAAGCTGCGCACAGACCCGGTGCTCCGCATGCTCGTGGTCTCGGTGGCCTTTTATGGCATGTCGACGTTTGAGGGCCCGACCATGGCAATCAAGGTCGTCAATTCGCTCAGCCATTACACCGACTGGACCGTCGGCCACGTGCATTCCGGCGCGTTGGGTTGGGTCGGATTTGTATCGTTCGGTGCGCTCTATTGCCTGATTCCCTGGCTTTGGAAGCGCGAGCTGTACAGCCTCAAGCTCGTCAACTGGCACTTCTGGATCGCCTCGATCGGGATCGTGCTCTACATCTCGGCGATGTGGGTGTCTGGTGTCCTGCAAGGCCTGATGTGGCGCGCCTATACCTCGCTAGGTTTCCTCGAATACTCCTTCATCGAGTCGGTCGAGGCTATGCATCCCTTCTACATCATTCGCGCCGCGGGCGGCGCAATGTTTCTGATTGGTGCGCTGATCATGGCCGCCAATCTCTGGATGACCGTGAATGCAAAGCAGACCGATCAAATCAAGGACACTGGAGCGCTCCAAGTCGCGGAATAGGCCATCGCATGTCTCTTTGGAACCGACACAAGATCTTTGAGAAGAACTCGATCATCCTGATCGCAGGCATCCTTGCCATGATCGCGATTGGGGGACTGGTCGAGATCACGCCGCTGTTCTACCTCAAGAGTACGATCGAGGTCGTGGAGGGCGTACGACCATATACCCCGCTTGAGCTTGCAGGCCGCAACATCTACGTGCGCGAAGGCTGCTATGTTTGTCACTCGCAGATGATCCGGCCATTGCGTGACGAGGTCGAGCGCTACGGACATTACTCGCTGGCCGCCGAGAGCATGTATGATCACCCGTTTCAATGGGGCTCGAAGCGTACCGGCCCGGACCTCGCCCGCGTCGGCGCGAAATATTCCGATGAATGGCACGTCACGCATCTGACCAATCCGCGGGCCATCGTCCCGCGGTCGGTCATGCCCGGATACCCGAGGCTGGCGCACACCGAGCTCGACCTGACCGACATGGCCGCACATCTGCGCACCAACCGGGCGGTCGGTGTGCCCTATACCGAAGATCAGATCAAGAACGCGGTCACTGACTTGAAGACCCAGCTCGATCCTGACAGCGCGGACCTCGCGTTGTTCCAGAAGCGCTATCCGAAGGCAGCTGTGCGCAATTTCGACGGAAGCGTTGGTAATCCGACCGAACTCGATGCGCTCATCGCCTACCTGCAGATGCTCGGAACGCTGATCGATTTAAAGCTCTACGACGAAAAAGCCAATCTGCGCTGAAGGATCTTGTGATGAAAGCCGTCATTTCCATCGAGAACCTAGCGTCAAGCTTCGTCGTGAGCCTCTGGACGCCTTTGTTTGTCGGCATCTTCATGGCCGTTGTTGTTTATGCGCTGTGGCCCGCCAACAAGCTGCGTTTTGACTCTGCGGCGCGCATGCCGCTGTGCCGGGATTGACAGGCCATGACTGACCGCGACTTCGATCGGATCTCCGGCCGCTCCACGACGGGGCACGAATGGGATGGCATAAAAGAGCTCAACACGCCGCTGCCGCGCTGGTGGATCTCGACCTTCTACGCCACTATTCTTTGGGCGATCGCCTATTGGGTCGTCTATCCGGCCTGGCCGCTTCTCTCTAGCTACACGACCGGCGTATTTCATTATTCGGCCCGCGCGAGCGTCGCCAACGATCTTGCCGGGCTCGAGAAGCTGCGGGGCGAGAAGATGGCGGTTCTCGGCAAAGTGTCTCTGACAGAGATCGAGACGGACCCGGCCCTGCTGGCACTGGGCCGTGCCCGGGGCAAGACGGTGTTCGCAGACAACTGCGCGCCATGCCATGGCAGCGGCGGCGCAGGTGCCAAGGGTTATCCCAATCTCAACGACGATGACTGGTTGTGGGGCGGATCGCTCGATCAGATCCAGCAGACCATCCAGTTCGGCGCACGGTCCGGCCATGCCCAGGCCCATGAGGGGCAAATGCTGGCCTTCGGCCGCGACGGCATCCTCAGGAAAGATGAGATCGCCACGGTAGCGAATTACGTCCGATCGCTGTCTGGCCTGTCAACAGTCGCCAATTTCGATGCCGCGGCCGGCGCAAGGATCTTTGCCGACAATTGTGCGGCCTGCCATGGCGAGAACGCCAAAGGCAACCAGGAGCTCGGCGCGCCGAATCTGACGGACCACATTTGGTTGTACGGCTCGGACGAGGAGACGCTGATCGAGACGATCAGTTATGGCCGCGCGGGCATCATGCCGGCCTGGAGCGGGCGGTTCGATCCCATCACGATCAAGGCGCTTGCGGTCTATGTGCACTCGCTCGGTGGTGGACAATAGGTGAGATGAGCCGACAAGCCACCGGCCCATCGACGAGGCTCTAAGTCAGTCACCCGTGCCAGATGTAAGGTCGGCCATGAAGCTAGCCCTGAACAAGACTGGTCCGCGCGATGACCCGCCGATCGGCGAAGATGGACCTCTCTATACAGCTCATAGGAAGGTCCATCCGCAGAGCGTCTGCGGCACTTTCCGCACGATCAAATGGCGGCTGATGGTGGTGTGTCTGGGCATCTACTATTTGCTGCCGTTCGTGCGTTGGCGTCGTGGCTTAGGCGCTCCTGGCCAGGCGGTGTTGCTCGATTTCCCGAACCGGCGGTTCTACTTTTTCTTCATCGAGTTGTGGCCGCAGGAGCTTTACTACTTCACCGGGCTGCTCGTGCTTGCCGCGCTGGCACTATTCTTGATGAACGCGCTGGGCGGACGTATTTGGTGCGGCTATCTCTGTCCGCAAACGGCATGGACCGATCTGTTCTATGCGGTAGAGCGTTGGGTCGAGGGCGATCGTCGCGACCGACTGAGGGCCGCCGCACGCCCGATGACAGTGGGGCGGGCGGCAAAGCGCGTGCTAAAGCACGCGGTCTGGTTGATGATCGCCTGGTGGACCGGTGGTGCCTGGGTGCTCTACTTCGCCGACGCGCATACATTGGTGCGCGATCTGGCGACATTCCAGGCGCCCGCGATCGCCTATATCTGGATCGGGATCCTGACCGTTACGACATACTTGTTGGCCGGCTACATGCGCGAACAGGTTTGCGTGTATATGTGCCCTTGGCCGCGCATCCAGGCCGCGCTCACCGACGAGTGGGCACTCAATGTCACCTACAAATACGATCGCGGCGAACAGCGCTGCTCATTGAAGAAGTCATTCGATCTGCGTGCGCGGGGCGAAAAGATCGGAGACTGCATCGACTGCAATCAATGCGTGGCGGTCTGCCCGACCGGCGTCGATATTCGCAACGGCGCCCAGCTCGGCTGCATCCAGTGCGGGCTATGCATTGACGCCTGCGATGCCGTCATGAAGAAGATCGGGCGCAAAAGTCGCCTGATTGGTTACGACAACGACATCAATATCAGGCGCCGCATGGAAGGCAAGTCGGAGCTCTTCAAGCCGGTACGGCCACGGACGATCGTATATGCGTCTTTGATCTCGGTCGTCTGTGCGACGATGCTTTATGGATTGTTGTCCAGAACACTGCTCGACGTCAACGTGCTGCACGATCGTAGTCCGATGGCGGTCAGGCTGAGCGATGGTTCGATTCGCAACGGCTACACGGTACGCGTGCTTAACAAGCTCGCCTTCGACCGCGTCATCGCGATCGACATCGATGGGCCACCTCAAACGTCCGTGCACGTCGTCGGCGTAGATTCTGTGACCGTGGAACGACCGACGATTGTCTTGGCTCGCGATACTACGACAGAATTGCGTTTATTGGTGACCGCGCCGGCCGACGACACGTCGGAACGGTCGATGCCGGTCACATTTCGGGTCACCGACATTGGCCTCGGTGAGGTCGCCGCCGCAACGGACCACTTCGTCTTCCCCTAAGATTACCGACGGGATCTTACCAATGACCGCATCAATTCCAGTCGCGCGGCCCATCACCGGACGCTTTGTCCTGATCGCCATGCTCGCTTTCTTTTCGGTCGTGATCGGCGCCAATTTGATCATGATGCGCTTTGCCATCACGACGTTGCCGGGAACCGAGGTTGACAGCGCCTACAGCGCGAGCCTCGCCTATCAGCGTGAGATCCTGGCGGCGCGGGATCAGAACGAGCGAAGCTGGCAGGTGCAGGTACATGTCCAACGGCAGTCCGATGGCCGGGCGGTGCTTGCGATCGATGCGCGCGACCGCGCAGGCGCGCCTCTCGTAGGAATGAATTTCGCGGCCCGGCTCGAGCGACCGGTGGACCGCCGGGCCGATCGCGCGATCAATGTGGCGGAGGGCAGTGCTGGAACCTACCGAGGGAACGCCGAGGGGGTCGCTGGCGGGCGGTGGGATCTCGTGATCGAAGGCGGCGCTGACGGCCGCCGCATGTTTTTGTCGAAAAATCGCATCGTCTTGGACTAAGGGCATATGAGCATGCAGGATGACGTCGACTTTTCGCACTATTTAAAGAGGACAGGAACGGGCTTCATCCAACTCGACCTCGCGGTAGAAGGGATCAATTGCGCGGGCTGCATGGGCAAGATCGAGCGCAATCTATCGAGCATTCCGGACGTGATCTCGGCGCGCGTGAATCTCACCGACAACCGACTGGCGCTGGAATGGAAAGCAGGCGCGCTCGATCCAGCGCTGTTCATCAAGCGGCTCGCTGAACTGGGCTATCGGGCATATCCCTTTCAGCGGGACGACGCGGAGACACTGGAATCGGAGCGGGCGCGGGACTTGCTGCGACGGCTGGGCGTGGCTGCTTTTGCCGCGATGAACGTGATGATGCTCTCGATCCCGGTATGGTCCGGCAATGTCTCGGACATGCTGCCCGAGCAGCGCGACTTCTTTCACTGGCTCTCCGCGCTGATCGTGCTGCCGGCCGCGGCTTATTCGGCGCAGCCGTTCCTCTCCTCAGCCTTTACCGCGCTACGGGCTCGCCGGGCCAATATGGACGTGCCGATCAGCATCGGCATCTTGCTCGCGTTGGCGACTTCGCTGATCGAGACCGTCGCTCATGCCGAGCATGCATATTTTGACGCGGCGATCATGTTGATCGCCTTCCTGCTCGCAGGCCGCTATCTCGACCAGAACATGAGACGGCGCACCCGCGCCTTCGCCGGCAATCTTGCCGCGCTCAAGGCGGAGACCGCCGCGAAGTTCATAGGCCCGACGGAGATCAGAACAGTTCCGGCATCAACGATCAAACCGGGGGACGTCGTGCTGGTGCGACCCGGCGAATGCTGTACCGTCGATGGCGACGTGATCGAGGGCCGCTCCGAGGTCGATCAAAGCCTCATTACGGGTGAGACCTTGCCCGCGCTCGTGGCGCCCGGCAGCGCAGTGTTCGCCGGTACATTGGTGCGATCGGGCACCTTGCGCGTCCGCGCGGTGGCGGCCTCGGAGGACACGCTGCTCGCCGAGATTTCTCGGCTACTTGATCATGCCCTGCAAGCGCGCTCGCGCTATCTGCGCCTAGCCGAGCGCGCCTCGCGGCTCTACGCACCGATCGTCCATGCAACTGCCCTCCTGACGATGCTCGGTTGGCTTGCCTCTGGCGCAACCTTCCATGATGCGATCGTCACGGCGATCGCGGTCTTGATCATCACCTGCCCTTGCGCGCTGGGTCTGGCTATACCGGCGGTGCAGACCGTGGCGTCCGGCGTGCTGTTCCGGTCCGGGGTGCTGCTCAACGCCGGGGATGCGATCGAGCGCATGGCCGAAGTGAACCGGGTGGTCTTCGACAAGACCGGAACGCTGACGTTGCCGGAGCTCGATGTCGCCAATCTCGCCAGCATTCCCGACGATGTCCTCAAATTGGCGGGCCGGCTTGCATTGTCGAGCCGCCATCCGGTCGCCGCAGCCGTCGCGCGAGCTGCCGGCGCAAGCGAGCCGCTGGCCGATATCGAAGAGGAGCTGGGGCAGGGCGTTAGGGGTTACTATCAAGGGTCGGAGGTCCGGCTCGGCCGAACGTCCTTCTGCGGCGCTGAGAGCCTCGCTGAGGAGACTCTTTGCCGTGATCCAGAGGCTTCTATCGTCGCCTTTAGCCGCGGCGACAGCAAGCACGTCTTCGCCGTCCGCCAACGCATGCGGCCAGACGCGCCCGAGGTTGTCGCGGGCCTCGTGAGCCTTGGGGTCGCGGTAGAGATCGTGTCGGGAGATCGCGAGCCAGCAGTTCAGCGCACGGCCGCGACGCTCGGTATTCAAAATTGGCGCGCCGGCGTCTCGCCGACGGATAAGGTCGCCAGGGTCAAAAGCCTGACGGGCGAGGGATACAAGGTGCTGATGGTCGGCGATGGTTTGAACGATGCGCCCGCGCTGGCAACGGCTCATGCCTCGATGTCGCCTGTTACGGCCACTCATATGAGCCAGGCGGTCGCTGATGCGGTGTTCCTCGGTGAGCGTCTTCGGCCCGTGATGACAGCGGTTATGACCTCGCGCAAGGCGCTGCGGCTGATGCGGCAGAACCTTTGGCTCGCTGTCGTCTACAATATCCTGGCGGTGCCGGTTGCGATCGCCGGCCTGGTGACGCCGCTGATTGCCGCCGCCGCGATGTCAGGTTCGTCCGTGCTGGTCATGCTCAATGCGCTGCGGGCGCGAAGGGGCGAGGTAGTCTGATGGAGGTTCTGCTCTATCTAGTTCCACTCGCTCTTGCACTGGGCTTCGTTGGGCTGCTCGGCTTTCTGTGGTCGCTGAACAGCGGTCAGTATGACGATCTCGATGGCGCGGCCTGGCGCGCCCTCGCCGATGACGAGCCCGACGAGGCGCCGGTCCAAATAGTGCAGATGGGCCAGCGTGATTGCGACGGTCTCCGCTCTGAGGAGAGTGCTATCTTGGCCGTTCCGGTGGTCCGCAGCGCAGCTGAGAGACGCGCGGTTGCAAAGACATGCAGCGACAACTTGTTGATCAGGGCAATTCGTGCAGACGCGATGCGGGAAGATTGGCGATACGGGCGAGGATGTCGGCGAGCCAGGCCTTGGGATCGACGTCGTTGAGGCGACAGGTCGTGATCATCGTCAGCATGATGGCGGCACGGTCGGCGCCACGCTGGCTGCCGGCGAAGGTCCAGTTGCGCCTTCCCAAGGCGATGCCTCTCAATGCGCGCTCAGCACAATTGTTAAAGGGCATGATGTTTTCAGCGCTCAAACCCGGTGGAGATGACTGATCGTCCGGATTAGTCTGTCGAAGCCGGGATAGGGGCGCTGGAGCACGAAACGGTGGCAGGCCGCCATGACCATGAGCTGTGAGCTCGCTTTGTTACTTGGCCGCCCCCTACGACTTGCCCGGCTGCGCTGCGAGCGCGGATCCGTAGATGTCGTGCAAGCCACTGGCTCCTAAGACAAAGGAGAACCAAGCATGCAAATCGTTGGCATGGACATCCATCGATCGTTCGCCCAGGTGGCGATCCTGGAGGACGGAACAATAATCCGACAGCTCCGCGTAGATCTTATCCACGATCGGCTTGTCGCCTTCGCCAAGACACTCAGCCTCGAAGATGAGGTGGTCATCGAGGTGACGGGCAACAGCGCGGCGGTCGAACGTCTTCTGCGCCCGCACGTTAAGCGCGTGGCGGTCGCCAATCCGAGGCTCGTTCGGGCGATCGCCTATGCGCGGGTCAAAACGGACAAGGTCGATGCTGCGACCCTGGCAAAGTTGCATGCTGCCGGCTTCTTGCCGGAGGTCTGGGTTGCTGACGAGGGCACCTACAGCCGCCGGCGCCAGATGGCCGAGCGCGCTGGCGTCCTGGCGCAGATCATCCGGATTAAAGGACGCATGAAGGCTATCCTGCATGCCAACCTCATTCCGCCCTACAAGGGCTATCTCTTCGGCAAGCGCGGACAGCATTGGCTGGACAGTCTGCCTCTTCCACCGGAGGAGCGTGTAATGCTCCGGCGTCTGATCGCGGAACTCGAACGCGTGACGAAGCAACTGGCGGAGGTCGACAAAGTCGTGGCCCAGCAGGCTCTGGACGACCCACGGGCCCTCAAGCTGATGACGATCCCCGGCGTGAGTTCGGTTGTCGCATCGAGTGTACTGGCCTCCATCGGCGACATCGCACGCTTCCCGTCGCCGGATAAGCTCAGCAGCTATTTCGGGTTGACTCCGCGGGTTCGGCAGTCAGGTGAGCACCCGGCACGGCATGGCCGGATCTCGAAGCAGGGCAACCGTGACGCCCGCAAGATGCTGGTTGAGGCGGCGTGGTCAGCCAAGACGGCGCCGGGTCCGTTGCGAGCATTCTTTAACCGCACGCAGAAAAAGCACGGGGCCGGGGTCGCAGCCGTCGCGACGGCGCGCAAGCTCGCAGTCATGATCTGGCACGTCCTGACGACCGAGAAGGACTACGCTTACGCGCGGCCAGCGTTCACCGCGATGAAACTTCGGAAGGTGGCTCTGAAGGCTGGGGCTCCCCGTGCCTACGGCAAGGCTGGCCCGGGCCGGGACTATTGGATCAAAGAAATCCGCGAACGGGAAGCTGGTTACGTCGCACGCGTCGAGCAGGCCTACGAACGCATGGTGGCTGCCTGGAAGGAAAAACCAAAAAAGTTGCCACGAACTGAAGGTAAGGACTTCTCAACACCATCCGTGGTCAAGCAGATCCTGCCATCGTCGAGGAAGCGGGCGAAATCGTGCCAGCGCCTGAGCATGTAATTCAGAGGTGTCACGACCTCGAAGGGCAGTGCGCTCTCCAACAATCGCTCAGCCGCATGCCAATCCTCTTTCGCTTTCTTGTCTTCGCTCAATCCCTGCACTTCGTATGCCGCTTTGCAACCAGTGCAATGACGAGTCCTCGGCTCCCATGCCGCCGGAAGCTTTATTGGCCGCGAGAAAGGTAGGTCCTGAAACCCATGAAGCCTGCGACGATTGAGAACTGCGGGGGGATTTTCACTCTGCGGGTGTGGCGATGCATAGTTCCACACGCGACGGCCTCGTCAGCTTCTGGAAAGCCTATCCAGATAGGATCAGCTCAATTGATTTCTTGGACGTGAGGCTGGCGTGGACCCGTATAATTCCGATCCATCCAATGTAACAGCTTGGTCCCAGGTGCAGCACGCCGTCTTGGAAGAGCATCAGGGCGGCCGTGCCGGGCAAGCGGGCTTTGAGCAGCGCTTGGCCGAGGCGCGCCCACCCGATCCGTGTCCTGTCTCTGGTGGCGGCCGCAACTACCATCCCCATCTCTCTGCAGAACATCGGGACATCATCGATAAAGCGATTGCCCAATATGCGGATCAGAAAAAGCCAAACCTGAAGACGGTTAAGCGCTATACTCAGGCGCTTCGCCGACTTGGAAATCATCTTGGCGCTCATCGCCTAACGATTGTTCTGGGGGACCACGAGTCCTTGGTCCGTCACGTCAAGACTTACTTCCCAAAGGACGAAGACATGAAGAAGGGGGTGAATATCCTTCGTTCGTATCATGATCCGAGCTATGTAGCTTCTGGCGGGCGGCCGCGAACGATCCCCTCAGCGGAAGACGCGCCCCTCTCAGAGCAGCTTAATGCCAGCGGCATGACGTCGGGCAGCGCTGCTCGCCATGATCGTAGTCTTCGCAGATTTTCTAACGCCCTTAAACCTGCGGGCTACTCGATATCCGGGTTGGACCACGCTGCGCGCATTGAATTTGGTCAGAAGTTGTTCCCGAAGGACGAGCATCTATTGTTCGCGTTAGGCAAGGTCGGCGATGCCGAGCACGTTTCCGGAGCGGGGGCGTCTCGGAAACCCGGCGGTCATGCTGTCCCGTCCCCCACATTGCATCTTTATCCCGATGACGCCCGCATCATTGATAGCCTGGAAAGGGCAGAGCTGAGCATGCTCAAACCCGAGGATACTAGCCGGAGAAAAGTTGTTCAAGACCTGGCCGGCAACCAACGAAGATTCGGTGCTTGGCTCCAAAGGAATGGGCGAGGGAGCATAGTGAGCCGGCTCACCGGCACCAGTGAGCAGCAAAAGTCGTTGAACGAAGATCACACGGACTTTAAAAAAGCCAGTCGAAACGCTGACATGGGCTTCGATCGTCTTCGGAGCTACCTATGGCTCGTCGAGGCGAACGCAGCGCTGGGCGTCTCCCCTGAGCAGGCGGGTGGGGAGCCGCGGCGTGAGGAGTCGAGCTCAACGTGGTCGCCGCGCCTGCCGCACGATTTTGAGTGGCCGACGCCAGAAGCGGTACCAGAGGGGTCGTCGGCGATCTACCGAGGCCTCGACTCTTTCGTTGACCTGCCGTACACGGCGCCGGAAGTGAGAGACGATGCTCAGTCAGCGCCGGTGGGTGGGGCTGCCGCCAGACCGCCGCTCTTCACCGGACCATCGGACGCGCCGGCTCAGTCGGCAGACACCTTCCGCGGTCTTCAGTCTTTCGTTGATCTGCCGTACACGCCGCAGCAGATGCGCGACGATGCTCAGTCAGCACCGGTGGGTGGGGCTGTCGCCAGACCGCCGCTCTTCGCCGGACCATCGGACGCGCCAGCTCAGTCGGCAGACACCTTCCGCGGTCTTCAGTCTTTCGTTGATCTGCCGTACACGCCGCAGCAGATGCTTGACGATGCTCAGTCTGCGCCGGCGGGCGTGGCTGCCGCCAAACCGCCGCTCTTCACCGGACCATTGGACGCGCCAGCTCAGTCGGCAGACACCTTCCGCGGTCTTCGGTCTTTCGTTGATCTGCCGTACACGCCGCAGCAGATGCTTGACGATGCTCAGTCAGCGCCGGCGGGCGGGGCTGCCGCCAGACCGCCGCTCTTCACCAAACCATCGGACGCGCCAGCTCAGTCGGCAGACACCTTCCGCGGACTTCAGTCTTTCGTTGATCTGCCGTACACGCCGCAGCAGATGCGCGACGATGCTCAGTCCGCGCCGGTGGGTGGGACTGCCGCCAAACCGCCGCTCTTCACCGGACCATCGGACGCGCCAGCTCAGTCGCCAGACATTTTCCGCGGTCTTCAGTCTTTCGTTGATCTGCCGTACACGCCGCAGCAGATGCTTGACGATGCTCAGTCAGCGCCGGTGGGCGGGACTGTCGCCAAACTGCCGCTCTCCACCGGAGCGTCGGACGTGCCAGCTCAGTCGCCAGACATTTTCCGCGGTCTTCAGTCTTTCGTTGATCTGCCCTACACGCCGCAGCAGATGCGTGACGATGCTCAGTCAGCGGCGGTGCTCAGCCCTGCCGGTAAACCCGCGTTCTTCGTCGGGCGGTCGGGCGTACGTCAGGCGCTTGAGGACATCGGATACCGAGTCGACGCGGATTGGCAGGATGGCCGCCAGCCGGTGCCGGATTTCTTACGCAATGTCCTGGATAACATTGGGGTCCTGCCGACCCAGTTCAGCGGCCCAACCCAGGTCTCCGTCAATGGTGAGGCCCGCTCGATCCCATTGGGGCCGCGAGGAAGCCCCGGTGCGCAGTTCATCCATCATCCTCGCCCGTCTCCTGTCTCGGGTGCTCAGATCGGCCCCTCGGCTACCGTTGCCTCTTCCGGCCAGCGTAGCGAAGCCGTGCTGGGCCCCGCGCAGTGGCTGGGTGACGAGCATATCCAGCGGGACTATGAGCTCCTGGCGCAGGAGTTGCTGCAGAACAATCCGGATCTCGCCGCCCGGACGCGGTTCGTGGATCCCCTGATAGCCCAAATGTTGCGATCCCCCTCCAAGGAGGTAGCCGAACGAGCATTAGGGTGGGTTCGTCATGATACTGCCGACTTCCTGTTTCTGCCGATAAGCGATGCCAGCAATACGGATAGACATCAGCGCGGCAGTCACTGGTCGCTGCTGTTGGTTGACCGCCGCAATTGGGGCGGACCGGCCGCCTATCACTATGACTCCACCCAGGGATACAATGACAGGCCGGCAGCGGAACTCGCAGGACGGCTCGACGCTAACCTGCAACAGGCCCCGATAAGACAGCAGCAGAACGGTTATGACTGCGGCGTCTTTGTCGTGGACGGCACCCGGGAACTTGTAAGACGATTGGCAGCAAGACGGCCGGACCTGAACCTCAACAATCTTGTCATCAGTCGACCGGCACTGCGGGACCGACTAGGCACTGGTGTCGGCTTCAGCTGAATAGGGCGCGCGCCCGAGTGAAATGCGCTTCTCGCCGATCGAAGATCCGCAATCGGTGTGTTCGCAAAGCATCATAGTGTCTCACGTGAAGAACTGAGTACGCATACGACGAGACCACCTGATCGACGCATGCGCGCGGGCACGGCGAACTCCATGGATGGCATTGCGTGAAGGTCAGGCGACTTGCTGATCGGCGGGCTTGTCGGCTCGGCGCAGGAGCTTCCATTCAGCAATGCGCCATGATCAGCAACAAATGCTCGGCAGCACGTCGGGCTACCGAGACACCGCGAGGTCGCATTATCCGGCAAGCTTGAGCCCGGCCTCGCGGCGAGGAAAAAGTCGATCGATAACGCCGGTCAGCTTTGGATCGGTCAGGCTAAGCCATCTTATCGCGCCTTGGCCCAATAAGGCGGCCGCATTTTTCGCGGCGCAACAGCACGGATCGCGGACCATCAGGCGTCGGCTTCGTCTTTCTTTCTCGCCAAATATGCATACATCACATCAAAAGAAAATTGGAGGAAGATTGTGCCATCAAGGCTGAAGCGGTAGCCGCTCATCTTAACGTCAGCCGAAGCCTCTCTATGAGAGATCATCGCGGGCGGTTAATCGCGGCGTTTGCCGTTCTCGGCCCGCGTCAAGAGATGTGAAAGCTGCCTGTTCATAAGAACACACTTGTCCCTCCAACCTTGAGCCGAGACCGGACGACGGGTACGAAGAGGAGATTCGATCTGGTGTTCTCGCCAGCGCAAGGAGCCTCTGACAGTCTAGACAGCGCAGCGCGCCAAGCGTAGTAGGGCGACCGTGGTAGAGATTGCTACGATCTCATAGTCCTCGAGCATTGAGCCTCCCCGCCTAATACAAATCACGAACATGCCTGATTCGGAGTTTGTTCAAGCTTACCACACCCTGCTTGCTCACTTCCTTCCAGCAACGTGTTAGTCTGCGGACTTAGCTTCGAATAACCAAGCGAAGCCTCTCAAGACGGCATCTTTACAATAGTCGAGGTACCTTGTCTTCTGAAGACATATCATGGCGCGAGTTCCCATGATTGCCTCTTTTTTTTACGGTCGTCGCTCCTAAAAAACTATGTTACAAGCCGCTCCTCTCAAAAGGAGCATTCACTGTGAAAAAAGCAACCAAGAAACGCGTTAAGCGGCGCGAGTGGACCAAGGCAGATATCAAAGAGCTCAAAGTCCATTCGAAGGCTCGGACTCCCGTCATAAAAATTGCAAAAATGACCAAACGCAGCGTCGGTGCGTTGCGCCAGAAGGCGTTAAATCTCGGAATAGGACTCGGACATCAGCGGTAGCTTAGTTAGCTGCGCTGGTAGCCGGCACAGTAGGGCGGCTCGCAGGCCGCCCTTTACGGCCGTTGAAATTGTTTTGCAGGGCCTGCCAATTGCTGTGGATAGAGCTTTTCACGCGCTTGCTTTGTCACTCCAGTGCTTCGTCATCTTCGAGGTTAAAGGAGTACGACCGCGAAGGCCGCTTTGCTCTTCACGATCGAGAGCGAAGACAATCTGACGACCGGTCCTGCTTCGAATGTTTCCAGGCTGGAAAGGTTTCGATGGTCGCTCGTTCCCATTAAGGGTTCGAAGAATGTGAGGGATCGCTGTTAAGGGCCACGATTGTCCTCGGTGACGGCGAGAAGGGGAGCTCCAACTAGCAAGCCGCATCGTTGCAAGTCTTGACACCTGCGCCGCCGCTGTCGAAGCTCATGCTAGGCTAAAGCTTTGGCGTAAGCGGTGGCCGCGGACCTTGTTGATGAACTTGAGCTGCCAAGCGATAAGGTGCGCTCAGCAGCAACTGAAAAAGCGCTCTGTTGGCTTGATAGACGGCGGTGGAGCGATTGCGTGCTGAGCCCATCATCACCTGCACGCCTTCTGCGGTGTGAAGGGACCATAACCACCTTCGACCGCGCCGCCTCACGAAATATTCGAAGGCCGGGAGAGTCGGATGGTTAACCAGCTTCATTTTTGACGATTGCTCGTTTTGCTCTTCCGGATGCCAGAGCGGGCCTTCTCCAAGCGGTGCCTCACTGCAGCCAGCCCGGTAATGAACTCGCTTGATCCGTCAGGGCCGAATTCGTCAAAAGCCTGCACATCCTGCGCTTCCCCTCGAGGCATCAAGCTTGCGAGATGCTTGCGCGTTTTGGCGGTCAGCGACATCTGAACTACACGCGCATCGGCTGCGGAGGGTTTGCGCCGTAGGAAACCCTTTTTCTCCAGCAATTTTGAGTGGGTCGTGACAAAGGAAGGATCGACGTGCATCAACCGTGACACCAGGTTGACGGACACACCTTTTTCTCTGCCCAGATAGTCCACTGCCATCAGGATCATCCACTGTGGTCCAGTGATGCCAAGCACATTGGCACGGAATTTGGCGAGTTCTTCGAGGCAGGCACTGATCGATCTGATCTCCCACACGAACGTCCGAAATATCTCCTGTCCGTCAGTGGAGATGCGATAAGGCGCGGTTGGTGGACTAGGTAAATCCGGCGGCATCGTGGGCCAGGGTTCGATCCTTTACAGACGTCCATTAGCGTGGATTAGAAATCGGAACAATGCCGCAAGGGCAAGCAACTCAGATACTTGGTACAGTTCGGACGGATGTGGGACTTGCGACAGCAAGGCGGTTAGAGGTGCTACACGCTCATTGTGTTGACCGGCCAGCGGCAGGCCGTTGCGGTGGGGTCGATATGGCGCGCTGAAAAGATCTGATCAGCCTGGCATTTCAGATGTCCGCCCGTGTATTTCCTTGACCCTCTCGCCGAGCTTTCCGTTCTTCGCCGAACTTTTCCGGCCTATGCCGAGCACCAGGGAGGTGCATGTTGCATTTTCGTCTTCAATGGGCTGGCAAGCAGAATTGCGTCGACTGTATTTGATATCGCCCCATGCCCGGCGGTCGTTGCCCTGTAAACTTCCGTATAGTTCATTCCATCTTTCCCATATGCGCAGCAAATATTCGTTCAGTTGGGTGGTCCTTGTTTTCGCCTCAACTGTCGAGCAATCGGGGCGATCGCAGTTGTCAAACGCTTCTGCGATTCCCACCCAACCGATTGAACTTAACGGCTCTCAAATCATGAGTGGCAGACGAAATCCTCGTAGCAGTAACGCTTGGTATGCGAGCGGTCGCCTCAACTGAGGCTACGGCCGGCTTTATTTCGGTCAATCGAACGCGGCTCGCTTTTCAAGAGGGACCTGAATTATGAGTTGCGCTTTTGGCCGCTCGCCTGCGGTCTGCTTTCTCCTCGGACTTCCACGAGCCGGGACGACACTCCTGGCGCACCTGCTCCAATGCCATCCAGACGTCCTGGCTCCGCCTGAACCCTGGTTGATGTTGGCACTTGAAGCCTTTGGAAGGGTGGATCAACGCCACCCGGCAGGACCCTCGTTGATTGAGGTCGCAACCTCCGAATTCCTGGGGCGCATCGATCGGACGATTGCCCTCCGGGCTTTTGCCGATGCAGCATACGGTCAGTACCTGACAGCAGCGGGCAAGCGGATCATCATAGACAAAACGCCACGCTATTGGACGGCGCTCGAATTCCTTGAACGTGTCTATCCAGAAGCGTCACACATCCTTTTGCTACGCAATCCTTATGCCATCGCGGCTTCACTGAAATCCACGTGGGGCATCCCGCTTCGGGCCGAGAGCTCCTATTCGGTCAGCGTCTCCAGCCTCGCCGATCTCATGCTCCGGCTGCCCGATGTCATCATATCTTCACTCGCCGATTTGGTTCTGGGCTTTCCCAGGCTGGCAGCGCACCGCACGCGCGCGCAGACACAGCTGGTGCGATATGAACTCCTGGTGGCGCATCCGGACCAAGAGATTCGGCGCCTGCTATTGGGGCTCGGCTGTGATCCGGCGGCCGCCGCATATGCGAGCATGGGACAAGTAGATTATCTTCGATCCAGCAGCTTCGGAGATCGAAAGATCCTGGAACGAAACGCGGTCGATCAAAGCTCTATCAAGACATGGCAATCCCAACTAAGCGTCGAAGAGATGCAAACTGTGACCGATCTGGTCGGCACCACGCTTTTGACAGAACTCGGCTATGAGGGGGAACTGCTGCTTGCACAGCAAGCCGGAGTTGTCGATAGGGGACCTCATCTAACTGAACTCTATCGACAGATATTCCGAACCTGGTGGGATTTGCGAGCTGGCAAGGCGGCAGCATCGTCCGGGCCATCTCAATCCGAGCAAGTCCACACTGCTCGGCAGCTTCCAGAGAACTTTCGTGCCACGTGCGACATGTCCGTGGTGCAGGCGCAAGATCTGTCCGCCCCCAGCTTTGCCGAAAATTTGCTGCTGGCCGATCCAATGAAAGCGCAGCTGCAACAGGCACTGTTGGCGTCAGAAGCTGATCGAGCTGCAGGGCTCGATGCTATTCGGACTCGCGACGCGGCTATCGAGATATTGCGAGGCGAGGTCGCGCGGCTTGAGCAGATCGTCAATATGGCTTAGGGTGATGGATGCTTGCGATCAAAACACGCTGGCTGATTTAGCCAGACTTCCTACCACTCAACGAGTTGATCTGCGCCAATCACGTGTGAGGCAGACGCCAGCGGCACCACGGTGGAATGCGACATGCCCCGAGAGTGTCAGTCAGTCCGCTGCGCAGCCGGCATTTGATCGCTTGGATAGCGACGCGCACCGGCGAGCTCGCACCCGACATTCCTCCTCTGGGCCGGGGCTGCAGAACCGAGATCCTGCATCGAAAAGAACACATATGCTGCCAAAACATCTGCGCCGTCTTGAAGCTGAATCGATCGAAATCATGCGTGAGGTGGCTGCCGAGTTCAAAAGGCCGGTCATGCTTTACTCGATCGGAAAAGACTCGAGCGTTTTGCTGCACATCGCAATCAAGGCGTTCTATCCGGCAAAATTGCCTTTCCCCCTGCTTCACGTCGACACGACCTGGAAGTTCCGCGAGATGATCAGCTTCCGGGACGCGACGGCCAAGCGGCTAGGCGTCGAGCTGATCGTCCATGTAAATGAGGAGGGTATTGCGCGCGGCATCAATCCGATCGACTCCGGCTCGGCGCTTCATACCCAGGTGATGAAGACCGACGCCCTGAAGCGGGCGCTCGAGCTTTACGGATTTGATGCCGCGCTTGGCGGAGCCAGGCGTGACGAGGAAAAGAGCCGCGCCAAGGAACGGATACTGTCCTTCCGTTCGGCCGGACACGTATGGGATCCCCGCAACCAGCGGCCCGAGCTCTGGGGCCTGTTCAACACGCGGATACGGCAGGGCGAAAGCATGCGCGTGTTTGCGATGTCAAACTGGACCGAGCTCGACGTATGGGAATATATCATGCTCGAAAAAATCCCGGTCGTCCCGCTCTACTTCGCAAAGCAAAGACCGACGGTGCGCCGAAACGGCGCGACGATCATGGTCGACGACAATCGATTGCCGCTCAACTGCGATGAGACGCCGCAAATGCGCATGATCCGCTTTCGCACGCTGGGATGTTATCCCTTAAGCGGGGCCATTGAATCCGATGCGACGACGATCGAAGACGTCGTCGCAGAAATGCAGTCTGCGACGGTATCGGAGCGTCAGGGACGCCTGATTGACACCGATGAAGCCGCTTCGATGGAGAGGAAGAAGCGGGAAGGTTACTTCTGATGACTTCCATAGCAATATCGAAACCTGTCCACCCTAGTGCAAGGGACCAGCTGCGATTCATAACTTGCGGCTCGGTGGACGATGGGAAATCGACCCTAATCGGCCGGTTGCTGCACGACAGCAAGATGATCTACCAAGATCAGCTTGCGGCAGTGAAACGCGACAGCATCAGGCACGGCAGCGCCGACATCGACTTCGCGCTGGTCGTGGATGGGCTGGAGGCCGAACGGGAGCAGGGCATCACGATCGACGTCGCCTACCGCTTCTTCACGACGCCGCGGCGCTCTTTCATGGTGGCTGACACTCCCGGTCACGAGCAGTACACCCGCAACATGGCAACCGGCGCCTCCAATGCGCAGCTCGCAATCATCCTGATCGATGCCCGCAAGGGTGTGCTGGTTCAGACCCGCCGCCACTCCTTCATCTGTTCGCTGCTTGGCATTCGCCATGTCGTGCTGGCACTGAACAAGATCGACCTCGTCGCATACAGCAAGTCTGCTTTCGATCGGATTGTCGCCAGCTATCTGGCTTTTGCCACCGGCCTTGGCTTTAGCTCCATTGTTCCGATCCCGATCTCTGCCCGCCACGGCGACAACGTCGTTGACCGGTCGGCTCATACCAAGTGGTATCATGGTCCATGCCTGATGGAGCATTTGGAGAGCATCGATATCCAGTCCGACACCGCAAGCCAGGCTTTCCGCTTTCCGGTCCAATGGGTGAACCGGCCCGACCCGGATTTTCGCGGCTACGCCGGATCGGTGGCTTCCGGTACGATCTCGGCAGGCGACGAGATCGTTGTCGCCGCATCGGGACGGACCACCCGCATCAAGCGGATCGTGACCCATGATGGCGACCTTGCCGACGCCGAAGCCGGCGATGCCGTCACCATTACGCTGGAAGACGAGATCGATATCGGCCGTGGCGATCTTCTGTCACGGCCAACCGAACGACCCAGCGTCGCCGACCAATTCGCCGCTTATCTGATCTGGATGGACAACGAGTCGCTCGCTCCCGGAAGAAATTACATCCTGCGAATTGGCTCGCAGACGGTTGCCGGCAGCGTTACCGCAATCAGGTATCGGATCGATGTCAACACGTGTGAACACCTGGCGGCCGAGACGCTTTCTCTCAATGAGATCGCGTTCTGCAATGTTGCGACCGCACTGCCCGCCGCATTCGATCCTTACGACGTCAACCGGAAAACCGGATCATTCATCGTCATTGATCGTTTCACCAATCGTACGGTCGGCGCCGGCATGATCGCGTTTCCGCTGCGGCGGGCCACCAATGTTTCCTGGCAGGCGCCTTCGGTGGGCAGGAGTGAACGCGCCGCGCTCAAGCATCAGAAGCCTTGCGTCGTCTGGTTCACTGGCCTGTCTGGCGCGGGAAAGTCGACAATCGCAAATTTGGTTGATCAGAAGCTGCTCGCGATGTCGCGGCATGCCATGCTGCTGGATGGTGACGACCTCCGGAACGGATTGAACGCGGACCTGGGCTTCTCGAAAGCTGAGCGGGTGGAGAACATTAGGCGCGCCGGACAGGTTGCAAAGTTGATGCTGGACAGCGGCTTGATCGTGATCTGCTCGTTCATCTCCCCCTACAGGTCCGAACGAGACATGGTTCGCAGCCTGATTGGCAAGGACGAGTTCGTCGAAGTCTTTGTCGATACGCCGATCGAGGAATGCGCAAGGCGGGATCCAAAAGGTCTTTACTCGAAGGCAAAAGCCGGTGAGATCAAGAACATCACAGGCATCGATGCGTCCTACGAAGCGCCGACAAGGCCGGAAATTCATCTCAGGACGATGGAGCAGGCCCCAGAGCAAGCAGCGGAAGTCGTCGTCGATGCCGTGATGGCGCGCGCACTCCTCCGCGATGAGCGGCGATAAACCGGCTTCGTCGTCGCGGATGCCGCTCACTAGCCTACTGGTCTGGCGATGGCGACTCGGGTTAAGTGGGAGCATCGATCGGATTCGTCGATGCTAAAGGATTAAGATGGTTGCATCCACTCGTCGATTGCCCGCTTTCGGTTATGTGCTCGAAGTCGACGGTCAATTGAAGACCGAATTCGCGACAAGGGACCGCGCCTGGGCAGGAGCGCAGGAGCTCAAGAAGCGCCGCCCCATGCTCCAGGTTAGAGTCTATGACGCCATGACGAAGGACAGAGAGGAAGTCAGCCTTCCAGTCGCCTGAGTGTTTTTCTGCGTGCGCGGCTAGCGCCGCGCTAGGTTCTCGTGCAGCGGAGCCGCAGTGTCCTGGCGCCTCGATCTCGTCCGCAATCCGGGATTGAGAGGCAAAGCTACCTCTTTTTCCTGAGCCACTGTGTCTCACGATCTTCGCCAACGAGTCGCGCGACGCCGGCTGACGGCGGGATAGAAGCCGCACTAAGCGGCCCAGCACGTTAGCCCAGCAGAGCGGCACAAAACCTGCATCGCGAGGGGGCACCAGCCCTGAGAAGTAGGAAATGCCACTCAACTCCACTGCCGTTGCGACCAGCTCGATTGTCCATTTCGTGCTGCGAATGGTCATGATCATCGGATGCTGTATCCGTCGGTTCGTCTTCAGCCTGAACGAACCGGCTTTGACGCGCGCGGCACTTATGACGCGAGGGACGTTCGTGGTCGAACTCATCCTTGGATGCGCTGCCGAGGCAAGATCATGTTCGCATATCTAAAGCTTGCCATAGACGACGCATCGGTTGCCTCGCGTAGTCGAATCATCTCGCTCTATGCCTTCTTGTTGGCCATCAATTGCTTCGCTTGGACTTGGGCCATCGTGGCGCTGTCAGAGTGGCCGGCGCTGCTGGCGACAGCGTTGCTGGCCTATGTGCTCGGCCTTCGGCACGCCGTCGATGCCGATCATATCGCGACCATCGACAATGTCGTTCGCAAGCTGATGCAGGATGGCAGACACCCCCTCGCGGTCGGACTTTTCTTCGCCCTTGGTCATTCCTTGTCGGTCGCAGTGGCGGTCGCCGCGATCGCAGCTGCGGCGCTCGCGCTGCAAAGCGGCTTCCTGGTGTGCCGTGCGGGTGGCAGCATCATCGCCACCGGTGCCTCGGC
>NZ_VKHP01000201.1 GCF_010811875.1 Bradyrhizobium uaiense
GACTGTAAGCTCTACGGCGTGGTGCACGAACTGGAGTGATCGGGACGTCGGGGCCGTAGATTTACGGGGATCGTCGTGGAGACGCGGCGGCACGAAGATGAGACAGAACTCAAACGCCGCCACACCGCGCTGATCGAGCCTCCTCATCACTGCACCAACTGCACGTATTGCGGCGGACCCTTCACCTGCACTTGGGTCGGGCAGCCAGAGCTGTCGAGAGTAGCATTGCCATTGAACGCGACCGACTTGGCGATCAACTGGCCGCAGCTTGTTCCGTTGCCCATGTTGATCGTTGGATTACCCTGAAATGTCACGGCCGCGGTTGGCGCGTAAATGGTTCCTGTGAGGTTGATGTTGGTATTTCCGCCAAATTTCACAGCCGTCGCTGAAGCGTCGTACATGGACATGTACTGGAACAAGCTGGCAGAAGACTGAAGTGCCGAAGGAAGCGACGATGGGGCAGTCGACGGTCCTGCAATGGTGATCACCGCATTCCCCGTGTTGTCGATTGTCGCGCCTGGCAGGAGAATGAAGGTCGCCGTACCCGAGATCGTGGGGGTTCCTGTGATTTTCAGAGTCCCTGAGATGAAGTACACGCAGAAGGCTGTCGTGGGGGTGCAGGTCGAGGTCGCTCCGTTCAGCGATATAGCCCCATTGGATGTGATATGGAGCTTATCATTCGTGCATGGCGTGGCAGCCGTGTAGGCAACGAGCCCCGATCCTGTGCAGACTGGGAGGCCGCATCTGGTGGGCAGGCTCGGATTCGCTCCACACAACGTGGTGAGGGCTCCATCGAGGGCGGTGTAGGGATTTTGAACCGGCTGCGAATAAAGGTAAGCCTTGTTGCACAAGGTTGTAGTCCCCGTGCAACCGCCCGCAGCAGACAATGGGCCGTTCAGGGTCGTGCCGCCGCCAGTGAAGTCTATTGCGTTGTTGGCCGTACTATCCGAAAACATGCCGCAATTCTGCGCATTGATGTTGGGGCTCCCCTGGAAACTCAGAGAGCCTGACAGGGCAAGGACGCACGGTGGATTTGGCGCCAAATTATTAACTTTGGCGACGGCTATCGCACCGATGGTTACGTTGGAAAGCCCAAGCAACTTTGCGATATACCCTGGCTGTGTCTGGCTGACTTTGGCCTGCACGAAGCAGTTGGTACCACCAGTGCAACTGGTACCATTCCAAGCCGCGAGCGTGGCAATCTGCACGTTCTGCGAGACACCGCTCGGAAGGCTCGTCGAGCATTTCGAGCCTGGATAGGACGTATCGCCCGAATTGCAGAACGTGTTCTGCGCGGCGAATTGCTTGCCGCTATAGTCAACCGTAGTGGTTGGCGCCGTGCAGGAAGTTCCGGAAGCCAGGCAAGCCATTTGCAGGCCGCCCGAATACGCAGCCGCATCGGCAGCATTCTGCGCGCGCTGCTGGGTGACGTACCAGGACCCCGCCTCGCCTCCGAGCGCGAGCACGCCAATCAACGGTATCATCGCGATCACGGTGGCGAATGCGGCCGATCCTCGGCGGCAACGGAGCACGTCACGCATGAAACACTCCTATTGAAATCGTTCGGTATAATTCAGTGTGAATGCGCAGGAATTGGTATTGCCACTCGTACACAACGCCGACCTCAGCACCATCGGCGTCAATGTGATGGTCGTGCTGTAGGAATAGTACATTGGCGACACAGTATTGCCGGACGCGCACACGGCAGTGCCACACATCACCTGAATGCTCGGAATCGGATATCGGCCATCGGCCTTGGCGAGTGCGGCCGTCGCCCAGCTCGACGTATTCGTCACATCCGGCGGCGGTGAGTACTGGATGGACTGCCCGAACGCTCGCAGCGCATCCCAGGCGGATGCATACTGGTAGAAAGCGATCCCGAGATCAGCGAGCGGCACGAGAAGAACGGTGATCAGGAAAAAGGTGATCAACGGCATCTCGAACGCGACGGCGCCGCGTTGATCCGTGATCAGAGAACGCTTGCCGTTCACACGAGGCATGGCCGCTCACCAGACATAGGGGATCAATCTCCAGCGCGAGGCCTCGTAGCTGGAATATTCAGGAAGTGTGCGCCGAAGCACGTCTTCTTCGTAATGAATTCGCCAGACCTGGATGGCGATATGCAGGAAGAGCAAGGCGACGGTCATCCAGCTCAGATGCTGCAACACAACGCCGACGAACACGATCTCTTCCGACAGATACAGCGGATGCTTGATCCACCGGTACGGTCCGGTTTGCACCACCGAACGCGCCTGCGGCACCAGGCTGAACGACCGTCCGAGATGGCGGACAGTGACGAGGATCATGATCATGCCGGTCAGCACGAAAACCGTGGACAGCAAATTCGGCAACGCGCCTTCGGTCCGCTCGAAAAACGTGATCGTCCACGGCCAGTATGTGCCGACGAACGCTGCGATCCGCGGCAGCAGCCCTTCGGCCTGCGCCTTTGCCGGCCCCCGGATCAGGATCAGCAGCGCCAGCATCAGGTAAAACACCGCGACAAAGAAGTTCGACACCAGCGACGGCCACGGCTCTCCCGCCGGCGTCGCGAGCTTGAACGACACGGCAAGTGCCAACAGCAGGAACCACGCGCTGCCCAGCAATCGGGTGAGCCGATCGTAAGCCAGGTTCGTCGAGAGGCTCATTGCAGTTGCACTCATGGCTTACTTACCTAGGTCGGAGAACGTACGAATGAGGTGAAGGAACGGGCTTCCGCCCAGAATCACGAACATCGCGGGGAGCAAGAACAACACCATCGGAACGGTGAGCTTGGCGCCCAATTTGTGGGCGCGCTCCTCGAGCTTGGTGATGCGTTCCCGGCGCAGGTCGACCGCAATGCTGCGCAAGGCCTGACTGAGCGGCGTGCCATATTGCAGGCTCTGGCTGACCATGGTGCCGAAGCGACGAAGGCCTTCCGACGTGGCGGCGAGCTTCTCGAACGCGTCGGCGCGGTTCGGCAGGATCCGCAGATCGTCAAGAAGACCACGCAATACATGGGTGACGGCCGGGTTGGTCTCCCGCATCTCTTCCGCCACGCGTTCAAGGGCGCTCTCCAGGCCCATGCCCGCTTCACTGCATACAACAAGCAGATCGATGGTATCGGGCGTACCCAGCCGAATCGCCGCGTCGAAGCGCCGTTTCAGGAACCACAGGATCAGTCGGGGACCCATGATTCCGATCGCCACGCCAAGCAGGGTGAAGATCATCACGTCGCTGAAGGGCCTTCCGAGAATTTGCGAGAGGGTGAAAGCCGCGATCGGAAACACAAATGTGCTGACCATCTTGAAGCCGAGCCAGATCGGCAGCATCCGATAATGATTGAAGCCTGCCGACTGCAGAATCATCCGCAGCTCGTGGAGATTCTCCTGGGCGTAGAAGCGCGTGTAGCGCGTACCGACCGATGAAAGCCAGCCGACCAGGTCCTTCGAGTCGGACCGGTCGGGAATGCCCAGCACGGCGTTCGAGACGCGCGTGTCCAGGGCGCGCAAGTGTATCTCGCGGATGATCAGCATGAAGGTCGCAGCCGCGACTGCGACGGCAAGGGTGGCAAGCCCGAGAACACCCGTCATAGCGTGGTTTCCCTTCTGACCATCCAGCGGATCACGAAATGCCCGATCAGAACCGAGCACGCCGCATAGGCGAGAAGCACTCTTCCTTGCGGGTCGAACAACAACAGGTCGACCGACCGCGGATTGATCAGGTACAGCAGCCCGCCAATTACGACCGGCGCCATGGTGAGCGCACGCGATGAAAAGATAACTTCGCCCGCCAGTGCCTTCGCTCGGGCTGCCAGCGCAACCCGCTGGCTCACGGTCTCACCCAGCGTCTGCAGCGTTTCCGCGAGGCTGCCGCCGGTCTTCAATTGCACCGCAAGGGTCACCGCAAACATCGCATATTCCGGCACCCGCGTTCGCTGATAGACCGCTTCCACGGCTTCCTCGGGCGACCGGCCCAGATTCAGTTCGCTGCAGACGATGGCAAACTGCCCGGATGTCGGTTGTGGCATCTCGCGGGCGATGGTGCGAAATGCCTCGTGAACAGGCAATCCCGACCGGACCGTACTCGTCACCAGCTGGACCGCATCGGGAAGCTGCCGGAAGAGTTGATTTGCGAATCTCTGTTGCTGCCATCCGAACAGGCCACGCACGACCAGGAGGGCGACGACCGCACCGGCAATGCCGGCATAGAGGCCAGGAAATTTCAGCACTTCATTGAGGTAGAGCACGCCGGCCGCCGCAAAGCATCCCGCAAGCACCACATAGACCGGCCGCACGGGATACGGCATGGCAGGATTGTAATTGATGAAACGATGGAACGTACGCCAACGCGACGTCTGGGCCGCGCGACGGATGGACACCAGGGCTTCTGCTTCGGCCGTCGGCAGAGCGATTTCGAGCTGACGGTCCATTCGCCTTTGCCGCGAGTCGAGCCACAGCGTATTGACCGTCGCACACAGCAGAAGCACTAGGACGATGATCAGGGGCGTCGACATCAGATATGCCTCATCGCTTCCGCCCAGGCCCGATCGAGCCCGAAGTAGACGAGGCGGCTCTTGAATTTCGGCACAGCGTTCGTCGAACGATAGGTGCCCGATATCCGTCCGTGAATGTCTTCGTCCGTGTACTCGAAGAGTGCAATGTCATTGGTAGTGATCACTTCACCCTCGAGGCCGATCACCTCGCTGATCTGCACGATGCGGCGCTGTCCGTCCCGCATGCGCTCGACCTGCACGATGATGTCCAGGGCAGCGACGATCTGCGATCGGATTGCGCGCGACGGCAGATTGACCTGCCCCATCTGCACCATGTTCTCCACACGGGTCAGGGCGTCGCGCGTGCTGTTGGCGTGCACCGTGGAAATAGATCCATCATGGCCGGTGTTCATCGCCTGCAGCATGTCGAATGCCTCGGCGCCGCGCACTTCGCCCACGACGATGCGGTCGGGCCGCATACGCAATGCGTTCCACAGCAGATCGCGCTGCGTCACCTGCCCTGTGCCTTCAAGGCTGGGCGGACGCGTCTCGAGGCTGATCACGTGCGGCTGCTGAAGCTGCAGCTCCGCCGCGTCCTCGATCGTGACGATGCGCTCGCTGTGGTCGATGAATTGACTGAGGGCGTTCAGCAGGGTCGTCTTGCCCGAGCCGGTGCCACCGGAGACCAGAACGTTGAGCCGGCAGCGCGAGGCGATCTCCAGCAGCTGCCCGATCGCCGCGTTCATCGTCCCATTCTCGATCATCGCGGCGATGTTGTAACGCCGGCTCGGGAACTTTCTGATCGAGATGCAGGGACTATGAACTGCCAGCGGCGGCAGGATGATGTTGACGCGGCTGCCGTCAGGCAGCCGGCAGTCCACCATCGGACTGGATTCGTCGACGCGGCGGCCGACCTGCGAGGCGATCTTCTGGGCAACGGCCGCGATATGGTCGTTGTCGCGAAACCGCACCGCGACCCGCTCCAGCTTGCCGGCCCGCTCGACATAGACGCTGCTCGGCCCGTTGATCATGATGTCGTTGATCGTCTCGTCGAGCAGAAGCGGACGAAGCGGCCCGTAGCCGGTCATGTCGTCGGCGATCTCCTCCGCGAGGAAGAGCTGCTCGCGGCCCGACAACTCCAGCCGCTCCTGGTTGGCGATGCCGTGGATGATTTCCTCGATCTGCCGCCGCAGGACATCGCGCGAGACCGTCGTGGCCACCGCCGGTTCGATCTGTTCTATGACCCGCTCACGCAGCGACGCCGGCATCACCGGATGGTGCGAAGGCTCTTCATGCTTTGGAGACGGTGTAAACAGGCTCGATGCCGGTGGCGATACGCTTGGTTCGGCCGGCGGCAAGGGTGGCGGCGCCGGTCGCATGGCCGGCGCATCCGGCACGGCTGCGGGCATCCACATCGGCATTTCGTCTGCGCGCCTACCGAACTTTTTCATAGCCCGAGCCACCTCTTCCAACGCGCCTTTTGATTGGCGCCGACGCCGGTGATCTCCCGCACGATCGGAGCAAGGTGACGCCGCAGCCCGGACACATGCTTGAGCGCGGGAACGCCGAGGTTGACGGCCTGGGTCATTCCCTTGCCGAGATCCGGGATGATCATGTCCGGCTCCGCACCCAGCGCCTTGACGATCGTCGCCCTCGGCAGGCCGCCGGCGCGATCCGCACGATTGAGCAAGGTGAAGACGCGATCCTTTCCGGCGATGTTGGTGACGGCGTTACGCAGCGCGTGAGCATTGCGCAAACCGGTCACCTCGGCTTCCAGCAAGACCAGCACGTGACGGGACATCTGAATGACCGGATAGATGGATGCCGGGAACGGCACCGGCACGTCGACAACGACGTAGTTGAAGCGCTGGCGGAGCAGGCCGATCACATGCCTGACGCCGGCTTCGGTGATGTCGAGCTTGGCATCGAGGTCTTCGTCGCCGGAGATCAGGCAAACCCGCTCGTTCACGTCGATTGCCGCGCGCTCCAGGAACAGCGTGTCGGCCCGCATCGGATTTTCGAGCGCAATGCGCAGGCCCGGACCGGGGCGCACACCCAGCATCACCGCGGTCTCGCCGCCCTGCAGATGCAGGTCGAGCAGTGCGACCTTGGCCTTGGTGGTCTCGGCCAGTTGCAGCGCAAGGTTGATCGCGACGCTGGTCGCGCCGGCCCCGCCCTGCGCACCGCATATCGAGACAACATGCCCGCCGCGATCACGATCGCTTTGGGCGGGCGTGGTGTCGCCAAGCAACTTCGGGCGCAGCTGGTCGAGCACGATATCCCTGGTGATCGGCGTTGGCAGATACTCGGTAAGGCCGATCTCCATGAGCTCGCGGTAGAAGGTGATCTCCCGGTTGTCGCCGATCAGGGCCACCTTCACGTCAGGCGGACAGACGCTGGCGAGGCGCTCCAGTTCAGTGAAGGGATCATCCATCCCGCTGATGTCGGTCACCAGCGCGTACAGATCGGTGTCGGTCTCGAGCATGCGTGTCGCATGACGGATCGTGCCGCGCCGGATCACCAGGTTGCTGCCGTCGAGACCCTTGCGGAGGGCCGCAGCGCTGAGCTCGTCGTTGACGAAGCAGACGATGCGGTTGCGCGCGACAAGGGAGGCCGTCTCTTCCGGTGATTCAACCACTGCCATGTTCACACTCATCAACGTTTCTCCGGTCCCTTGCCAACGTCACCAGCCGCTGCGGTCGTCTGGGCTTCGATCCCCGGAAGCACGTCGCAGCCCGCACGAACGTCGTCGTCCACATCCTGTTTCCTGACCGAGTATTGCTTGACCCCGGTGCCGGAATAGATCGCCACCGTCGTGCTCTGGCCGGCCACCGCGCTCTGGCGCGCCAACTCGGGCGACACGTCGCAGCTCGATGTCGCACCGCTGTCGGCCTTGTCCCACTGCTCGGCGGCAGCCCTGACGACGAGCGAGAGCGTGCCAAGCTGCTTTGCCACGGCGACCTTCTTGACCTGATCCGGCTTGAGCTCCAGCGATACGGTTTGCGCCGTCTTGCCCGGGACCGCATTGGTGATGGGGCGACCGCCTTGCGCAATCTCCTGGTCGATCGCGATCACACGCACGTTGGACAGCACTGTTTCGCTGACGGCCCGCTTGACGGGATCCGCCTTCTCGAACACCTGGGTCAACACTACGTCGACATTGTCGCCCGGCCTGATCAAACCGGAGACGCCAGTCTCCTCGTCGACCTTGATGCTGATGGCGCGGCTGTCCGGCGCGAGAACGCTGGCGAGGAAGCCGCGATCCTTCGGACGCAGGATATCGTCCAAAGTAATGGCACTGCCGGCGTCGACGAACTTGCGAACCAAAGAGCCGGGAAGTCCGGCCTTGGCGTCAGGCGTTTCGAGGATCGCACCTGCGGGGACACGATTTTGCGGCGCCTGGCGCACGGCGAAGTCCTCGTCCCGGGCCAACGTCCCCTTGGACAGCGGACGCGCCGCGACGAAGTAGGCGATTGTCGCAGCTGCGGGTGCAGGCTTCTCCACAACTGCCTGTGCAACGACCTGGTCTTTCGGCTGGTTCACGTTATAGGCAATGATCCCGAGCGCCGTAGCCGCAAGCAACAGCACCATGATGATCGAAACGCGCAAAGCGGACGACATGTCAAAATCCTTTGCTCAAAATAGCCCAGATACCGCCGCAAGCGATGGCGACACCGTATGGTAGCGGCGCGTGTCGCAAATGACGCCAGCGCTCGACCGCGTAGACCCTTCGCACCAACGACGATCCCGCGGGTGCCAGCCTCGGTTGCGGCAGGCGGCGCATCGCCAGATGCACCGCGGCCAGAACGCCGCCGGCCAACGCAGTTGCCGTCAACATCTGAATCACGCCGGTCAACGGCAAACCGATCGACAGCGCGACCAGCAACTTGACGTCGCCACCGCCGATCGCTCCCCGCAGATAGATCACGAAGAGTGCCAGGAAGAGGATTGCGGCAACGATCAGCGACTGGCCGATCTGCATCGGACTGGCCAATTGGCCGACGATCCCAAGGAACGCCAGCGCCAGACAAATCTCGTTTCGGATCAACCGTGTCGCGATATCGATCGTTGCGACGTACAACAACAATGCGATTTCCAGACACGAAGTCGTGGACGCAATCCAATTCATGAAATAAACGCCTCAGAAAAAGGCGGGGGGCACAAAATAATGCCCCCCCTCCGGAGCGCCGTCCTCTGGACTCAGGCGCTAACCGCGTTGGCAACCGCGGTGCCGATCGAAGTGAGCGAGGTGGTCAGAACACTGCCGATGCCACTGGCGGTACCCGTACCGAACGCCGCGGAAACGGCGGCGACGATACAGGCGGCGACGATCACGTACTCAAACGACACAACGCCGTCCTTGTCCGTGCGCAGACGCTTCAACCCTTCGGTGATCCTGATGTAAGACCGCAACATAGGAGAAAGCCTCCTTTAAGGCTCGCACATATCGCAATCCGGTTGACTGCCGTTGACAGCAAGAATCTGCCAACAGCACTCAACGTCCGGAGTTATGCGGAGACTGCGGTGGCGACCTTGCCGGCGATCGTGGTGATCGAGGTGCTCAGGACCGAGCCGATGCCGCTGGCGGTACCCGTACCGAACGCAGCAGAGACGGCGGCGACGATGCAAGCGGCGACGATCACGTACTCGAACGACACAACGCCGTCCGTGTCCGAGCGGAGACGCTTGAAGGCTTCGGTGGTCTGGATGTAGAGCTTCAACATAGGAAAATATCCCTTTTACGATTAATTTTACTTACGATGAATTTACGCAACGGTTGGCCGGGCAAAATCCGCCAACTAGGTTCCGCTTATATGATCTCGCGACTTAGCTGTCATCTGGTAATCCTTCGTTAACCCTACCAGCGCCGTGGCTTACGTTTCCCTCAACGCGATATCTATGAAGATCACAACCAAAATTCTTACGATTGCCGCGGATTTTTCAGCATATTGCAGCTCGCGTTTTGCCACTCCGTGCGAATACGGTATCGGCACCGAGGTGGTCGCCAAAGGTGTCGAGAGGCATCCTGCCTTGGCGGCTCCGCGGCTTCTTCATCAGCCATCAATTGCCATGCACAGGATCGCCCGTCTCAATAACAGGCCCCGGAATCCCCTCTGAGCCGGCCGCAACTTTCCGGGCTGGATTGTCGCCATTGCGTGACCGCCGGCGACGGCTTGCTCGTGTCCGCCGGCGCCGCCGGCCTGCTGCGCTCTTCGTCAAGGAGCTGCGAATGAAGCTTCTGGATCTGAACGTTTCGCTCGAGCAGGGACATTGATCTTGCCTGAACCTGCTCTGCCAGTCCCTTGCGCATGGCATTCTCCCGATCGAGCAGCTCAGGAAACCGCAACAGCGGCCGGACCAGCTCGGTCGCGCTAATCACGCACGACGCCCGCTCCACCGCCTGCGCGATCTGATCCGGAAAGTGCTGCGGCATTCCGCGAGTGCGCCATTCAGGTTGACGGCCGCCGGATCCGTCTCTTCCTCGATGATGGCCTGGCGCGCAGCTCCACAACAGGCCAGCAGGATGCGCAGCGAGAGAGTGGCCAGGCGTCTCGCGCCTTGGCCAAGTTCTCTCCGTCCCGATCCCGGATAGGACGGCCAGATAGCGCGATAGGCGTACCTCCTTGGGTCACGTCTGCCGGCAGAAGCAAGTTTTCTTTGCAGTCAGGGACGCTGAACCGTCCTCTCCTCCCGTGGAAAAAAATTTGTATTGACGAAAAACCGAGGCCTGCAAAAAAGCTGCGTTCTCAAAAAAATCGCGCCGTGCGAAATGGCAGAGCTGATTGATGCTAAATGCATTTCAGCTGCCCGCGCAATAGTAACCTGGCGCGGCAACAAGGCCCGGCGCGGCAAGTCGGTAGCTTCGCTGACCCAGCCATCCCCGCAACAAATGAACGTTGCGGTTGCAGTTGGAGGCCGGCCGGCATCACGGCGACCGCCGCTGGAACAGCATGCGCTGGGTGAGAAACCTGCCGGCGCCGGCAAAAATTTCCACTTCATCCCCGCCAACTCCTTGCTCTAGGATCAGTCCTTTCAATGAGAGCGCCCGCCATGCGCTCGAGGAATTTCCAGAACCAAAACGTACTGCGACTGATCCGGCGTCATGGGGCTTCAGATGACCGATCGCATTGCACTTTTCATCGACGGCGCGAATCTGCACACCACGGTCAAGAACCTCGGCTTCGAAGTCGACTTCCGGCGACTGCTCGTGGAATTCGGCAAGCATGGGCAGATCGTCCGCGCCTATTTTTACACGGTCGTGAGAGACGACGACGAGTTCAGCAGCCTTCGACCGCTGGTGGATTGGCTCGACTACAATGGATATGCGGTCAGGAGAAAGTCGGCCAAGCCGCACGACGACGGCGATGGACGGCGACGAATGAAGCGCAGTATCGGTATCGAGCTCGCGGTCGACGCATTGGAAATCGCGCACCGTATCGACCACGCATTCCTGTTCTCTGGCGATGGTGATCTGCGGGCTGTTGTCGAAGCCGTCAGGCGGATGGGCGTCCGGGTCACCGTCATTTCCAGCATTCGGACGAAACCGCCCATGATCGCCGACGAGCTTCGCAGGCACGCGGACGTCTTCGTCGAGCTCGAGAGCCTCAGGGCATCGATCGAGCGCCCTCCACATCCGATTGCGCCGGAGTGAAATCGCCGACGCGCCGGCGACGTCGCCCGCCGAGATCGCCTGCAAGCGGAAGCGCAGCCCGGTCGGCCGCGTCCGTACATCACCGAATTACGCAGGCCGGTCGGAGACATCAATCTGTTGTTGGCAACGACAGGCGCAGCGCTAGCTGAATCTTCCAGGTTCACCGTGACGCGCCGCGGGGCAGACGGGTCGAGCCCGGCGCCTCAGGCAAAGGCGGTGACGTTCAGTGGATCGATAACGATCTGGATGCGGTCCGGCCTGCCGTCTTGATCGACGGCGAAACGTTCACGGTCACCTGGGGAACGACTGTCCCGGCGGACGGCAAGGGAGCCAAGCTCACGACCTATGTCTTTGCAGCCGCCCACCGGACTGCTGCGTCGATCTTTGCGACGCGCGTGGGCGAGTCCACGGTCGAGATCTTCCGGTTCTATTTTGGCAGCAGGTCGCTCTACAAACTGACGAGCCGCTTGGCAGGCCTCTCGCCCGACTCAAAGGTCACGCCCCTCGTTGCAACCTGCCTGGCGACCTGTCGCGCGCAGTAGGCGACGGGAGGCCAGCCGCTAAGGTGATCTTAACTGACCTTTTCTGTTGTGGTTGGCGGTGTTGCTGGTCGGCACCAGCCGGAATGCCCACGCGCCCCGCTCTCAAACCATTGGATTTTAATAAAAATCTCAATGCGCCCGGTAACCAGCGCTATGACTCCACTCCACTTAGAGTGGCGGTGTGGCGGAAATGTCATAGGTCGGGGAACCGTCCTTTGTTAGCCTTCGTCAGATTTTTACGTAATTTTTTTGTGAGCAGGGGCGGAATTGAGTAGGGGCGGAATTATGAGATCGGCATACACGGCCATCGCGTGCCTCTGCCTGGCGGCGACGCCGGCATGTGCCGAGGTTTTTTCCATTAACGATGCGTTGCGCCAGGCAATGCAGACCAACCCGGGCGTGGGTGAAGCCTCCGCAAATCGGCGGGCGACGGAAAGCGAGCTGAGACAGACTCAGAGCACGCTGCTGCCGCAGGTGCGCGTCGACGCCAGCTACGGGCCGGAAAAGTTCGATCAATCGCCGGGCTTCATCAGCCCGAACATCCAGGCGGCGCCGACCGTGGGTTCGGGGCCATGGCGCAACGGCAGCCAGGAATCGGTGGTCGTGCGCCAGCTGTTGTGGGACGGCTTCTCGTCGATCTATGACGTCTGGCGCCAGACCGCGCGCGTCAACGCCGCAGCCTCCCGCGTCAAGGAACGAACCGAGCTGCTGGCCCTCGACGCCGCCGAAGGCTACATGGACGTCGTGCGCTACATCCGGCTGGTGAGCCTCGCTCAGCAAAACGTCGCCAATCACGAGAAGATCTTTGCCAACGTGAACTCGCGCTTCTCGGGCGGCCGGGCCGGCGAAGGCGACCTCGAGCAAGCGCGGGAGCGCGTCGAGGCCGCCCGTGCGGCACTCGCCGAATTCCAGCGCAGCCTCGATGACGCGCGAGCGAAGTACCGCAAGGTCGTCGGCCTCGAGCCGATCAATGTTCGCTTCCCGAGCCCTCTCGCAGGATTGCCGCACAGCCGCGATGAAGCGCTGGCGACGACGCTGCGGTTCAATTCGACGATTGCGGCGGCACAGTCGGATGCCGACGCCGCCAAGCACGCGTTCAAGGCCACCGACGGCACGTTCGGCCCGAAATTCTATCTTGAGGGACGGGCAACCCATTACGACAACTCCTACCCCTACGTGGCGGTCCCCGGAACACCCTCCATTACCCATGAGGACTACAGCGGCAAGGTGGTGATGTCGTGGGACATCTTCCGCGGCGGCCAGGATGCCTGGAACAGGTCGGAGAAGGCCGAACGCTATACCGAAGCCACCATGCGGCACGCGCGCTTGCAGCGCGACGCCTATGAATCGATCGACAAGGCGTGGAATGCCCGTACGATTACGGCTACGCGCATCACGGCTCTGACCCGTGAGCTGGAAGCAGCCAGGAAGACCATTACGGCCTTCCAGAAGGAATATGAGCTCGGCCAGCGCTCGCTGATCGACCTGCTGAACGCCCAGAATCAGTTCTTCAATGCGTCGGTCTCGCTCACCTCCGCCCGCAGCGTCATCGTTTTCGCCGACTATCAGCTGCTGGCCGCGATGGGGACCTTGATCGAATATCTGAAGGCTCCGCCGCCGGTCGATGCCGCGCCGACCGACATGTTGTCGATTGGCCTGCCCCGCTACTCGTTCCCCACCTTGCGCGTGAACCTGCCGCAGACCGGGTCCGAGCCGCTGCACGTCGCCGTTCCCGCCCCCACTGCCGCCGCTCGTTCCGCCAAGGGCTACAAGGAGGGTTATGCGGCGGCTCAGCCGAAGGATACCGGCTTTGCGGATCGCTTCACCGGTTCAACGACGACTGCTGCCGTGCCCGGATCTGCGGAATGGATGCAGGAGCAGAAGAATGCCGCTGATGGTCCGAATGTCATTTACGCGGACCCGTCGGTCACGGCGAACGCCAGCTCCTATGCGTCGACCAAGCCGCACTGGCTGCTGTCGGCCTTCCCGAGTTCCGCTCAATAAGCAGCCGCCAGGCCGAGATCAGGACTTCCGAAAGGGCCCCAAACGGGGCCCTTTCGATTCCCGTATTAATACTTAAAGCAAGTTTCGCTGATTCCGTTCGCTGTTTGTTGTACTCTGCACGCAGATCTTCGAATGCGATTTCTGCATTTCCATTTGGTTATCGAGGTTTCGTTTGTTGTTTCGAACCCCCAGCGCGGCGGCTGACGCCGGCCGCTCCCCCTCAGATGATTCAACTTCAAAGCCTGCCGCGACCAGTCGGCCGAGCGCCCTGGGCGACGATCCCCTCACCGCGTCGTTGAGCTATCTCGCCGCCCATCACGGCCGCGCGGTCAGCCGTGAGGCTCTGCTCGGCGGACTTCCGATCACGGACGGACGCTTGTCTGTTTCGCTCTACGACCGCGCGGCCAGACGCGCGGGTCTGGAGACTGAAGCCGTCAAGCGCAGCATTTCGGACATTCCCGCACTCGTCTTGCCGGCCGTCCTGATCATGAAGGACGGCTCTGCGCTCATCCTCCTTGGCGTGGATGCAGCGAACAAGGCGATCAAGATCGTTGATCCGGCGACGCCGAAGGCCCCGCGCGTCGCAGACATTACCGCCGTCGCTGGCGACTATACCGGCTACGCGTTTCTGGTGCGAAGCGCTGCGCAGGCCGATGCGCGCACCGTCGCCGCCGGAGACATCCCCAAGAACCACTGGTTCTGGTCGGTGGTGAAGGCGCATTGGCGCAGTTACGGGCACATCGCGATCGCCGCCTTCCTGACCAACATCCTGGCGCTGGCGACCCCGCTGTTCACGATGAGCGTCTATGACCGCGTCATCCCCAACGGAGCCATCCCCTCCTTGATCGCGCTCTCGATCGGCATGGGGCTCGGCATCGTCTTCGATTTCATCTTCCGCATGGTCCGCAGCCGCATGATCGACGTGACCGGCAAGACCATCGATGTCGTGCTCGCCGCCAACATCTTCGAGCATGTGATGGCCGTGAAGATGGCGCAGCGGCCGACTTCCGTCGGCATCATCGCCAATCAGCTCCGGGACTTCGACTCGGTGCGCGAGTTCTTCACCTCCGGCAGCGTGGTCTCGGCGACCGACCTGCTGTTTGCCATCCTGTTCGTCGGGGTGCTGTTCGTCATCGCCGGGCCCCTGGCCTGGATCCCGCTGATCATGCTCCCGCTCGTCATGCTGATTGGCTTCCTGCTGCAGCGCCCGCTCGATCGCGCAATGAAGCGCCTGCAGGCGGAATCCGCGGCCCGGCACGGCGTGCTGGTCGAGTCCCTGTCCGGCCTGGAAACCGTCCGCGCGACCGGCGCCGAGGCCCGCATGCAGACCTTGTGGGAGCGTTCGGTCGCGGCCACCGCCCGGTCCGGCGAGGACGTTCACTTCTGGTCGTCGATGTCGCTGACCAGCGCCAGCACCGCCCAGCAGATCACCAGCCTGCTGCTGGTCATCGTCGGCATTTTCCTGATCCTCGACGGCAAGCTGAGCGTCGGCGCGCTGGTCGCGGCGAACATGCTTGCCGGCCGCATTCTGGCGCCGATCGCCGGGATCGCCTCCGTCATCACCAAGGGAACGCAGACGCTGTCGTCGCTCAAGGCAATCGACCGCATCATGTCGATCGAACGGGAGCGCTCGCCGACCCGATCCTACGTCACAAGACGGATCGACGACGGCAAGGTCGCCTTCGAGAACGTCTCGTTCGCCTACCCCAACGCGCCGGGCAACGCGCTCGAGAAGGTCAGCTTCAAGATCGAGGGCGGAGAGAAAGTCGGCATTATCGGCAGGGTGGGATCCGGTAAGACCACGGTCGGCAGGCTGCTGCTCGGATTCTATGAGCCGAAGGAAGGCCGCATCTTGGTCGATGGCGTGGACTCGCGCCAATATGATCCCTCGGACCTGCGCACCGGCATCGGCTTTGCGATGCAGGATACCGACCTGTTCTTCGGCAAGCTGCGGGACAACATCGCTCTCGGCAAACCCGAAGCGACCGACGAGGAAATCCTGCTTGCCGCGCGGCTTTCCGGCGTCGAGAGCTTCATCGCCGGCCATCCGATGGGCTATGACATGCCGATCTCGGAAGGCGGCCGCAGCCTGTCGGGCGGCCAGAAGCAGGCCATCGGGCTCGCGCGCGTCCTGATCCGCAAGCCGCGCGTGCTGTTTCTCGACGAGCCGACCGCGCACTTCGATATTCGCAGCGAGCAGGAATTCCTTGAACGCCTCAAGGGCCTCGGTGACGAGCGCATGACCATCATCATCTCGACCCATCGCCTGTCGTTGCTGAACATGGTCGATCGCCTGCTGCTGTTCGACAATGGCCGCCTGGTTGCCGACGGCCCGCGCGACAAGGTGCTCGCCCTGCTTCAGGGCAGGCCCGCGTCCACGCCGCCGTCGCCTGAGAATACGATCCAGCCGAAATCCGCATAACGAGCAAATATTATGGCGTCTTCCGATTTTGCCTTTGCAAACGACATCCGGTCCGCAGCGTTGCTGCGCACGCCCCGCACCTCTCGCATGCTGCTGTGGACGTCCTGCGCGCTGCTGGCGACGTTCGTGGTCTGGGCGCATTTCGCGGTGCTCGACGAGGTCAAGCGCGGCAGCGGCCGCGTCGTGCCGTCGCGGCAGATGCAGGTGGTGCAATCGCTCGAAGGCGGCATCGTCGGCGACATCCTGATCCGTGAAGGCGACATCGTTCAGCAGGGCCAGTCCCTGATGCGGATCGACGATACCAAGTTCGCGTCCGAGTTCGGCGAGATCCGCGAACGCCGCGCGGCGATGGCGGCGCGCGTGGCCCGCCTCGACGCCGAGGCTCGCGGACGAAGCGAGATCACCTTTCCGGACGATCTCGACAAGATGGTTCCCGCCGCCGTCGCGACCGAGGCCAGCGTGTTCAAGATGCGGGGTCAGAAGGTCGCGCAGGACATCGACGTCCTCAATCAGCAGGTCACCCGCCTCACCGGCTCGCTCAAGCTTCTCGAACGCGAGCAGACCCTGACGCGCAAGCTCTATGAGCAGAAGGTTGTGCCCGAGATCGAGATGCTGCGGCTTGACCGGCAGGCCACCGAAATGAAGGGACAGCTGGCCGAGGCGCAATCGAAGATCGCAAACATCACCGCGTCGTTCCGTTCGCAGGCCGACGAGGATCTCGCCAAATCGCGCGGCGACCTCGCAGTGCTCGACGAGAACATCAAGTCAGCCCAGGACCGGGTCCGCCGCACCGACCTGAAGGCGCCTGTCCACGGTATCGTCAACAAACTGAACGTCAGCACCATCGGGGCCGTCGTGGCGCCCGGCGCCAACCTCATGGACATCGTGCCGCTCGACGACACGCTGCTGGTGGAGGGGCGGATCCGTCCGCAGGACATCGCCTTCATCCGTCCCGACCAGGACGCGGTGGTGAAGATCAGCGCCTATGATTCCTCGGTCTACGGATCCTTGAAAGGCAAGGTCGAGCGCATCAGCGCCGACACCATCGTCGACGACAAGGCGGAAAGGACCGAGCGCCCGGAGACCTTCTACCGGGTCATGGTGCGCACCGATAAGAACCATCTCGGCACCGAGCAGCATCCCTTGCCGATCATTCCGGGAATGGTGACCACGGTCGAGGTCCTGACCGGCGAGAAGTCCGTGCTGGATTACATCGTGAAGCCCGCCCGCCTGCTGCGCGACGAGGCCCTGCGCGAACGCTGATCGGCGCCGCGTGGTTAACCGATCGTAACCGCCGATCGTTCAACTTCGAACGAACCGGCAAACCCTGGATTGACCGCCTTTCCGACAATGCCAGGCGCCGGCCGCTCCACTTAACTCCGCTTAAGCGGCCAAAGCGCCAGTCTGCGTCCCGATAACAGCGGGGACGCAGATCAACGCACAGACGTTGACGGTCCCCGGTATTGGGGACGTCATATGAAGTCGCTGAAGTTGGCCTCGTCGGCGGTCGTCGCCGTGGCCGCATTTTCAATTAGTTTTTGCACAGCGCCGTCAGCGTTCGCTGCCGACGAATTCTCTCTTGGCAAATCCGCCGCCGAGCTCGCGCCGGCGTCGGACGCCGCATCGAACCGTCCGCCAGCCAACTTCAGCGACTTCATATGACCCGCTCTCCTATCTACACCTGACGCCACCGCCGACCTACACCGCGCAGACCCCACCAGTCGGCTGTTGCTTCACACCCAATCAACA
>NZ_VKHP01000202.1 GCF_010811875.1 Bradyrhizobium uaiense
AGCGCGGCAGACTGACATTGGACAGGGCCGATGGAAGCACGTGGTGGGCGCGCCGCACCGAGGCGGAGCGGGACATTCAGGTTGCCGCCAAGCAGCTTGCCAGGCACATCGCGCAACGACGTCGCCGGCGCGCGCCCAGGCTGGTTGCCCCCGGTCCGGCCTACGAGCGGTTCGTCGCGCGCTTTCCATATTTCACGACGGTCGATCAGGCCAGGGCGATTCGGGACGTGCTGGATGATCTTGCGTCAGGTCATCCGATGGATCGGGTCGTCTGCGGCGACGTCGTTGCGCGATGTGCCTGGCAAGCTGCTTGGCGGCAACCTGAATGTCCCGCTCCGCCTCGGTGCGGCGCGCCCACCACGTGCTTCCATCGGCCCTGTCCAATGTCAGTCTGCCGCGCTCCGCTGCATACGGCCAGATCAGCGCAAGGTCGGCGGGTGGAACGAGCACGGCATCATCGCCCGCAAATTCCAGCCTGATCATCTCGCGGGATGATCCCTTCCCCATGTCGTAGGTCTGCAAGCCGTCGAGCACGGCCAGCCCGCGCTGCAGATGGACGACGACCGCGCCCCGCTCCGGCACGTCGGGATGATCGAAAGCCGCGCCCCAGGCTTTGGCCATCGGCTGCGGATGATGCGCCCTGCTGCCGAGCACGTCGGTCGCCGTCACGACGACAAGCGGCTTGCGGCCAGAACCGATGAAGCCGGTGTCGAAATCAGCCAGCAATGCCGCTTCGCCACCCCGTCCCTTCGCTGCCTCGTCCCAATCGGCACAGCGTTCCGCCTTGATGCCGCTCATCCGCTCCATCGCGCGCAGGTCGTCCTCCACCGCCGCGACCAACAGCAGCCGCGACCCGGCGCGCTCGGTGTCGGCGACAAATGCGCGGAGAGCTTTCCGTGACGAGGCGACCTTCGAGAAATCGGGCGTCGGGGTGAACGCCGCCTTTCGTGGCAGCGCGCTCATGCGTTTGGTCAGTCGCTTCCAGTCGCCGGGCCCGAGATACTCGCGCTCCGCCTCCCTGCGGCCGGCTGCCTCCTTGATCGTGCCCAGCCAGCTCTCGGCATGGCCCGACACGCCGGCGTCCGCGATCCAGTGGGCGCGATCACAATAGTCCGGCAGCGCTGCGCGCTGTGCCCGCTTGCCTCCCAACGCGATCCGCTCGGACATCGGATCGATCAGCAGTTCCTGCGCGTCGAAGACGACGTCGTGCTCGTCCGGATCGACGCCGGCGATCCTGCGGATCACGCCGCCGGAGTGTTCGATTCTGAACGGCCCGAGGGCGCCGGCGGGAAAGACTTCGAACGTCATGCCGTGGAACAGCGCGCTCCCGGGAAAATCCGCCTCTTCGTCGAGATCGTAGCCGAGAGCCTCCAGACGATCCTTGAGATCCTGCTCGGAATAGTCCGCCCCCACCTTCAGGCTGATGCTGAGGCGCGCCCAACTGGCGGGCAACGGCAGGCGCTCCATGATCGCCTCCGCCGTCGACACCAGGAAGACCGGCTTCTTGCTCCTGGCGAGACGCCGCAACACCGAACTCCGTCGGCCGGCGATCTCGCGAGACGGCTCCAGTCCGTCAAACGGCAAGGTATTCAGCCTCGGGAACACCAGCACCTCGAGCGAGGGATCGAGCGAATGGAGCACGCTGCCGAGGCGCTCCGCCCTGTTCTCGCTCTCGGCAAGGAAAACGATGCCGTCGCGGCCGGACTTCTTCCATTGCTCGAGGAGGTGGAGTGCCAGCATGCCGAGGGGCGAGGAAGATGAGATCCCGGAGCGCGCCGATCCCTTGCTTTTCTTCTTCGCGCCAACAGCGGCGCGGGCCTTCTTGGTATTCGCCACGTCAAATCCGTCGTTATTTCGTGAGTCGATCGCCCGTCGACATGCATCTCGGGGCGACTCGGGGCTTGTCGCCAACCGGCATGGAAACGAAAGCGGCACAGATTTCCAGACAGCCGGCCCCAGCCCGCCCCGAAATGCCGGCAGAGACTCGATCGGGAGAAATCGATTCTTCTATCGAAATCAACAGCTTGTTTGCTGGCTGGGGCGGGAGGGATCGAACCTCCGAATGGCGGAATCAAAATCAACTAGATTAATGAACGATATCAAGGCCCGTTTGGAAAAAAATAAGAAAAACACCCGCCAGCGATTTCAATAGCTAGCCAATCGTTTCCAAATGAGGAAGCTCCCGAATTCCTCATCAGCAGATTGGACTGGAATCGGCGCGAGACCCCTCGGGCTCCCTTAACGGTCGGCGCAATGCGGCACTTAGACCGCTCGCGATGTGAGACGTCATGCGTCTGGGCGTCCAGCGGAGCCCTGACACTCACCTGAGACCAGCTTTCCGTCGGCATTAAAGCTTCTGCATTTGAGCCGGCGAGCGGGCGGCCGCCCTCGCGGGCCGAGGCCATCCTCAAGCTCCTACGTTCGTCGGTCAAGCCATCGGCCATAGGACGGCTCAGGGGAGCCCCGGGTAAGGCTTTTTGGCCAATGCCAGGCCCTCGGCACCTCGGCTCGATATCCTTACACCATCTCAAGGCGCGAGCGACTGGGCCGGCGACGACCTCATGCACGATCCCAATTTCATGGGCTCGCGGCCCCATCAGGGTCAGCCCCCGCAGGATTATCTCAAGCGTTTTGGCTTTACCAATGATCGTCGGCAAGCGTTGGGTAGCGCCGTTACCGGGAAAGCTGTCGATGCGCGTCTCCGGCAGACCGATTGCTGTGACGGCATTCCCGGCGACGCGCAGATCGCACGCCAGCGCAAACTCGAAGCCTCCACCCATGCACAGCCAGTTGATCGCCGCGATGACCGGCTTCTCAACTGCTGCAATCATGCCCGTGAGGCACCGCCGTGTTCTCCGCCCTCAGCTGTTGTAGATTCCAAGTTGAGAATATGGCTCGGGCGGGCAGCAGTCCAAGGGAACCCAGACGTTCAGAGCGACGAATAGAACCGAGCTACCGCTGCACCGGACTTGCCGCCTGGTCCGTCACAATTGCCTTGCTCAGCTATATCACGGCCCCAGAAGTGCGTGAGGAGGCGCGATCATCGGCCGGCCGGGCCACGAGCAAGGCGGCTCGATCCAACGTGGAACCCTCTACGGGGGCGACTGAAACTGGCAGTTTTCTAGCATACTGACCTGGGTTTATCTCGACGACCTCCAACGGAGAACCTTCATGTACATACCACCCCACTTTCGAGACGACGACCTCGAGAACATTCGAGCGACAATCCGCCGCGCCCGATTGGCCAACCTGGTTACGGCCACGTCAGACGGGCCCCTTGCGACGCCTCTTCCGCTCTTTCTCGATGAGAGCGAAGGCGAACACGGCGCGCTGTACGGGCACCTAGCGAAGGGCAATCCGCAATGGCGCACGCCCCCGATCGGAGAAGCTCTCGCGATCTTTACTGGCGCAGAGGCTTATGTGACGCCATCCTGGTATCCCAGCAAACGACAAGCTGAACGTGTGGTGCCGACATGGAATTACATCGCGGTTCACGCCCATGGGCCGACCGAGTTCTTCGAGGATCCCGATCGCCTGCTTGAAACCGTGACGCGCCTGACGAATATCCATGAGACGTCACGTGCGACACCTTGGGCGGTCAGAGATGCTCCCGCGGATTTCATCGCCGCCCAGTTGCGTGAGATCGTTGGCGTGCGCATCCCCATCACCAGGGTCGAAGGCAAGCGCAAGATGAGTCAAAACCGCCCCGCGCCTGACCGCCTTGGTGTCGCCACCGGCCTGGCGGCGAGCAAACTGCCACGGGATCAGGAAGTTGCAGCTCTTATCCTGGTTCAGGGCTGAGGCGACACTGTGCATGACTGGCGCCAACAGCGCCGGTCGACAGAGAGCGAGCCTACATCTGCAGCCCTCACAGGCTCCAGCGACATTAGTTTTGCCGTGACGCTGGTCAAGGCATTGAGCATTGGCTGCAGCGGCGTCCTCTCAGCGGAAAGTTGTTCAACACCCCGGAGCTTCGACTTAATATTCCGAGTACTGAGAACCCAATTCGCCTCACCAGAGTGAACCGATCTCGGAGAGATCAACCTGGGCCATCGATTAACTCGCAAAATTCACTAACGGAACGGTCAGCTCGGACTTACCGCACAGACTCTTGTCCGTATTCTGACAGAGACGCAATGTTGTGTCCGGTCCAGTGCAGCGCGCATAGCAAGCGTTGAGACCTTCCAAAGCCCTTCCGGCCTTGTTGCATGCCAACGCTGGCTGGCATGGCCATTGCTTCAACCAAATCGATCCAGAAATAGAGCTACAGAAGCAGCAATGCTCACGCTCTCCACCCGCCCTCTCGCCTCGGAAGAACGGTCCGCCCGCTCAGCTCACTGGCGCGCGTTGCACCCGTGACGACTCTGTTCGAACCACTACGATCGCCCCAGACATGTAGACCAGAATATCTAAGCCTCGAACACATTCTATCGCACGATCACATTTGCCTTAGGTTCACGCATGAAATCCGCGATTATTTTCGACTGGAATGGCACGCTGCTCGATGACGCCAACGCGGTGCTGCAAACCATCAATGCAATTTTGAGCCGCTTCGGTCGCGCTGCTGTGGATATGCACAAGCTTCGAGAGAAGTTCGAACTCCCTCCTTCGGTTCTTTTCCGCAACCTGGACATGTCGAAAGATGAAATCGAAGTCGTACAGAGCAACGACAACGCCATTTTTCACGACACTTATGAGTTCCTGTCGCGCAACGCGGCCTTACGTAAAGGGGCTCGAAATGTTTTGCTCGCCGCTGATCAGCGAGCCATCCAAACCGTTATTGTCAGCAACCACATTGTTGGACCAATTCGCACACAAGTGCGAAGACTTGGGATTAAGACTCACGTCACCGATATTTTGGCATTTGAGAGCCGCGCAACTCAGTTTAGGAGCATGAGCAAGCAAGAACGGCTGCGCTTGTATATGCAGGCCAATGATCTGTGCCCAGAAAGAACTGTCATCGTGGGCGATATGCCAGTTGAGACGGAGATTGCCCGCAATCTTGGCCTTATCAACGTATCAATCGTAGGAGGATATGTTTCCGAAGCGCGCTTGCGCGCGGCAGGGCCCGACTACATGATTTATGATCATCATGAATTATTACCAATCTTACAGAAGCATTGCCTTTTTGAGGGCAGTTGAGTGATTGCAATAACATAACTGAATATCTTCCGTCGGCACGCTCCTGCTGCTGCGCTCTTCACGATTGCACTATATTCGGTGGGTGACGTCGACGATCGAGCTTCTTGTCACTCGGTCGAATCATCGGTTAGTCCGAGAACTCGCGCCAAATAGCGCAATTCGTTGCCATGGGGAGCTACATGTTCTTCTTTCGCCTGGCACGATGCTTGCTGAAGATCATCCGCTCCGAGAAGCAGAAACTTCAAGGGCTTGGAAAAACAACATGAGCACAACGGCTTTGATCGGTGACGTCATTCCGGGCGCCGATGTTCTGAAACGTGCGGCGCGCATCGGTGCCGAAGTCAAAAATATCGAGCTATCGGGCGATCTATCGGACCGCACGATCGCTGCGATCAACAGCTTGCTGCTCAAGCACAAGGTGATCTTCTTCCGCAACCAACGACATCTCAATGACGTTGAACAGGAGCGCTTTGCCGCTCGTCTTGGAAAGCTAACGCCGCATCCGATGCTCGGCGCCGCCAGGGGGACGGCCTCGCTCCTCGAACTGGACTCCACTCGCGGCGGCGGTCGCGCCGATGTTTGGCATGCGGATGGGACCTTCGCCGATGCCTATCCCAAGATTTTAGTCCTGCGGGCCGTAGTAATGCCAGCTTTCGGAGGCGACACCGTGTGGTCGAACACAGCTTCCGCGTATCTCGATCTGCCGCCGCCGCTACAACGGCTTGCCGAGGAGCTATGGGCCGTTCACAGCAACGTTTTCGATTACGCCGGGATCGCGCGTGTCCGCGAGGTGGACAAGAAACACTTCGACGAGGTATTCACCAGAACGGTTTTTGAGACCGAGCATCCCGTCGTGCGCGTCCACCCCGAAACAGGCGAGCGGACGCTAGTGCTCGGCGCTTTGGTGAAGCACTTTGTTGGGATCTCCAAATACGACGGACAAAAGCTGTTCGATCTGTTCCAGTCTCATATCACCGCGCCCGAAAACACTGTGCGCTGGAACTGGTTAGAGGGCGATATCGCGATATGGGATAACCGCGCAACGCAGCATTACGCCGTCAACGATTACGGGGACCGGCATCGCGTCGTACGTCGGGCGACGATCGAGGGTGACGTGCCCATCAGCGTCGATGGCCGGAGCAGTGTAACGCGCCTGAAGGTGACCGAATAAATGCCCATCGACGCCCAGCGCGCTCTTGTATTTGAAAACAGAGATAGCCTGGTAATCGGAGTTATTTCGGGGCAGACGCAGGAACACGCTTTCCGACACGATATCTTAGCTCTCGGGCCAAGCCCGGCAGCGTCTAGGTTGATGCATCGTACTATTAGCTTTGACCGGCAGCTTCGAGAAGCCTTGAGCATCACTGTCCTTCGCCAGCGACCGGTACGTGGCCTTCACGTTTCAATTTAGAAAATCCTCGATCCGTGGCCATAAAGCGCGCCAACATGGGAGCGATGAGCTTAGTCGGTTCGACCACTTGACCACCTTGACGCGTAAGGGCTTCTGCATATGCAATGAGATCGCGATGCACGGCCGCCGGCAGCTCCGCACTCACTTTGACCGGCTTGTCGTCTGGAAGCTCTCCTATTTTGAGCTTTGGCATGTTGTCACCCTCTATACGGCGTAAGTATGAGGTCGCGATTGACAAGAACACGAACCCGGAAACCAGGTCGTACAGTCAAAGTAGGCTGGATGTTGAGACTGCGTCGAACCACCTGCTGTCCGGTTTGGTTTAGTGAGTCGGAGGCACCGTGTCGTAATGCCTGGATGATGGCGCTGTCGTTGCTGTTGGTGTCCGAGCCGGCACCCAGTTCAGTCCCGACCGCCAGAAACGTCGATAGTGCCGCAGCCTTGAAGAGCTCGCCCCAGTGATTGTCGACCTGGTCTTCGAGGCCTGCATACCCTGCAGTGTCAGCCGCAGGCTGCCGCTCGAGAACGACGGAACGTCCATTTGGCATGATCAGCCGCGTCCAGACCAGCAGAACGCGGGACTGGCCGAAGGTGACCTGGCTATCGTATATACCGATCAGACGCGCTCCCTGAGGCACAAGCAGAAAGCGGCCGGTCGGCGTGTCGAAAACATTCTCGGTTACCTGTGCCGTGATCTGGCCTGGAAGGTCCGATCGAACCCCGGTAATCAGGGCTCCCGGAATCACCGTCCCAGCCTGCACGATGTATGGTGAAGCCGGCCGGGTGATGCGGTCAGGGCTGACCGTGCGACGATCCACAGAGGCGTTCACGAAGGCAAGCTTGCGGTCCTGGCCGTTCTGCGCAGATCCATCGTCGCCAGTGCTCGTTGCGTTCGGTAGCACGGCGCGGTTGCTTCCAACCGCCGCAGCGGTGGTCGCACGCACTCCTCCTCCATTGGTCGAAGCGAATAGATGACTGATGCGGGCTGCCTCGGACTCTTGATCTCGGCGCTGCTGGTCCGGATCAGCGCCGATCGCCGGCGGCTGGCCTTGGGCGGCAAGGATCGGTCGACCGAGATCCCCCGGAAGCGGCGGACCAAGCTGCGGGATTGGCTGGCGCGGAACGCCAGCATAGTCCTTCGGGAGTGTCGTAATGCCGTCGGCAACATTGTGGTGCTCGGTACTGTAAAGCTCATTGGCCGCTTGATTACGGGAGCGATTGTTCTGTAGCGACCACAGCACCGCTCCGCCGATGACAAGCAGGGCAACCGCGCTCCCGCCGGCCAAGACCTTCCGCGACAACCGCGTCACGCGCGGCTGCTCAGCTCTCAAGCGGAAGCTCCTGGACTGATCCTCTTGTGTCTCAGGCGGAGCCGCTTGCTCCTGATCGTTTCCATTCCGGGTGTTCATGACGACGGCCTCCTGTCGGTCCGGACAATACGGACCTTCTGTTGGTGCTCGCCGCCGAGCCGCAGTTCGGCGGCAGCAAACAGCCGATCGACGATCAATACGTTGCCGTAAGCGCGATAGTTGACGAGTTCAGTCTTGCCGTCAGGGCCGATGACGAAGAGCGGAGGCATCTCGCCCTGTACGATTCCTTGCGGAAATTCGACATAGACCTTGCGGCCATCGTCATATGCGGCGAGCGGCCGCCAGGGAGGACTGTCCCCTTCGATGGCATAGCGGGAGATGCGCTGCGCCGGGTCTGGAAGAACAGGCTTCAGAGCGACTGAACGCGATCGTTCCCGCGCAGTTTCTGGATAGTACCAGGCAACGGATGGCATATATGGCCGCTCGCGGGAGCGTAGTTCGATCAAGTAGGTGCGCCGATCGGTATTGACGACGAGATTGGTCTCGATCGAAGCTCGGGTCGGCTTGACCAGGATATGGACGCGACGCGTGTCGCCGCTCCCGCTCTCGGTATCGCCCACGACCCAGCGTACGGTATCTCCGGCCGCGATCGGTCCTGATCCCGTCAACTGCTCTCCTTCCTCGAGTGCGATATCCGTGATCTGCCCCGGCGCGGCGTAAATTTGATAGAGGGCTCCAGGACTGTACGCGTAAATCTGCGCCGCGTTGAAATACCCCCGCTTGCGCGGTTCAACCCGGGCTGCGCTGTTTGCGGTCTCAACCCGGCTCACGGGTTCAGCGTCTTCCTTCCCTCCCGACTTGCCGCCGAGCGCCGGCTTCCAGAGGGGTGGAACGTGAAGCGGTCGCGATCTGTCATCGAGAGCCACCGGCGTCGCCGGTAACGGAGGAACTTCAGCGTCGTAGCTGATCTCCGGCGGAATGTAGGTCGCGCACCCTCCGAGCGGAGACGAACAAAGCAGAAGAGCGGACAGAAGTGCACGCTTCGAGCTCACTAGCTCGGGACAAGCCGAAATGAGCCTGCTTCGCTCGAGGGAACGTTTCCAATGAACGTTAGACGGCGTCTTGGTCACTGACTCAACTCCTTTGACCAGTTGATGGCGCGGACGTAGACGCCAAGGGGATTCTTGCGCAGGCGTTCGGCATCGCGTGGCGTCTCGATCACGATCGTGAGAATTGCAGTCCAGCGCTCGGTCGAACTCAGCGAGCCGTTGTCGTAGATGCGCTCGGTCCACGCGACCCGAAAACTTTCCGACGACGCGCGAATGATGCTCGAGACGTCGACGGAGATCTGCGCCTTACCCAGCTTGGCAAAGGGGTCATTGTTCCGCGCGTAGTCGTTGAGCGCAGCGGCGCCGCGATCGGTCGTAAAATCATAGGCCCGGAGCCAGTTTTGGCGTAGAACGATGCCGTCGGCTGGCAGACCTCTGACATCCTCGATAAAGCGCGCTAGATGGTAGGCGATCTGCGCATCAGTGGGTTGATAGTCGATGTTGGCCGGCGCAACCCTTTGGGCTTGGCCGAGATGATCGACTTCGACCACCCAGGGCGTGATCGATCCTTGATTTGACTGCCAGACAAGCCCACCAGCGAGAGCGGCTGAAAGCGTCAAGCAACCGAACGCCATCAGGCGCCAATTCTTGGCTTGCAGACGCGCTGATCCAATGCGTTCGTCCCAGACCTGCGCTGCTTTCTGATACGGTGTGACCGGTTCGGGCGTGCGCCCGTAATGAACGGAAGTGCGCGTAAACATCGATGGTTGCCCCTGGTATCGGGTGGTCGTTTTCAAGTCGTGCGATGGAGGGATTTGAGGCGCTGCTGTGCGGCGGGGGTGCAGTGGTGCGTCTCAGCGCTCTCCTTCGGACAAATCGACGGAGGAGCCGCTGCCACCATGATCGCCCGAGCGGACCGCGTGGCCGACAGCCGAGGCACCATGCCGGATGGTCTGAGCACGCTTCATGCGGCGCGCCCAATCAGGCTGCCCTTCGGCCGAGGTGCTCGCGGCCTGCTCGCCCGCTTGCCCACCGCCGAAGGCAGCCGCTGCGCGACGCAAAGGACTCATCGCAGCCGAAGCGCTAGCCTCCGCGACGCCAGTAAGGCCGCCGCTTCGATACGCGGCTGATGCTCTGCTCATGACAGCGCCGCCACCACGCGCGGCGCCTGCAATCGCGCCGCCAGCGAGACCAGCGCCACCGGCGGCAACACCTGCGCCTGCCGCAACAATGCCGCCGGCAGCAAGGCCTGTTCCAATCGCGGCACCGGCGCCGAGCTGAGGTCCGCCCGACACCAGGCCGTTTGCGATACCCGGACCGAAGATACCGAGACCCAGCAAGGACAGCGCCGCAAGCACCAGTGTCATCGCGTCTTCGATGGTTGGCTGATTGCCACCAAAGCCAGCTGTGAACGGCGAGAGTAGGGTCGATCCAATTCCGACGATGACGGCCAGGACCAAGACCTTGATTCCGGAGGATATGACGTTGCCCAGGACCCGTTCTGCTGCGAAGGCGGTTTTGCCAAACAAGCCAAAGGGAATGAGCACGAAGCCAGCCAACGTCGTGAGCTTGAACTCGATCAGGGTGACAAAGAGCTGGATCGCCAGAATGAAAAAGGCGAGCAACACCACGATCCAAGCGAACAGAAGGACGACGATCTGGACGAAATTCTCGAAGAAACTGATGTAGCCCATCAGGTTCGAAATCGAATCGAGCAGCGGTCGGCCGGCGTCGAGCCCTACTTGAGCGATCTTTCCCGGCCTCAGGAAATCGGATGCGGACAGGTTTGCACCTGATGCTTTCAGCCCAAGACCGGCGAAGCTCTCGAAGACGATGCGCGCCAGGCTGTTCCAGTCGCCGATCAGGTAGGCAAAGACGCCTACAAAGAGCGTCTTCTTGACGAGGCGCGCGATGATGTCTTCGTCCGGCCCCCAACTCCAGAACAACGCAGCAAGCGTGATGTCGATCGCGGCAAGGGTTGCTGCGAGATACCCGACGTCGCTACCGAGCAATCCGAAGCCGTTGTCGATGTAACGCGTGAATGTTTCCAGGAATTGGTCGATGATCCCCGTACCGGTCATGGCTTCGTCGCCTCGGGTGTCGCCGGCTGCGGGTGCGGATAGCCGTGCGCGATCCGGCTCTGATCCTTTGGAGCGGACGCCAACCCTGCGGTGGAATCGTCTTGGCCAGGAACCGCGGCATGGGTTTTCTTGGCAAAGAAGCGACGCCGGTTTTCGGCCCAGACCTGCCTGCAATGCTGATAACCTGCCGTTTCCTCCGCAGTGACGCTGCGGCAGCGTGCGAGGTCGGAGCTGGTTACATCTGTCGTCTGCTCCGCCTTCGGCAGCGCGGGCGACTCGTCACCACCGCGAAGCTGAATCGTGCAGGCAGCGACGGCCACTAGGCCGATTGTCGTAAGCAACGAAAGCGCCTTGAATGCTTTTGCGTCGGTCATCAGTGGAACATCTGCACATTGGAGGATTGATAGCCTTGTCCTGGCGTCAGGAATCGTCTGAGCTGCTCTCGCCCCTGATCCTGGGCTGAGGCGCGCTGAGCCGCTTCAAGATTCTGCGCTCTGCCCTGCGCCGCCACGGCCGCCGTGAGATCGGCAAGTTGTTGCGCTTGAAGCGCGAGGATCTGATTTCCGGCCTGAGTTGCCTGCAGGGCGCCACTGGCACTTTGGCTTGACGTTACAAGTGCGGACGTTTGGCTACGATTGGTGTCGAGGTTACCAACGATGCCGGCCTGAACCCGGAGCGCGTCTTGTGTTGCCGCGTACGTATTTTGCCACCGCGATTGAGCGTTTGTGACCAGTAATTGGTTGGACTGGCTGCTGGTGGCCGGCGCGTAGCTCGTCGAGAACGCGCGATCGATCTGCGCGACATCGTAGGCAATCCGCTGGGCCTGAGCCAGCAATTGCTGGGTCCGCTGGATCGAGGATTGCAGTTGCTGCAGCGATGAATACGGCAGGTTTGCCAGATTCTTCGCCTGATTGATCAGCATCTGCGCCTCGTTCTGCAACGAGGTGATCTGGTTGTTGATCTGCTGGAGCTCCCGCGCAGCAGTCAGGACGTTCTGAACGTAGTTGTTGGGATCGAAGACGATCAACGCCCGCGCGGGCATCGCGACGCCAAGCACCAGCGCGATAGTGCCAGCGGCCGCCGATAGGCCAAGACGCTTCATAGAGATTTCTCCAGATTGACGAGATTGGGGATCAGGTCGACGGCCCAGGCGACGCCACGGTGCTGCAGCCAGGCCGGCACAAAGCCGTCAGGTCCATGCTCGGCGAGGAGCTGTGCGATGCCAGCCTGGTCTGTCTTGGAAGAGGCCGCGGTAAAGGCGAGCGCGATCTCACCAAGCCCAAGTTCGAGCATCCGGTTGCCCCGACGCGACTGGCAGTAGTAGTCGCGCTTTGGCGTTGCCCGGCTCAGAAGTTCGATCTGACGGTCATTAAGGCCGAAGCGGCGGTAGATGGCGGTGATCTGCGGTTCGATCGCCCGTTCGTTCGGCAGCAACAGGCGCGTTGGGCAGCTTTCGATGATCGCCGGCGCAATCGCAGAGCCATCAATGTCCGAAAGCGACTGGGTGGCGAAGATGACGGACGCGTTCTTCTTCCGAAGCGTCTTCAGCCATTCCCGGAGTTGCCCCGCGAAATCCTCATCGTCGAGGGCAAGCCAACCTTCATCGACAATAAGGAGTGTCGGCCGGCCGTCGAGACGGTCCCCGATACGATGGAAGAGGTACGCCAGCACGGCCGGGGCAACGCTCGTTCCAATCAAACCTTCGGTCTCAAAGGCCTGGACCGAGGCTTCGCCAAGGCGCTCGAATTCGGCATCGAGCAGGCGACCGGATGGACCGCCGAGGCAATAAGGTTGCAAGGCGCGTTTCAGGGAGTTCGATTGGAGCAGGACTGACAAGCCCGTGAGGGTGCGCTCCTGCATCGGCGCCGACGCGAGAGACGTCAGCGCCGACCACAGATGATCCTTGACCTCCGGCGTGATCTCGATCTTTTCCTGTGCCAGGATCGCGCCGATCCATTCCGTCGCCCATCCGCGCTCGGAAGGATCATCAATCCAGGCCAGTGGCTGCAGAGCGACGGGTTGTTCACCTCCGTCGGACAATGCGCCGCCGAGATCATGCCAATCACCGCCCATGGCGAGGGCGGCCGCCCGGATCGAACCACCGAAGTCAAACGCGAAGACTTGTGAGTTCGGATAACGCCTGAACTGTAGCGCCATCAGCGCGAGCAGCACTGACTTGCCAGCGCCTGTCGGCCCCACCACAAGGGTATGGCCGACGTCGCCGACGTGGAGCGAGAATCGGAACGGCGTTGATCCCTCGGTCTTGCCGAACAGAAGCGGTGGACCCTTGAAGTGCAGATCCCTCGCCTCGCCCGCCCACACGGCCGACATCGGAATCATATGGGCAAGGTTGAGAGTCGAAACCGGAGGCTGCCGCACGTTGGCGTAGACGTGCCCCGGCAGACTGCCGAGCCAGGCTTCAACAGCGTTCACCGTCTCGGTCATGCAGGTGAAATCGCGGCCTTGAATGACTTTCTCGACCAGGCGGAGCTTTTCATCGGCGGCACTAGGATCGCGGTCCCAGACAGTGATGGTCGCCGTGACAAAGGCTTGTCCGATCTGATCCGACCCCAGTTCCTGCAACGCCGCGTCGGCATCAAGCGCCTTGTTATGGGCATCGGTATCGAGCAGCGTCGAGGCCTCGTTCGTCATGACCTCCTTGAGAATGGCGCCGATGGACTTTCGCTTGGCAAACCACTGCCGCCGAATCTTTGTCAGCAGCTTGGTGGCATCGGTCTTGTCGAGCATGATCGCCCGGGTCGACCACCGATATGAAAACGCCAAGCGATTCAGGTCGTCGAGGATCCCAGGCGTCGTCGCGCCCGGAAAGCCGACGATCGTCAAAACCCGTAAGTTGGCTGAGCCCAACATCGGCTCCAGACCGCCGGTCAGCGGCTGGTCGGCCAACAGCGCATCGATGTACATGGGAATCTCGGGCACCCGAACGCGATGACGCTTGGTCGAGATCGTCGAATGCAGATAAGTCAGCGTGTCCTGATCATTGAGCCAAGCGCATTCCGGCATGAACCCTTCAAGGAGGCCGAGCACGCGGTTGGTTTGGTCGACAAACCCGCGCAGCACCTCGCGCGCGTCGGCTCCAGCGGTACGATCACGACCCTCGTAAAGCAGTCGCTCTGCCCTCGCCGCTCCCTCCTCCGGAGGCAGATAGAGGAAAGTCAGGAAGTAGCTGGACTCGTAATGGGCACCCGCCTCTTCGAACTGAGCCCTGCGTTCCGCGTCGACCAGCGCGGACGCGACGTCCGGAAAGGAGTTAGACGGATACGCCCCCGCAAAATGACGCTGCCCCTCAACGAATACGGCCCAGCCTGATCCCAGGCGGCGCAAAGCGTTGTTCAGACGACCGGCGACGGCGACAAGTTCAGCCGGTACCGCGCTATCAAGGTCAGGTCCCCGGAATTTTGCCGTCCGTTGGAACGAGCCATCCTTGTTCAGAATGATCCCTTCGTCGACCAGGGCTGCCCAAGGCAGAAAGTCGGCAAGACGAGCGTCGGAATGGCGATATTCGGCAAGGTTCATCATGACCGAAAACTCAGAGATTGAGATGACCGGGAATGCGCAGATGTCGGCGCACCACATCGACGAAGGCAGGATCGCGCTTGGCGGCCCAGACGGCGGCCATGTGGCCGATAAGCCAGAGGACGAGACCCGCGATCCAGAGCCGCAATCCAAGTCCAAGGGCCGCGGCAAGCGTGCCGTTCACGATCGCGACGGACCGCGGCGCGCCGCCCATCAGAATTGGCTCGGTGAGCGCGCGGTGAACCGGCACGACAAATCCTGCGACCGGCTCGTCCATCAGATCACCACGCCGCCGCCGAAGGAGAAGAACGACAGGAAGAAGCTCGAGGCGGCGAATGCGATCGACAGGCCGAACACGATCTGGATCAGCCTGCGGAAACCACCTGACGAGTCCCCGAACGCGAGCGTGAGCCCGGTCACGATGATGATGATGACGGCGATGATCTTGGCGACCGGACCTTCTACCGATTGCAGGATCTGATTGAGGGGCTGCTCCCATGGCATGTTCGAACCAGCAGCCCGTGCCGGCGCCGCTGCCAAAAGCACGGTGCCGAAGGCGGCCAACGATGCACCTCGAAGAAAACGAAATTGCTGACGCATGTCAGTCTCCTGCTGATGAAAGGGTGTAGTCGCCGGCGGCGCCAAGGCCGGTGACGAGGGCGAGCTCAGCGAGGCGACGGTCAGCGCCGCGTCCCGCAAGCACAGCGACGATGTTGATGGTCTCAGCGATCAGGGCGCGCGGAACGGTGATGACGGCTTCCTGGATGAGCTGCTCGAGCCGCCGCAGCGCGCCAAGCGCGGTGCCCGCATGAATGGTCCCAATGCCGCCTGGATGCCCAGTGCCCCAAGCCTTGAGCAGATCGAGCGCTTCAGCACCGCGGACCTCGCCAACCGGGATACGATCCGGGCGTAGTCGCAGCGAGGATCGAACGAGGTCCGATAGCGTGGCCACACCATCTTTGGTCCGCAGAGCCACGAGATTGGGCGCTTTGCATTGGAGCTCGCGTGTGTCTTCGATGAGAATGACCCGATCAGAGCTCTTTGCCACCTCGGCGAGGAGCGCATTCGTCAATGTCGTCTTGCCGGTCGATGTCCCGCCAGCGACGAGGATGTTCTTCCGTGCGGCGACCGCGTCCTTCAGGGTCCTGGCCTGCTCCGAGGTCATGATCTCCCTGGCGACGTAGTCGTCGAGCGTAAACACGGCGACGGCGGGCTTGCGGATAGCAAAAGCCGGTGCTGCAACGACCGGAGGCAAGAGACCCTCGAAGCGCTCGCCGCTCCCCGGGAGTTCGGCTGAAACCCGTGGCGCGCCGGCATGCACCTCGGCACCCACGTGATGCGCAACCAGGCGAACAATGCGCTCGCCATCCGCAGCCGAAAGGGTTTCGCCTGTGTCGATCAGGCCGTTCGACAACCGGTCGATCCACAACCGCCCATCCGGATTGAGCATCACCTCGATGACCGCTTCGTCTTCGAGGTAGCCAGCAATCGCGGAGCCAAGCGCGCTGCGCAGCATTCGCGCTCCGCGCGAACTCGCTTCCGATTGAATGGAATGGATTGCCACTGTTCGCCCCCAACCGAATGAGGACGTCCAACGAGCGTCCTCATATGGGGATGATTAGAAAAGGCACCGATGGACTTGGCGCAACAAGCGGCTTCAGTGATCGTAGACTGGCGTAGAAAAAGAAAGGCTGAGAACTGATCTTTGAGGCCTACTTAATCGTATCGGTTCGCTGAGAGTGGCTGCTCACCACTCCGCATCGTCATCCGAGGGCAGGAGGATGACCGAATCCTCATACAACCCGGCGGACTCGATAGCGTAAGGAACATCAGCTGGCTTGAAGAAGAGGAATGAACTCATCCACGAAGCGATGGATCTGCGCCAGGGTAGCGCGAACCAGACCAACGTCGCGCTCTGCAGTGCTAAGTTGAGACCGAACGCGACCTGATAGGCCTGGACGGGCCTATGGCCATCATTTGCAGACCATTGCTCCAAGATCAGACCTGTCGCGTATTGCGCCAGAAACGCCCAACCAAACTGCAAGACGTTCAAGGCGCCGTTGGCACGACCGGCAAGCTCCGGCGGAAAGTAATCCGCTATCACCGCGAAGCTGACCACGGTTGCCGTCCCGACAATTGCGACAACGGACCAGGGCAAGATGGACGGCAAGGGCGCTCGCAGGATCAAGGACAATTCGGCTGCGATAAACAACACTGCAACCAAGGCTAATATCGTCTCTGCCCCAATTCCCCTTCGTTTGATGTGATGGACCGTCATACCAAACAACCAGGCACCGGCGCTGAGCACGATCGACATCATGAAAAGCTGTCCGACGAGACTCGCGCGATCAAGCCCCTCCACGTCGGTCAGCCACGGTGATGCCCACAATCCCTGCAGAGACCAAGCTGATCCAACGCAAGTCGCCGACAACGGGGCCATTCGCCAAAAGCGCCGATCACCGAAAACGGAGCTAAGGGTGGTGCGCGCTGTTGATGGGACAATGCCTCGTTCAGGTACCACGACATAGATGAGAATTGCCGTCGCGCCGGTCGCGGCAGCCAGGACCTCAAAGAGCTGCCGCCATCCCATCCAAGCGAGCAGGTGTTCAACGGGAGCCGTAGCGGTCACCGCTCCTAGCGAGCCCAACATGATCATGTAGCCATTAAGCAAGGCAACCCGTTCCCTGGGGAACCAAAGGATGATGGACTTCAATCCTGCCGTCAGCGCCGCCGCCACGCCCAGCCCGATCATTGCACGCGCGATCAAAAGTGACAGGAAACTGGTCGATATCGCGAACAGTCCGGCGCCCATTGCTGCGAGCAGGAGCAGAACACTCTGGACTCGACGCGGACCAAAGCGGTCCAACAATATACCGATGGGAATCTGAGCCGTCGCGAAAACAAGGAAGTAGACTGACGTAAGCAATCCGAGGTCGGCAGTCCCAAGACGGGTATCCGAGCTGAGATGACTTGCGATCAAAGCGTTGATCGTTCGAAACAGATACGAAAGATAGTATCCAAGCGCAAATGGGAGAAATACGCGCCCGGTGAGACGCCATGCCCCTGAAATTTGCATGCTGGCCCTTCTTGCTCCTCAGCTCATTCGAGCGGATAGCGCGTCCAGCTTTTCATGGGCTTGGCTAAGTTTCTGCGGTCGCGGCCTGGCGTAGAAAAAGAAGGACCGTCGAAGCAGCTCGCCATGTCAGGT